>CAZGJB010000035.1:0-18852 GCA_964526145.1 uncultured Opitutaceae bacterium
CGCATTGCGTGTGCAGGCCGATGGTGATCTCCGGCCGCAATCGCCGGATGTGCGCGGTGTACGCCCGCAGGCGCGCGCCGATGTGTTCGTTCTTCCAAGCCTCGACCCGCCTCGGCTGCGCTGACGTCAGCGGCCCGCCCGTTTCGGCGAGGAAGGCTTTCTGGGTGTGCGGACAATGACAGCGGTCCTGACACTGGTAGCTGATGCGTTCGAACGCGAAGCTCGTCACGTTGGGATGCCGGTAGAAGGTCAGGAGATCCTCGACCTCGTCCAAGCCCAGTTGCCACGCCCCGGGCGAGTCGGGGCAGTGCAGCCAGTCCGATGGCGGAGCATCGGGGGCGTGCTGCAGCACCGCATCGGGATAGTGCCGCGCGATCTTGGCCGGATTCCAGATCCCCCAGTTGAGAAACAAATGGATCGCGATGCCACGCGCCGCAGCCGCGTCGATGATATCGCGGACATACTCCTGCTCCGGCTGCGCATTCGTCGCCGCCGCGTCGCGGTAGGGCCGCAGTTTTTCGTGCTGCGTCGGCCAGGCATAGCCGTCGTGGCCGGGATCGTAGCAACCGTAGCTCTGCATCATCAGGCTGAGCGTGTTCATGCCGTGCGCCGCCATCTCGTCGAGGAGACGGAGCAGATGCCCGCGGTCCACGCCGCCGGGAGTCTCGGCCTGGTAGGTCAGCCCGACCTGCCAGCCCAGGTGCCGGAGACGTTTGCCCCCGGCCGCCGCGGTTGCTGCGGGGGATACCGGCCGAGGATTGTCGGTGCTCATGGACGTTGGCGGCAGAAGATCGTGCCCAGCTTTCGGCCGAAGCCGTTCCGTGGTCAATAGTTCAAGCCGGCACCGCCGGCGGGGCCCGGACGGTATCGTTCCTATCTCGCAGCCAGAATCTCTTGAGCCTTGGGAAGCGATCGGGCGACACAGCCGAATCGGGCGGCCTCGGGATCACCCGTTTCGCCGAGGATCCGGAAATAGTCGTCGCGGCGGGTGCGGGCCTCGTCGAGTGAGCGGGTTTTCAGCGTGAATCGCTGGCGCTCCTTGGTCCAGACCGTCGGGTAGATCGTGTGATGCAGGAACCACACCCCGTGATTGCACCAGAGGTGGTGATTGGGGTTTGAGGTGCACCGGACCGGGCAGAGCGGTGGCTCCTTCCCGTCCTTGAGGCCTATCCGTAAGCCCATCCCCTAGCTCCGCGTTTCGATCTCGCAGGAGATCCGCTCCGTCTTCGTCAGCAGACACGTCTCTTCGGTGCACGCCTGGTAGGTGATTTCCACGGCCAGCGGTCGCGCCTTGAGGGCATCGGGCGACAGATCCTCGGTGGCGACCAACGGCAGGGTGAAGACCACCGTGCCCTCGTGGGTTTCGACATCGATGCCGAAGGCCTCGCTGTGCTCGACCCGGGGTTTGGGTCCCTGGATCGGGCCGGCCAGCTTGAACGGCTGCTTGTCCGCCAACGCGATCTCCGTCCGCACCGGCCCGCCGTCGGGTTGCGTGATCGAAGCGATGTGCCAGCCGGGTTCGATCGCGACCGTCAATTTGGCCGACAGCTTCTCGCCGGCCTTCATCGGGCCGGCCACGGCATCGGCCGCGAGCGTGGAGCGCACCTGCGCCGACAGGCCGAGCGCGACCAGGCAAAACAACACGAGACTAAAGAATGGCTTCATCATGATTCATTTCCTCCGGGGGTATTTGGGCCGCAGGCCAGATCGAGTGCGTCGCGGCGTTGCTTGGCCTACCGATCCACAACCAAAAGGAAAGTTCCCGCTGGGCTTGCGCGGAGAATTACACCAGCTGGCGTATCTCGTATGCGAGCTAGACGCAGTGAGGTCATACTGGAGCAGACGCCTCGGCGGGAAAAACCACTCACCGCATTTTTTCAAAAAAGTAACAGGCGCTGCGCGGGCTCAGTCGGAACAAGGCATTTTAACCACAGATGGGCACAGATGAACACGGATAGGGACAGGAAACCAAAGGCATGGATTTTATTCGTGATCCTTCGTGTCCATTCGTGGTTCACCTGACTCGGAGGAGGGCGCCGGCGAAGGCGAGGACGGCCGCACCGCCAGTGATGAACCGGCGGCGGCGAGACCGGCGGCGCTTCACCTTGACCTCGACCTGCGCGATGACCTGGTCGACCACCCCGGCATGGAACGGCCAGTCGAGCTGGCTGCGGTCGGGTTCGTCGGCGAGGGGCGCGGTGGCGGGTTTATCGTTTTTCATCGCCGTAGAGGTTGCGGATGCCGCGGGCGCGGAGCTTCTCCTCGCACTGCCGGACGGCCCGGTAGAGCTGGTTTTCGACGGTGCGCTCGGAGACGCCGAGGGCTTCGGCGGTTTCCCGCTGGGAGAGGCGGCGGAATTTGCGGAGGACGAGGATTTCACGGCGGCCGGCCGGCAGCGCGGCGATGATGTCGGTCAGCACCTCGATCTTCTCCTGGAGGCTGACGACCTCGGCCGCACGGGGCTTATCTTCCAAGACGTCCAAGCCCTCGATATCACTCACCGCGTCGATCGGCGAACGGCGGTGGTGCCGGATGGAATCGAGGGCGATGTGCTTCGCGACCTTGTAGAGAAAGGCCCGCGCCGACTGGATCGAACGGGCGGTGCGGACCTTCCAGATGCGGAGGAAGGTCAATCCACGAGCCGTTTTAACCACGAATGCACACTAATATTCACTAATGGTTCGATCCGGATTCTGGAGTGGACCGGATTTTGGCCGGGGGTTGCTAGGCTTGGGATTTCATTCCCATCTGTGTGCATCTGCGTTCATCTGTGGTTTCAGACTGCACCGCTCCGGATTAGTGTAAATTCGTGTGCATTCGTGGTTAAAAAATACCCACGATCAACGCGAGGGTAACGAGGGAGCCGGCTACTGTGCCGACGATGACGGAGGAGGCCAGGGTCTCGTCGCCCTTCAGCTCGAGGACCATCGTGTAGGAGACGATCGCGGTCGGGCAGGCCATCAGGATCATCACGACCTTGAGCGCCGCGGGCTCGAGGCCCCACCACGTGCCGAGGAGCCAGCCGACGGCCGGGGAGATGGCGACCTTGATCGCCGTCGCGACGGCGGCGCTGAGCCAGTCCTGGGCGAGCTTGGCGGTGACCAGCGAACCGCCGACGGCCAGCAGGCCGAGCGGGAGCGCCATCTCGCCGAGGCTCGACAGCGTGCGTGCGAGCGCGGACGGCAGCGGCCAGCCGGCGGCGGCGTAACCCAGGCCGGCGAGGGTCGCCAAGAGCGGCGGCGTGGCCGGGAGCTGCCGCAGCAGCGGGCGGACCATCGCGAGGCCCCAACTGTGCTGGCTCAGAAGCAGCACGCCGACGCCCGCGAGGTTGTAGAGCACCATCGCCGGCGCGACGACGATGACGGCCATCGTGCGCACGGTGAGGCCGCCGGCGAGCGGCGCGTCGGGCAGCGAGAAGACGATCGGCAGGCCCGCAAAGGCCAGGTTGCCGCGGAAGGCACCCTGCACGAACGTGCCCTGGACGTTGCCCGGGATGCGCAGCGCGAGCGCGGCGCCGTAGGCCAGCAGGATCACCACCAGCGTGCCCAGCAGCACCACGAGCAGCGGTGGCGCGGCGGTGTCAAGGGCCGGCGGCGTGGTTGCCAGCTGCACGAAGATCAGCGCCGGCAGGCCGAACCAGTAGATGATGCGGTTGCCTTCCTTGAGAAATGTCGCCGACGTGAACCCGCTGCCCTGCAGCCAGGCCCCGAGCGCGATCATCAGGAAGACCGGAGCGAGGGTGTTGAGAATCAGCACGCGCCGGTCCTCACAGCTGGCGCGGGTTTTTCTGCCGGTAGCGCTGCAGGAGTGTCCGCGTATCCTGCAACACGGCCTGCGGGCCCACGTAGTCGCCGCCGCGGTTGGTGTCGGACAGCACCTTGCCCTTCTCGTCCACGAGTACGAGACATGGGATGCCGTCGCCGCAGTACTGCATGATCTCGCCTGAGGTCGGGATGGCGTCGAACTTCAGCGCCGGCCAGGCCATGCGGTCGCCCTTCATGTAGTCGCGCATTTCGCCGGCGGAGTTGTCGGCGCTGACAAAGACGACCTCAAACTCAGGGTAATCCGCCTTCAGCTCGCGGTAGGCGTCGACGAGCCGCGGAGTGAATTGCCGGCAGGGTCCGCACCAGCTGGCGGAGTAGTAGAGCGCGTAGAACTTCACCCCGTTGAGACGGCTCGCCTCGAGGGGCTGAAAAGCGTTCGCGTGCAGGCGCACGAGTTTCCCCGCCAGGCGGCGCGACATGACCGTGGGGGCGGCCGGCGCCGCGGGCGGAGGCGCGGCTGGAGGGGTTGGAGCGGCCTTGGCCGCAGGGGCGGGCGCAGCGGCTTGCGCGGCAGCCTCCGGCGACAAACTGGCGACCAACGCCGCCAGCCCGGTATGGGCCGCGGGGACCTGGCCGGTGAGGGTGCGGTAGCGCACCTGGACCATGGCGCCGTCGAGGCCGATGACCTCGAGGTGGGCGCCTTTCGGCAGCGAGACGGAGCCGCCGGGCTGGCCGTTGCGCAGGATCTCGAACTTCGTCGCCTGCGTGGTCGTCGTCTCCAGCGGCAGCCCGGTCGCGGGCGCGAATGCCGCCAGCCCCAACGCCGCCGAGAGCACGCCGAGGAGCCGCAGGATTTTCATGGCCGGCAGCTTGCCGGGTGGAGGCGGGTTTCCAAATCTTTATTTAACCGCAAAGAACGCAGAGAACGCAAAGGATCGAACCGCTTTAACCACAGATGCACACAGATAAACACGGATTCCCGGAGGTGGGGAATTTGGCCTCTCGTTCCCATCTGAGTGCATCTGTGTTTATCTGTGGTTTCCCGGTTCGTGGGTTCGTTTCTTTGCGTTCTCTGCGTTCTTTGCGGTAAAACCTAGCTCAGCGATGGAACATCAGGATGAGCTGCACGCGGCCGGGGATGTGGAGCTTGCGGTAGACGCTGCTCAGCTGGCCCTTCACGGTGGCGGGGCTTTTGCGGAGGGCGGTGGCGATCTCGCGGTTGCTCAGGCCGCGGGCGGCGCGGGCGACGACCGCGGCCTCGGCCTGGGTGAGCTTCACCACGGCGCCGGGCGGGGACCCGGGGCGGCGCTGGGGCGGACGGCGGCTCATGCCGGGCCGGCGGTGACGTACCGCATGCGGCTGCGCGCGCCGCTCTTGTTGAGGATGGCGTGGACCTGGTTCTTGACGGTGTAGATCGACTTGCCGAGGCGCGCCGCGATCTCGCGGTTGCTCAGGCCCTGACGCAGGCAATGCGCCACGGCCTGCTCGGCCGGGGTCAGCGGCTCGGACCCGCCGGGGATCGTCGGCAGGTCGCGGACGAGCTCGCTCCAGCTCGCGGTCGGCGCGAGCCGGCCGGCGACGGGTCGATCCATGACCTGCAGCATGACCTCAGAGTGCCAGCAGGCGCTTCACCTCGGCCTCGAGCTTTTCGCCGCGGGCGTCGGTGGCGGCGATGCGGCCTTCCTTGTCGAGGAGGAACATGGCGGGGATGGACTGGATGCCGAACTTCTCGGCGTAGTCGTTCTTCCACCATTTGCCGTCGAAGTACTGCGGCCAGGGCATCTCCTGCTTCACGGTGAAATCGAGCATCTTTTTCTTCGCCGCGGCCATCTTGTCCGCGACCTGCTCGGGCGTCTCCTTGCCGCGCAGGCCGGGGTTCTCGAGCGTGATGCCGATCACCTCGAAGCCCTGGTCGTGGTAGGCCGCATAGACCTTCTTCACGTTCGGCAGCTCGGCGATGCACGGGCCGCACCAGGTGGCCCAGAAATCGATCAGGACGACCTTGCCCTTGAGCGCGGCGACGTCGACCTCGCGGCCGTCGGCGGCGGTGAACTTGATCGTGCCGATCTCCGCGGCGCGCACCTTGGCGGCCTCGGCGGCCTTGGCGGCTTCGGCCTTTTGTTTCTCGACGGCCGTCTGCAGGGCGGCGGCGATGACGGGATTGGCCTGCATTTCGGCCTCGAAGGCGGCGGCGGCCTCGGGCGACTGCTGGCGCAGGCCGCCAACGTATTGCTCCACCACCGGCATCACGCGCTCGTCGGCCAGGGTGGTCACGACGCGGTCCACCAGCGGACGGTACACCGTGATGTCGAAGGTCTGCCCGGCCGCCCGGGCGGCCCCGCGCGCATCGGCAAGCAGCGCGAAGAACGCCCCGCCGCGCTGGCGCGGCGCGGCATCGGGGGACTCGATCACGATCGTGAGCAGCCGGGCCTGTTCGGCGCGGAAGGCGGCGAGCGCGGGCTGGTCCACGATGAGGTTGGTCTCGCGCGGCGCGGTCGCGAACTCCGGCTTGAAGCCGGTCAGAAACCACGGGCGGGTGAAGCTCGCCTGCACCCAGCCGTTGTAGCGGCGCGGGTCGGTGGGATACTTTTCGGCGAAGGCGCGACCGGCGGCGGCGAACTGCCGCATGGTCTTGTCCTGGTATTCCCAGAAGGCGGGATCCTTCTGCTCAAGGCCCTCGGGCGCGGGCGTGCGCCAGATGGCGAACACGGCCTCGTAGTCGAGGTCGGCCTGGGACTTGGGGGCGGCAGCGGCTGCCGCCTCCGGCGATTGCGCGATGGCGGACAGAGTGGCGCCGAACAGGCAGGCGACGAGAACGAGGAATTTTTTCATGGGGAAAAAGGCCGGGCCGCCGGACAACGCCGGCGGCCCGGAAACACACACAACTAGAATTTCTTGGCGAACGAGATGATGTAACGGCGCAGGCGCGGATCGCCGGTGAAGCGGCTGTTGGCGGCGTCGGCCCGGCTCGGCTCCTCGTTGAGGGCGTTGATGATTGTGACGGTCACCTTGCTGCCGGCGAGATAGCGGGCCCACCACTCCGGCGCCTCGGGCGCGAAGCGGGCGTCGCGGCCGAAATTGTAGGACGCCTGCGGGTTGAACTCGGTGTACTCGGGGTAGGCGAACGTGGTGTTCGTCAGGCCGGAGATGTAGTACTTGCTCTGGTGGTTCATCACGAGGCCGGCGTCCCAGGCCCCGCGGCCGAAGAAGACGGAGGCGCTGAGGCGGCTCGGCTGGTGGCCGAAGGCGGAGCTCGGCGCGGCCGCCGGCGTGGACCGGGTGACGGCGACGTTGGGATCGGTGAAGGCCACCGAGGCCATCACGTCACCAACATCGAAGGTGCGCGCGTAGGAGGCGCGGAAGTCCCAGCCCTTGGTCTTCACCCAGGCGAGGTTGATGTTGCTCGCATCCCAGGTGGTCACGACGCCTTGGTAGCCGGCCGCAATGTCGGCCGGGGTGGCGGGGGCGCGGGTCACGCGCTCGGGGAAGTAGAGCATCAGGTTCTGCAGGCCGGTCGACCCGGAGCGGTCGTTGTAGTTGATCTGGTAATAGTCGGCCGAGAACGACAGGCCCTTGAACCAGCGGCCGGGCACGTCGATGACGATGCCGCCGTTCTTCGAGACGGAATCCTCGGAACTGAGGGCCGGATTGCCGCCCGACTTGTAGGAGAAGCTGCCGATGACCAGTTCGTTGCCGCGCAGCGGATCGCGAATGTTGCTGGTGGCGGTGTAGTTGGCCGTGAAGGTCGTCACCGGCGCCTGCAGGTCGTAGAGGCGGACGGGCTTGAAGCCCTCGGAGCGCGAGGCGCGGAGGGTCAGCCACTTGACCGGCTGATAGAGGCCGCGGTAGGTCGTGGTCGTGACGCCGCCGGCGTCGGAGTAGTCCGTGGCGCGGATGGCGCCGCCGACCTCGAACAGGTGGATGAGCGGGAGGCCCTGCTTGTGCGAGAGCAGCGGGACCGTGACCTCGGCAAAGCCGGCCGAGAGATCGCGGCTGAAGGGCTTCGTCAGCACGTAGGTCGGCGTGACGATGCTGGGTTCGCGCCAGAACTTGACCTTCTCCTCGCCGAACTCGACGCCGAGCGCGGCGCGGACGTCGCCGGCCCAGCCGGACCAGACGGTGCCGTCGACCGTGGCGAGGTATTGGTACACGTCGGTCGTGTCCTCGTGGTCCGCGACGGGCAGCAGCGCTTCGAGCACGCCGGCGGCGTTCGGGTTCTTGGTCGTGGCGCTGTCGTAGGCGAGGATGGGCTTGGTGGCGGAGGCGATGGCGGCGTTGAGCAGGGTGAAGTTGAAGCTGCTGGCGGTGATCGCGTCGTCGGACACGACATTGCGCGTCCACGAGGCACCCACGTCGTAGCGCCAGGTGTCGAGGAAGTCGCCGCGCACGCCGAGGGAGCCGCCCATGTTCTTCTGGAAGGAGTCGATCTGCGGGAGCGGAAGATCATAGAAGACCTTGCGCAGCGTCACCGCGGTGCTGAAGGGATTGCCCGGGTAGCCGACGGGGAGCGTGGTGGAGAGCGTGATGGGCGAGCCGGTGTAGTTGTTCTCGAACTCGCTCCAGCGCACGTCGCCGTAGATCTGGATCTTCGGGCGCAGCTGGTAGTCGGCGCGGAACAGGAAGCTCTGCCGCGTGGCGGCATCGATGCCGTTGACGTACTGCGCCGCGTCGTAGAGCGGGATGCCGGCCGCGGTGGTGGGCGTGTAGGCGCCGTTGGCCGCGGTGGTGCCGTTGGAACCGGTCGGCAGGAGGACGACGTGGGAGGTCGTGCCCGGGAGGTTGGTGCCGACCGAGGCGGCCGGCGACGAGTTGCTGGAGAGCGAACCCGCGCCGCTGGTGACGTTGGAGAGGAAGCTCGTGCTGGTGGAGCCGAACTGCCGCGTGTCGTAGGTGGCCGTCCACCAGCGGTCGCGCGCGGCGAGGCCGTTCTGCGTCTCGTAGGAGGCGGTGAGGAAGGTGCTGAGCTTGCCGGCGCGATAGCCGGCGGTGAGGCCGACGGTGGTCTGCGCGACGTCGGTGTCGAAGGTGTTGTCGTACGACAGGCGCAGCTCGGCGCCGGTGTAGTTCTTCTTGAGGACGATGTTGACGACGCCCGCGATTGCCTCGGAGCCGTAGATGGCGCCGGCGCCCTCAGGGAGGATGTCGATGCGCTCGATGGCGGAGACGGGGATGCCGTCCACGCTGAAGTCCTCGCGGCCGCCGGCGCCGCCGGGGGCCTCCTGGCCGGTGTGCGGGATGCGGCGGCCGTCGATGAGGACGAGCGTCGAGTTGCCGCCGAGGCCGCGGAGATTGAAGGACGTGCCGACCGTCTGCGCGCGGGAGGTGCCGCTGTTCTGCAGGTTGTCGTTGAAGCCGACGGCCGCGCCGAGCTGCGGGATGGCGTAGCGGAGGTCGGCGATGCGATTGACGCCGCGGCGTTCGAGCTCGATCTGCGGGAGGCTGAAGACCGGGATGGCCGCGGCCTCGTCACCGAGGGTGCGGATGCGGGAGCCGGTGACCTCGACGGCCTCGAGCTTCACGGGCTCGTCGGCCTTCTCGGTCGCTTCGACGGGAATCTGCTTCCGGGCGTCGGTTTCAGTCGCGGTCGTGGTCTTGGCGGCAGACGGCGCGGGTGCCGTCTGGGCGTGCAGCCAGCCGGAAATCAGCAGCAGTCCGGCGAAGAGGGTGCGGTGGGTGTGTGAGGTCATTGCGGCCCAGATACCGTGAGAAAGCGACTTCGAGCAACCTAACGAAGGTTAATATCTGACGCTCCGGCATAGACCCCCAGAATAGGGTTGGTTCGAAAGTTGCTCCGCCTATGGTGTGCACCGCAGTTTGAGCCACACCGCCCAGTCCATCCCCACCCTGCCCGCGCTGAATCGTCCGTCCGCGCAAGCCGCCTTGCTTAACCTGCACGGCACGCTGGAGTTCCGCGATCTGTGGAGTTCGCTGCAGCATCTTTTCGAGGTCGTGGTGCCGCACGACACGCTGGTGATGTCGGTCAATTACCTGGACTGGAAGCGGGAGACGTCGACCCGCCGGCTGTCTTCCGCGAAGTCCCGGCACCCGCACGACGCCACGGCGAACCAACTCGTGGCGCAGGAGGGCCGGGCGTTTTTCCAGCCGTTCCTCGACGCCCACCAGGGCATCCCCGTTTACCAGCACAGCCAGCTCGTGTCGGATCCGCGCAAGATCGAGCGGCACGCGTACTACCGGCGCTACATGCAGCACTACGACTGGCGCTACTCGGCCCACCTGCTGTTCTGGCACGGCAAGGGCATCGAGACCTCCTTTGCGCTCCGGCGCCGCGCCGAACAGGGCGATTTCACGCCCGCAGAGATGAAGGCATTGCAGGCGGTGCACCCGCACATCCAGGTCGCCTTCGACCGCATGAAAATCTTCGAGCAGGAGCGCCAGCGCCGCCGCCTGCTCGAGAGTTTCTACCGGGCCAAGCCGGAGGCCGTGCTGTTCCTCGATTGGAACTTCGAGCCGATCTACACCTCGCAGGACGCCCTGGCGCTGTGCGCCGTGTGGAACCTCGGGCACGAGCGCGCCCGCAGCTACAGCCCGCAGGCGGTGTTCGCCATCCCGCCCGAGATCCAGGCGGCCTGCGACGAGCTTCGCCGCGAATGGCAGGACCAGTCGACCCCGGCGTCCGCCCCCACCGGCGAGGCCGCTCTGCCGACGCGCCACGTGTTCGCCGCCCAGCCCGGCCACGAGGCGCTGATCAGCCTCCGTGCGGAAAAGGGCGGCACGCTGACGAAGCCGGTGTTCGTCGTCCGCCTGCGCATGAACGACCAGATCGTGCCCAGCCCGGCCGTCCTGCCCGAGCAGTCCCACGACCGCCTCCTGCACCTGCTCTCCCCGTTCGAGCGGGAATTGGCGACGCTGGTCTGCGCCGGCCTCACCAACAAGGAAATCGCCCAGCAGCTCCGCAAGACCGAGGGCAGCGTGAAAGTGCAGCTCAGCGGGATCTTCCGAAAGCTCCGCGTCGACAGCCGGGCCAAGCTGATCGTCGCGCTGCATTGAGCGAATGCGGATTTAACCGCAAAGAACGCAGAGAACGCAAAGGGCCAAACCGAATTTAACCACAGATACACACAGATAAACACAGATCCCTGGAGGAGGAAAATTTGGCATCTCCTTCCCATCTGTGTGCATCTGCGTCCATCTGTGGTTTCCCGGTTCGTGGGTTCGTTTCTTTGCGTTCCCTGCGTTCTTTGCGGTTAAGTCTTTTGAGGATCGTTGGCATTGAATCCGGAGGGCTGCGCGCTCAGCGTGGGCGGCATGATCAAGACCCCGTTGTTCTGCGCTTTGCTCCTGAGTTTCGCGACCGTCCTTGCTGCTGACGAAGCCCCCCGGCCGGCGCTGGCGGATGGGCTTTATGCAGAATTCGTCACGCCGCGCGGGACGGTCACGTGCGAGCTGTTTTTCGAGAAGACACCCCTGACGGTGGCCAGCTTTGTCGGGCTCGCTGAGGGCACGCTCGGGCCGAAACCGGGCACGCCGTATTTCAATAGCCTCAAGTTCCACCGCGTCGTCCCCGACTTCGTCGTGCAGGGCGGCGACCCGCTCGGCACCGGCTCGGGCGGGCCCGGCTATTCCTTCCCCGATGAGTTCGTACCCGGGCTGCGCCACGACGATGTCGGCATCCTCTCGATGGCCAACGCCGGCCCCGACACCAACGGCTCGCAGTTCTTCCTCACCCTCAAGCCGGTCAACCGCCTCAACTACCTCCACAGCGTCTTCGGCCGCACCGTCCACGGACGCGAGGTCCTGCCGCTGATCCAGAAGGACGACGTCATGACCGCGGTGAACATCCTGCGCATCGGCGCGGCCGCGCAGGCGTTCAAGGCCGACGCCGCGACCTTCCAGGCGCTGGCGGCCGCGGCGAAGAAGTTCCCGTACCCGCACTTCGACGACCCGGAGAGCCTCCTGCCGACGGATGTCCCGCGGGCGCGGGCCTTCAATTTCAAGCTGATCAATTTCGAGCGCGCCACGGGCCAGCAGATCTACGCCCGGGTCTACAGCGCCTTCGAGCCCGAGACGCCGGGCCAGCGGCCGATCGACGCCATCAGCGACCTCGCCCGCCAGCTCGGCGTGCGCGACACGGGCGTCCTCGCCGTGCGGTTTTCCGACACGGGCAAGTGGAGCCTCTGGATCGCCGACCGCCTGATCCCCACCCTGCTCGGCGGCCAGGTCCCGGCCGACCCCGCCGCGCGCGAGAGCGCCATCAAGGAAGCCAAGATGGCCTTCGTCGCCGCCGTCAACGCCCAGGCCGAACAGTTCATCGCCGAGGCCGCCAAGGCCGCGACCCCCGAGAAGCCGCTGACCGATGCGCAGAAGGTGAAACTGCACGTGGATGCGATGCTCGATGGGCTGATGACGAAGTTTGAGGCGGCCGGAAGGTAGCGCCCGACCTCCGGCGCCACCCCGGCCCGGTGCTTGCGGAATATTCCCAACCGCGCCACCCTTCACCCCTGCCTTCATGCGCACCTTCATCATCCTCCTGCTCATCGGTCTTGGCCTGCTCACGCTCGCGCTCGTCGCCCGCTCGGGCATCCTTGCCCGCGACAACCCCGGCCGGCCCATCAACAGCGCCATGCGGCTCTCGATGGAGAACCGCGGCATCCCCGAGGTGACCAGCGAGGACGCGCTCCTGATTTCGCGCCAGTACTCCAACGCCTCGCGCCTCCCGTCCGGCCTCATGTTCATCCGCCGCACCGGCGGCTCCGGCGAGCTGGCGCGCGTGGGCCAGGAGGTCGTGGTGCACTACGATGGCCGCCTCCTCGACGGCCGGCGTTTCGACAGCTCCTACGAGTCTGGCGTGCCGTTAACCTTCCGCGTCGGCGCCGGGCAGGTCATCCCCGGCTGGGACGAGGCCTTCCAGCTCATGCGCAAGGGCGACAAGCGCACGCTCATCGTCCCCTATTGGCTCGCCTACGGGGTCAATGGCCGCCCGCCGAAGATCCCGCCGCGGGCGACGCTGGTCTTCGACGTCGAGGTCCTCGACATCCGGTAACGCGCACCACCGCCACCGATCGCCTGCAAGCAGGCTCCTACCTCTGAGCGAACATGACCCGGGCCGACCGCATCCTGTTGGCGGAAAAGACCGTGGCCGCGACGGTCAAGCGCCTGCCGGCGGACCTGCGGCCGCTGGCGCAGGCGGTGCCGGTGCTGTACGAGCGCGAGCCCAAGGCAGACGTCCTGGCCGAGGGCTTCGAGCCCGACATCCTCGGCCTCTTTTCCGGCAGCCCCCACGGCACCGAGTTCGACGGCTCCCAGCCGGCCCCGCCGCGCATCCTGCTGTATATCGACAACCTCTGGGACTACGCCGAGGGCGACCCTGAAATCTACCGCGAGGAGGTCCGCCTGACCTACCTGCACGAGCTGGGTCACTATTTCGGCTGGGACGAGGACGAACTGGCCGCACGGGGGTTGGAGTGAGGGAACACCCTGCAATCCGCGCTTTCCAATCCGCACCGGCCCTGCTTAGTGTCGGTTCAAAGTTTCCGTCCCTCCCATGAAGAAAATCTTCCTCCTGTCCTTAATTGCCTCCCTGTGCGCGGCGCTGCCGGCGTTTGCCGCCTCGCGCGGTGATTCGATCGAGAAGATCGAGTCCTGCGAGGCCATCCTGCAGGAGTTCATGGCCGATCCCGCCCTCGCCATCCCGCCCGAGGTCCTCCAGAAGGCCCGCGCCATCGTCATCGCCAACCAGGCCCGCGCCGGGTTCGTCCTCGGCGTGAAGGACGGCTACGCCACCATGATGGTGCGCCGGGCCGACAACTCCTGGAGTCTCCCCGTGATCCTCTCGTCCGGCGAAGGCAGCCTCGGCTTCCAGATCGGTTGGACGAAGATCGAGACGATCTACATCATCACCGACGACGCGACGCCGCGCATGTTCTTCCGCAACCGCTTCCACGTCGGCGTCGACGCCAAGGCCGTGGCCGGTCCGCGCTTCGCGGAGCGCGAGCACATCGACGACAAGATCCTCGCGAACCCCGTCCTCGTCTACACGCGCAACAAGGGCCTCTTCGCCGGCGTCTCCGTCAAGAGCGGCTGGTTCGCCCGCAACGACGACGCGACCGACGCGCTGTACAACACCACCTTCACGCTGCCCGAGATCCTTTACAGCGACTGGCTCCAGGCGCCCGACGACGTCGTGCCGCTGATGAACCTGGTCAAGTCGCTCGCGCCCTGAGCGCGTCCGCGGCCCCATGCCGGCCAACCCGATCCTCGGCGGCGGCGGGTTCCACCACGTCTGCGTGAAGACGCGGGACTGGGACGTCACGATGCGGTTTTACCGCGAGGGCCTCGGCTGCACCGAAAAGATCACCTGGGGCGAGGCGCCCAAGCGCGCCGTGATGCTCGACGCCGGCGACGGCAATTACATCGAGGTCTTCGAGGATCTCGCCTGGGCGCCACCGCCCGAGGGTCCGATCCTGCACTTCGCGCTGCGCACGACCCGGATCGACGCGGTCGTCGCGCACCTGCGTGCGCGCGGCGTGAAGATCACCGTGGAGCCGTGCGACGTGACGATCGCCACGACCAACGGCGCCGGCCCCGTGCCGGTGCGCATCGCTTTCTGTGCCGGACCCAACGGCGAGAGCATCGAGTTCCTGCAAAACACGCTCCCATGAGCACGACCCCGGGCACCCCTTCGCCCGGCCCGGGTCGGGTCGGGCTGGTTGCCGCCGGCACCGTGGTGGTGGTGGGCTTCGTGCTCTTCGCCCTCGGCATGGTCGCCGGCCTGCGCGCCGATGGCCCGGCCCGCGACGCCGTGGTGCTCGGCCGCGCCGCCTGGCAGGTGGCCACGGCGGGATTCCTCTGCACGCTCGCCGGCGGGTTGTGGCTGCGGCGGCTGGTGAGGTAGGAGCCTGCTTGCAGGCGATGGTAGGGCCTGCGCTTGCGCAGGGCCGGTTGGGTGATCGCCAGCCGTTCGCGGCCTCGCGCAAGCGCGAGCCCTACGTCGACCCCTACCCGCGCTCCTCGCGCAGCCACGCCACCAGCTCGGTCAAAACCGCCTCGGCGACGATGGCCTGCACCTCGGTGCGCTTCGCGCCGTGGCACTCGATGAAACCGTGCCGCACGCGCGGCTTGGCCCGGCCCTGCTTCCATGCGACCGCCCACCACGCCTGCGGGGCTGTGACACCGTCGGCCGGCGACGGCTCGGCGTAACCGGTCGTCGCGACGGCCACGTCGGCGCCGAACAGTTTCAAGGCCCCGGTCGCCATCTGCTCGGCGACCGCCGCCGAGACGCAATTGACCTTCCGCGCCGCGGCACGATCCACGCCCAGCAGGCGCACTTTCTGGTCGAGCGAGTACGCGGTCACGCCGCCGAGGAAGTATTCCGACGATCCCGATACGGCGGCGATGCGCGCCTGGACGTGGCCGGCCGTCAGGCTCTCGGCCGCCGCGAGGGTCAGCGGCGGGCGGTGCCACATCAGCGTTTTCAGGTCGGCGGCGAGGGAGTTCATTTCAGTTCCACGCCCACGGGACAGTGATCGCTGCCCATGACGTGCGGCTCGATCCAAGCCCGTTTCAGGCGCGGCTGCAACGCCGCCGACGCCATCACGTAGTCGATGCGCCACCCGATGTTGCGCTCGCGCGCGCCGGCCCGGTAGGTCCACCAGCTGTAGTGCCCGGGGCCCTTTTCAAACTGCCGGAAGGTGTCGATGAAACCGGCCTTGAGGTATTCGCGGAAACCCGCGCGCTCCTCGTCGGAGAATCCGGGATTGCCCACGTTCTCCTTCGGCCGGGCAAGGTCGATCTCCTCGTGGGCGACGTTCAGGTCGCCGCAGAAGAGCACCGGCTTTTTCTGCTCGAGCTTGCGCGCGTGGGCCAGGAGGGCGCGATCCCAGGCCTGGCGGAAACCGAGCCGCACGAGCTCCGGCTGCGCGTTGGGCACGTAGACGCCGACCACGTAGCAGTCGTCGAACTCGGCCGTGATCGCCCGCCCCTCGGCATCGTGCTCCGACGAGCCGAGACCCAGGGTCACAGAGTGCGGTTTGCGCCGGGTGAAAAGTGCCGTGCCGCTGTAGCCCTTCTTGGTCGCGGCGTTCCAGACCAACTCGTAGCCCTTGGGCCAGGTCACGTGCTGGACGTCGCCCTCGGTCGCCTTGACCTCCTGCAGGCAGATGACGTCGGCCTTGGCCGCCTGCATCCAATCGAGAAGCCCCTTGCCCAGGGCGGCCCGCACGCCGTTGACGTTCCACGAGACGAGTTTCATGCGCGGCGAGTCTCACGGTCGGGCCATCGCGGTGCCAACTTTTTTCCGTATCGGCCGCCATTCAAAGACTCACGCGGAGGCGCGGAGGACGCGGAGGTATTTCTCCGCGACCTCCGCGCCTCCGCGAGAGACCGTAAACGCCAAGAAATAGTGGGATTTCGATCAGAAGGGTATGACCGTGCTTCGGATTGCCTCTCAAGGGACATTCCCCGAGGCTGCGCGGCCAACCGCATGTCCGTCTTCAAACACATTCCGCTGGGCCGGCCCATCCCTGACACGCCGCACGCTGTCTCCTGCAGCCTGCCGACCATGCAGTCGGTGCACGGCTACGAGCGGAAAGACCCGGCGATCATCCGCCAACTCACCACGGGGTATCCGCGCTTCGTGGTGCACCCCTTCTCCCTGCAGCTGGCGCAGCATTTCCGGGCGGCGCCCGAGCTTGCCGGCCGCACGCTCTGGCTCACCTCCTCGGCGCGCATGGCCACGGCCCTCGTCGTGCACCTCGGCCGGGTGGCGTCCGCCCTCGGCGTGACCGTGCCCCCGGCGCCGTTCCATGCCGCGGGCATCCACGGCGTGTCGCACGCCGATTCGCCGGCGCTCGCCGCCGCCGCGAAGGTATACCTTCAAAACTGCGGCGGGTTCCTTTCCGCCCGCGAGGCCGAGGACCGCCTGCTGGCGCTGGGTCTCATCCCGTCGCTCCACCCCGAGGAGACCTTCGCCGGCGATGCGGCGGCGGAGGTGCACCACCACCTGCGCCGCGTGCTGCCGGCGGCGGGCGCGGACGACCTCATCCTCGCGAACAGCGGCATGAACGCCATCTGGGCCACCTTTCTCGCCGTCGCCGAGATCCAGGCCGCGCGCGGCCGCACGGTCTGGCTGCAGCTCGGCTGGCTGTACCTCGACACGATCGCGATCCTGCAGAAGTTCACCGCGACGCCGGCCGACTACGTTTACATCCGCGACGTCGCCGACCTCGACGGCCTCGCCCGCATCTTCGCCGCCCACGGTGCCAAGATCGCCGGCGTCATCGCCGAGGTGCCGACCAATCCGCTCATCCAGACCCCCGACCTCCCCGCCCTCGCCGCCCTCTGCCGGCAGCACGGCGCCCGGCTGATCGTGGATCCCTCGATCGTCTCGGTCTGGAATGTCGACGTGCTCCCGCACGCCGATGTCGTGACCAGCAGCCTCACCAAGTACACGGCCAGCGACGGCGACCTCCTCGCCGGCCTCTGCGCGGTCAATCCCGCCGGGCCCGACGCCGCGGCGCTGCGGACGAAAATCGCAGCGCACGCCGAGCCGCCCTATGCCCGCGACCTCGCGCGCCTCGCCGTGGAGATCGGGCAGACCGATGCCGTACTGACGAAGATCCACGCCGGCACGGCCAAGGTCGCCGCCTTCCTCGCGGCGCATCCCGCCGTGAAGGAAGTTTACTGGGCGCACCATCCCGCCGGGGCGGCCAACTACCGCCGCCTCGCGCGCGGCACCGATGCCACCGGCGGCATGATCACCTTCACTCTCCGCGAGATCGGCAGCCTCGCGCGGGTCTACGACCGCCTGCGCCTGCCCAAGGGCCCGAGCTTCGGCATGAAGACCACGCTGATCTGCCCCTTCATGTACCTCGCGCATTACGACCTCGTCACCACCGCCGCCGGCCTGGCCGAGCTCGCCGCGAGCAAGCTCGACGCCGACCTCCTGCGCCTGTGCGTCGGCACCGAGCCGCCGGAGGATATCATCGCCACCCTCGCGGAGGCGCTGGGGTGAGCGGGCGGGACCGGCCGTGAGCACGCCGCATTGCCTCCTCGAGGTGAAGGTCTCGCCCAATGCCCCGCGCAGCGAGCTCGCGGGTTGGCTGGGCACCGCGCTGAAGGTCAAGGTCAAGGCCCCGCCGGTCGAGGGGCGCGCGAATGCCGCGCTGTGTGAGTTTCTCGCCGAGCACCTCGCCCTGCCGAAGCGCGCCGTGACCGTGGCGACGGGCGACACCTCGTCCCGCAAACGCGTGCGCATCGACGGCCTCGACCTCGCCACCGTCCGCCAGCGCTTGAGTAAGCCCTGAAAACACCAAACCGGACTTAATGTGGAACTCAGGAACGCTGGAAACAGAGGACAAATCGAACTCTCTTTCCTGATTTCCTGGGTTCCAGATTCGTTTTTCAGGGGCTCCTGAAGGTTCAACCGTAAGCGCTCAAGGGCCCCACTTCAGCGTTGAGCGTTAAGCGTTCAGCGTTGAGCGTTTCCTCCCCATGAGCTCCCTTCCGACCCAATTCGCCGGCGTCACCGCCGTGACCAAGGCCAACGTTTATTTCGACGGCAAGGTCGTCAGCCACACGATCCTGATGCCCGACGGCGCGAAGAAGACCCTCGGCCTCATCTACCCCGGCAGCTACCACTTCGGCACCGGCGCCCCGGAGCGCATGGAGATCGTCGCCGGCACCTGCCGGGTCACCCTCGACGGCACGACGGCCGAGAAGGAGTACCATGCCGGCACGCATTTCGACGTCCCCGGCAAGAGCGGCTTCACGATCGCGGTGCCGGCGGGCATCTGCGAGTACATCTGCTCGTTCCTCTGAGCGTGGGCGCGGCCCAAATGTCATTGGCAATTTCCCGCGGGCCTGCTTGATCAGCGCCTTGCCGTGAACGACTCCGCCGCCACCTCCGTCCCGAACGTCCTTGCCGAGCGTTACGCGTCGGCCGCCATCAAATCCATCTGGTCCCAGCACGGCCGCGTCGCCCTCGAGCGCGATTTCTGGATCGCCGTCATGAAGGCGCAGCGCGACCTCGGCGTGCCGATCCCGGCGGAGGCGATCAAGGATTACGAGAAGGTGAAGGACCAGATCGACCTGGTCTCCATCGCCAAGCGCGAGCGCGTCACCCTCCACGACG
>CAZGJB010000036.1:0-18851 GCA_964526145.1 uncultured Opitutaceae bacterium
GAGGTCGTCGTAGCCGGCGAGATGGAGCCAGCCATGGATCACGTATAGGGTGAGCTCGGCGCTGAAGTCGCGGCCATGCTTGCGCGCATAGGTGGCGGCGGTGTCGGCCGAGACGCAGATCTCGCCGGCGGAGCCGAGGCTGGCGTCGCCCTCGAAGGTGATGACGTCGGTCGTCGACGGGTCGGAGAGGAAATCGGCGTGCAGCGTCGCAAGGGCCGGATCCGTGAGGAAGACCAGCGAAAGCTCCCCGGGCGGGCAGCCGCCCTGAAACCGGTCGGCCTCCGCGTCGAGCGTCGCGATGACCGCGGCAATGGCGCGGCGGTCGAGTGTGAGCCGCGGGTGCCGGTTGGCGATGGCGAGCGGACGGGCGGGCATGGCGCGATCAGCGCTTTTCCCCATCGGTGCCGATCGGGTCCTTGTAGCGCTCGTAGGCCGCGATGATCTGGGCGACGAGCGGGTGGCGGACGACGTCGGCGCCGCTGAACGTGTGGAAATCGATGCCGGGGACGTGGGCGAGGATGTGGCGAACCTCGAGGAGGCCGCTCTGCTTCGAGCGCGGCAGGTCGATCTGCGTGATGTCGCCCGTGACCACCATGCGCGACTCCTCGCCGAGGCGGGTGAGGAACATCATCATCTGCTCGGGCGTGGTGTTCTGGGCCTCGTCGAGGATGATGAAGGCGTTGGCGAGGGTGCGGCCGCGCATGTAGGCGAGCGGGGCGATCTCGATCACGCCTTTTTCGGTGAGCCGGGCGACGTCCTCGGGGTCGAGCATGTCGTGCAGGGCGTCGTAAAGGGGGCGTAAGTAGGGAAGGATCTTCTCGCGGAGGTCGCCGGGCAAAAAGCCCAGGGCCTCGCCGGCCTCGACGGCCGGGCGGGTGAGGATGAGGCGCTGCACCTCGTTCTTGAGCAGGGCCGAGACCGCGGCGGCCATGGCGAGGTAGGTCTTGCCCGTGCCGGCAGGCCCGATGCCGAAGACCACCGGGTGCTTGAGCATCGACTGCAGGTAGAGCTTCTGGCCGAGGGTTTTCGGGACGATGCTCTTGCGGTTGGTGGCGATGACGAGCGGCTCGGCGATCAACTGCCGGAGCTGGGCGCCTTCGCCCCGGGCGAAGGCTTCGGCGATGCGGATGAAGTCAGGCGTGCGGATCGCCATGCCCTGCGTGCGCGCCTCGTTGAGGAAATTGAAGAGATCCTCCGTCTTGGCGACGGTCTCGGCGGGACCCTCGACCTTGAGCCAGGCTTCGCGGGTGATCAGCTTCACGCCGAGGGCACGTTCGGCCTGCACGAGGTTTTCCTCGCGGCCGGCGTAGAGCTGGCTGAGGTGGCGGGGGCTGGGGAAGTGGAGAGTTTGCGCAGGCACGGAGGACAAATACCGGAGGGCGGATCGCGGAGGCCGGAAAGGTCAGGCCGGCTTGGCGGCCAGATCCTTGGCGGTGGCGGCGAGCTTGGCCCAGGTCGACTCGAGGGCCTCGGGGAGGGTGCGGGTCTGGCCGAGGACGGGCATGAAGTTGGTGTCGCCGTTCCACCGCGGGACGAGGTGGGCGTGGAGGTGGGCGATGCTGCCGCCGGCCGCGGTGCCGAGGTTGAAGCCGACGTTGAACCCGTCCGGACGCAAGGCCGCGGCAAGCAGTCGCTTGCCGAAGACGATGGCTTCCATCAGGTCGGCGCGCTCGGCCGGATCGAGGTCCTCGAGTTCCACCACCTCGCGGAAGGGGATGGCGAGCAGGTGCCCGGGGTTGTACGGAAACCGGTTCAGGATGAGGTAGGAGTGGCGCTGCCGGTGGACGATCAGTGCCGCGCGGTCGTCGCCGAGGGCGGGCAACTCGGTGAACGGGCGCTTCATCTCGGCCGGAAAGCGCGGCGCGGTGATGTACTCCATGCGCCAATAAGCGTGCAGTTGCTCCATCGTGAAAGGCGGCCAGCAAAAGCCCCGCAGACGGTAAAGTCAAAGGCGCTGCACGAGATGCCCCACCATGCAAAAATCCAGGCTTGCGCCTTGATATGACGGTCGTCATTCAAAGCGGCCTTGCGTTATCCATCCGATCACAAAATCCAGACCCGCCGTCGCATCGTCGCCGCGGCGAGCGCGGCTTTTCGCGAGCGCGGGGTGGATTCGACGGGGGTGGATGAGGTCATGCGACGGGCGGGGCTCACGCATGGCGGGTTCTACGCGCATTTCCACGACAAGTCCGAGCTCGTCGCCGAGGCGTGCGCCGAGGCCTTTGCCGGGGCGGTGGTCAACCTCGAGCGTATCGCGGCGCTCCCGACGCCGGCGCAGCGGGCGCGGCTGCTGATCGACAGTTACCTCTCCCAGCATCACCGCGACAACCGCGGATCGGGCTGCCTCATCGTGGCAGTCGGCGCGGACATGGGCCGGCTGGCCGGCCGCGGACGGGCGGGATTCGCGGAAGGTTTTGTCCGCCACCTCGACCGCCTCGGGGCGGCCCTGCGCCTGAGCGCGGATCCGGAGCGGAACCGCGACCTGGTCACCCATCTCATGAGCTCCCTGGTTGGCGCGCTGATCTTTGCGCGCGCGATTGACGATCCGGCCCGCAGCGATGCGCTGTTGGCGTCGTCACGGCGCATGCTGCGCCGGGAGTTCGGCACCCTTCTATGAACACCACCTCGCTCAACCAGCCGCGCCGCCGCGTGGTCATCA
Source organism: uncultured Opitutaceae bacterium (assembly GCA_964526145.1). GTDB lineage: Bacteria > Verrucomicrobiota > Verrucomicrobiia > Opitutales > Opitutaceae > UBA2377. Next base: position 2,660 of record CAZGJB010000036.1, read on the forward strand.
CCGGCGTCGGGGCCGTCACCCCGGTCGGCAACACCGCTCCCGCCACCTGGTCCGCGCTCGCCGCGGGCAAGAGCGGCATCGGGCGCATCACGCGCTTCGATCCGACGGCGTGCAACGTGCACATCGCGGGCGAGGTCAAGGGCTTCGAGCCGGCCAAGCCGCTGGCGACGCCGTTGCATCCGCGCGGTCCGGGCGGCGAGCCGCTCACGCATGCGCTGAGCCCGAAGGACGTGAAGAAGTTCGGCCGCTTCACCCATCTCGGCACCGTGGCGGCGGTCGAGGCGTACGCCGACTCCGGCCTCGACGCCCACCGCGCGACGCTCGCGCCGGAGCGCTTTGGCGTTAACCTCGGGGTCGGCCTCGGCGGCCTGCCCGAGATGGAGGCCATGCACGACACGTGGAAGGCCGGCGGCTACCGCAAGATCTCGCCGTTCTTCATCATCCAGATCGCGCCCAACCTGCTCGCCGGCCAGGTGAGCCTGCAGCTCGACGCGCGCGGACCCAACATGAGCGTGGCCTCGGCCTGCGCGACGAGCGGCCACGCCATCGGCGAGGCCACCGCGGCCGTGGCCCGCGGCGATGCGGACGTGATGGTGGCGGGTGGCGCGGAGTCGACCGTGACCCCCTTAGCCATCGGCGCGTTTGCCCAGATGCGCGCGCTTTCGCAGCGCAACGACGCGCCGGAGCAGGCCTCGCGCCCGTACGACGCCGATCGTGACGGCTTCGTTCTCGGCGAGGGTGCCATCGTCTTCATCCTCGAGGAATACGAGCACGCCGTGAAGCGCGGCGCCCGCATCTATGCCGAAGTGCGTGGCTACGGCGCCACGGCCGATGCCTACCATCTTTCCTCGCTGGCCCCGGAGGCCGAGGGCTCGGCGCGCGCCATGAAGCTTGCGCTGGATCGCTCCGGCCTCAAGGCAACCGACATCGACTACGTCTCGGCGCACGCGACTTCGACGCCCGGCGGCGACGGCGAGGAGGCGGCGGCGATCGCGGCGGTCTTTGCCGAGAACAAGGCGAACCTGCACGTGAGCGGCGTCAAATCCATGACCGGTCACCTCCTCGGCGGCGCCGGCGCGATGGGCACGTTTGCCGCGGTCATGGCGATCCACGACGGCCTCGTGCCGCCGACGATCAACCTGCAGAACGTCGATCCCGCCTGCGCGGCGACGGGGCTCAACTTCACGCCCAATGTCGCCGTGCGCAAACCCGTGCGTGCCGCCCTTGCCAACAGCTTCGGCTTCGGCGGGACCAACGCGTCGATCGTCGTGGCGAAGGTCTAGGAAGCCTCTGAAGAACGAATGTGGAAATCAGGAAATCAGGAAAGCAGGGGAAGAATCTGATATTGGTCTGTTTTTCCAGTGTTCCTGAGTTCCACATTAACTCTGGCCGGAGTTTTTCAGATTTTCCTGGTGGCTGAACCCTAACCTTCAAACCGGGTCCGCACGTAAAGCTGCTCGACCTTCTGCCGCGCCCACGGGGTGCGGCGGAGGAAGGTCAGGCTGGATTTCACGCTGGGGTCGTGGGTGAAGCAGCGGATGGCGATGCGCCGGCCGAGTTCCTCCCAGCCGTAGTGGGCGGAGAGGCGCGTGACGATGGCCTCGAGGGTGACGCCGTGCAGCGGATCTTTGGCCGGGTTCATGCGCTCGGCACCAGCTTCACCGCGACCCGCAGCGTGCCGCTGCGGCCGCGTTGACGGATGGTGAGGCGCGGCTGGGTGTCGGCGTGCAGCAGGCCGAAGCGGACCAGTTCGGGGCGGAGCTTGTCGATGGCGCGGCGCTCGTCGTTCATCAGCGGCAGTTGGTCGATGGCAGCCTCGGTGCCGGGCGGAATCGTGATCTCCACCCGCCCGCGGCGTCCCGTGATGATCACGCGGTCGCCCTCGCGGCGCATGGGCAGCGGGGTTGTCCAGTTAAAGACCACGCCTTCGCCCTGCGCGACGGCCCACTCGTCGGTGATGACCAACCGGTCGGGCGCGGGCGAATCCCAGGTGCGCCGCCACTTCGTGAACCAGCCCTCCCAGCCGGGCGTGGCATCCATCGTCGCGTGAAATTCGGTGGCGTCGCCGCGCGCCTGGGCGTGGATGTTGGCGTTGATCGGGTTGCTGGGCTTGGCGCGCAGGCCGAGGGACCAGGGCGTGAGCATGTTGTGCCGCTGGGCGGTCTTCAGCTCCTCGACGAGCGGATTGCTGTAGTCCACGACGCCGAAATCCTGGGCGAACGTGTCGCCGGCAAACTCGAGCACGAAGCTGCCCTTGTCCTCATGGGTGTGGCTGGCGCCGGACTTGTTGCCCATGAGGAAGAGCTTCACGGTGTCGCCGCCGAGGCGGCGCACCGAGGCGGTCATGCCGGTGTCGGGCATCTCGACAAAGGGCCGCAGCGCCGGCCCCTCGGCCGGGATCTGCGGATCGAGGCTCATCGCGAGCAGCGACGGGGCGGCGCCGGCACGGCGGAGCTGCTTGCGGTAGATCGTGACCCAGTGGCTGTCCGGCATGTGCGCCGCGAGGAAGGCGAGTGACTCGGGGAACGCGTACATCGCGTCGCAGATCAGGATCGTGTCCTGGCGGTCGTCGGTGGAGCAGAGCACCTCCGCCATCAGTGCGGTCTTCTTCATCTGCTCCGGCATGAGCTCCTGCAGCGACTTGCCGCGGGCGCGGGCATAAAGGTGCAGGGCGACGAAGGCCTGGCGGGCGACCCAGGTGAAATACGTCGGGCCCTCGACGTAGCCGCCGTCGGGCAGGAGCACGTGATTGAGATTCTCGATCAGGTCCTTCGCCGCGAGGTCCGTGTAGGGCACGACGCGCGAGGGGTTGGGTCGCTGCAGCGGCGCGTCGCAGCGCGCCGGCATGGTGCGCTCGAGCGTGAGGTAGCCGAGGATGCGGCCCGGGGCGAACCAGGCGAGCTGGTTGCAGTGGAACAGGTACTCCCACCACCACGTGTTGAAGTTGAGGTGACCGATGCCTTCCTCGGCGATGCGGCGGAGGACGAGCTGCCGGCCGACCTCGGTGAACCACTCGCCGCAGAGGTCGAGGATCAGGGAGCACTCGTACACGCAGATCGACTGGGTGAAACTGCGTTGTTCCCAGGTGCTGCCGGGCATGTAGCACACGAAGCTGTCGTCCCAGCGCTCGAAGTGCGCAAGGCTGATGGCGAACCGCGCGGCGAGGCGGCAGAGGTTGGCGTCCTTGAACAGCATGCCTGCCTGCGCGGCGTTCGCGCCGTGGATGGTGACGACCTTGTTGTGGTCGCGCTCGCGGCGCAGCGTGTTGGAGCTCCAGATGTACACGTGCTGGCCGATGAGGCTCTCGGGTCGGACGGCGGCAGCCTCGGCTGCGGCATCGTGGAGCGCGCCGGCAGCCGGGGAGTGGGCGAATTTGCCGCGAGCGGTTTCGAGTTCATCCGCGTCGAGCAGCAGGCCGTAGGTGGGTTTGAACGTCGGCTGGAATTCCGGCGGCTGCAGGTATTTCTCCCAGCGCTCGTCGTAACCCTGCCATTGCGCGAGGTGCGCGGGGAGGCGCTCGGTGCTCTGCAGCAGCATCCAGTAGATCCAGGCGTTGCCCGGGGCGGAGTGAGGGAACCAGGCCTCGATCGTGACCGAGCGGATGCGCTTGGCCCCGTCGAGCGGGAGCCACTCCTCGCGCTTGATGCCACCGAAGGGTTCGCCGCGGCGCTGGCGCGGGCCGGCATCCGTCTCGGCGTGCAGGGTGTACCAGCCGCCCTCGGGAATCACCGCGTTGATGACCAGCCGGTCGTAGGCCGAGCAGTCGAGGTCGTAGGCGCGGTGGAACCGTACCACGCGGCCATCCGGCGCGGGTTTCTCCCAAGCCCACTGCACCCAGATCCAGTTCTGCCAGAATTTGAAGCCCGTGACGCCGTCGCCGGTGACGGCCCACTGCTTGAGCTCGCTGATCTGCGGATCGTGAAACGCTTCAAAGACGGCCTCGGCACTGTTGATGGGGGTGAGTTTCATGGGGGAGGGATTGACGGCGAACGAACACAGGCGAAGCCCAAGTCAGTTTATTGGCAACGTCTCAGGTGCCCGGATTGGTTCTACGTGTAGTTGGGGGTTCGGGCGCGCGATCGGGGCGGTTCGTGCGCCCGGCGGGTTTTCTACAGATAGGCAGACCAGTCGTTTGACGGTCGGGCGGGCCGCATGACATCCTGGGTTCCGCAAGCTTACCCGCCATGCCTGACGTTTTCTTCGATGGTGTCCTGCGCTACGCCGGGGGTTCGTCGTTGGCTTGCGGGAGGCGCCGATGACGACGGCGCTCGGCATGGTCGGCGTGGTGTCCCTGACGGAATTGGAACCGTTGTCGAGTTGGCAGGGTTCCGGTGCGCTGGCCTATGATCGCAGTGTCGGCTGCACACCCCTGCAGATCGGCGACCGCGCCTTCGAGCGCGGACTCGGCACCCATGCCCCGAGTGAGATCGTGTACGAACTGGACGGAACCGTTGAGCGGTTCGAGGCCTGGGTCGGGATTGACTCGACCAGGGCGCGATCCGAACTGGCCAGTGTCGTCTTCAAGGTCCTAGCCGACGGCCGGGAGGTTTTCGACAGCGGCGTCATGCGCGGCTCCACACCCGCGAGGAGGGTCGGGGTCGATCTGGCGGGGGTGCACGAATTGAAGCTCTTGGTCACGGATGCCGGCGATGGCAGCAAAGACGATTACGCCAACTGGGCCGACGCGGTGCTGATCGGCGCGAAGCTGGCGCCGCGACGGGCAAAGCCCGCGGTCGCAGCTCATGAAGTGCGCGCGCCCGGCCTGCGGATCGCCCTATCGGAGCGCGGTGTAATCGTGGGTGCCGCCATGGGCGACCGGCAAGCGTCGCGTGCCATCCGGGGCGGCACCGCCCTCGAGCACTGCCGCGACCACGGTGCCGTCGCGGTGCGTACCCTCGCGCATGGCGGGGTGGAGTTCACCCGGTCGTTCGTACGGGATACCACCGGGGAGACCGCGCTGGTCACCGAACGCTTCCGTCCGACCCCCGACAGCATCCGCTGGGAGATTGAGGTCGCGAGCGCCGATCCAGCGTGGAGCACGGGCATCAGGACCTGGCTCGACTGGCCGGAGACGACCCAGCCGGCGCGATATTGGACCGTCTGGGACGACCCTGAGCAACGTCACGACACGTGGCGCGATCCGTTGATTCCGCAGCCGTTTGCCACGCGCCGCCTGTGGTATGGAGCGGCGCCGTGGAATGGCGAAGAGCGCATCGGCGGAGCCTACAATCTGGCGGCGCGATTCTGCGTGCCGATGCTGAGCCTGTTGGAACCCGCGGCGGACCTCGGCCTCAGCCTCGTGCTGTCGCCGGATGACACCCTGCGTGAGCTCGCGCTCGATACGCATGGCGACGGTCGATTTGCCTTCACCCGCAGCGCGCACCGCCTGGGCGAGGGGCGGGTCGTCAGATTCGCCCTGGACCTCGTGTCCGGCGCGGGCGATTGGCGCGACGGGTTGGGTTGGATGACCCGGCGCTACCCGGCGTTCTTTGAACCGCCGGTGCCGGCGGTGGCTGAGCTTTCGGGTCTCGGCGCCTACTCCGATTGGCCGCGCGAGCTGGATGTGAATCGTCTCCGGCGGATGGCCTTCCGGGTCAACTGGGCGGCCAGTTACGACTTTCCCTACATGGGCATGTTCCTGCCGCCGACCGGCGAGCACGAGCCGTACCGCCGCATCGTGAAGGGCAACCTCATCACGCTGGCCGGCATGCGCGAGGCCGCGCGGCGCTGGCGCGAGATGGGCTTCCCGCTCCTCAGCTACTTCAACGTGACCGAGTTCGGGGCCAAACCCGGGACACCCGAGGGCGTGGATCCTACCCTCGGTCCCGCCGACCAGTGGAGGAACGGCAACAATTTCCTCTTCAAGGTCATTCCCGATGCCGTACTGCGGGTGCGCACCGGCGAAACCTTCGGTTCGTGGGAGGGCAGCATCGTGACGGATTGCGGCGGGCCGAAGTACCGCGAGTTTCTGCTGGATCAGGCCCGGCGCCACGTGGCGGAGCTGCCCGACAGCTTCGGCATCTGCATTGACCGGCTGGATTGGCTGCGGGTGTCCAACTTCCACGCCGATGACGGCGTCAGCTGGGTCCAAGGGCGGCCGGCGCGCTCGCTGTATGCCTCGTGGGCGGAGCTTTTGGACCGGATGGGGCCGATCTTCCATGATGCCGGCAAGTTCATCTTCCTGAATCTGCTCATCAACCGCACGGAGCTGATGCGCCACGGCGATGCGGTCTACCATGAGCATGGCGACTGGCCTTGGGAAGTGAATGCGGCGGCGCTCCAATGCGTGTACAAGCCCTGCCTCGTGTGGACGCACAGCGAAAAGGAGCTGCAGCCCGATCCTGACGCCTATTTCCAGCGGCACCTGCACCTCGGCATCTTCCCGACCGCGCCGGTGCCGGGCAATGATCACACCATCATGCCATCGCCCGAGGTGGATCGGTGGTATTTCGACTATGGTCCGCTTTTCACCGCCCTGCGCGGCAAGCGATGGGTGCTCGCGCCGCATGCGGTGACGGTCGCCGGCGAGGTGGCCAAGGCCAATCTGTTCGCTGTGCCCGGTGGCCATGTGGTGCCGGTGACCTTTGGGGGCGTCGCGACAAGGGCGAAGGTGAGTCTGCGTCTGCCGGTTGCGACCGGGACAGAACCGCACGCCGAGGTCATGCATCCTGGCAACGATGCGGTCGTGCCCATCGAATGCATCCGGACGGAATCGGGCTGGCTACTGGATGTCCCGCTGCAGCGCGGCTGCGCGGTGGTGAGGATCAGGGCCGTTGCGCTTCGAGCCTGAGGTTCACTTCGGCACAAGCTTCACCTCGACCCGGAGTATGCCGCTGCGGCCGGGTTGACGGAACGTGAATCGCGGCTGGGTCGGGGCGTGGTTCCAGCCGAACAGGCTGCCGTGCGTCTGCGTGGCGACGGCGTCGAGACGGCGATTGCTGGCGCCGTGATAGACGGTGTCGACGCTCAGGCGACGCGGGTCGAGCAGGGGGAGTTCCTCGATCTCGACCTCGACCCCGGCGGGAATGCGAATCTCGGCGCGGGCGCGGCGGCCGGTGATGACGATGCGGTCGCCCTCGCGGTGCATCGGCAGGCGTGTGGTCCAGTGGAAGACGACACCGCGGCCCTGGGCGACGGCCCAGTCGTCGGTGACGACGAGAGTGTCGGGCGCCGGTGAGTCCCACGTGCGCTGCCACTGCGTGAACCAGCCCTCCCAGCCAGGCGTGACATCCATCGTGGCGTGGAATTTCACCGCATCGCCGGTGCCGACGGGCTTGATGTCGGCAAAGATCGGGTTCTGCGGGTGCGGCCGCCCGGTGTCGCTCCAGGGCGTGAGCGTGGTGTGGCGCTGCGCCTGCTTGAGCATGTCGGTGACGGGGTTGGCGTAGTCGAGCACGCCGAAATCGAGGGCGAAGCTGTCGCCGGCGTACTCGAGGACGAAGCTGCCCTTGTCCTCGTGCTGGTGGTCGCCGCCGGAGCGGTTGCCCATGATGAACAGTTTGACGAGCTCGCCGGCGTGGCGGCGGACCGAGCACATCATGCCCGTGTCGGGCATGGAGCAGACGGGCGCGAGCGGCGGGCCCTCGGCCGGGATGTCGCCGTCGAGGCGCAGCGGCAGCAGCATGGGCGCGGCGCCGGCGCGGCGGAGCGACTTGCGGTAGATGGTCACCCAATGCGACTGCGGCATGAGCCAGGCGAGGAAGGCGAGGCCTTCGCTGACCGGGAACATGGCATCGGCGAGGAGAATCATGTCCTGTTCCTCGTCGGTGGAATAGAGCATCTCGGCGAGGCGATCGGTGCGGAGCAGGGCCGGAGCGATGAGCGAGCGCGGGTCGAGTCCGCGTCCGCGGGCATAGAGCGTGGCTCCGAGGAAGGCCTGGCGGGCGGTGTAGGTGAAATACGAGACGCCCTCGAGGTAGCCGCCGTCGGGCAGCAGGGCCTTGGCGAGGTTGTCCTGGAGGTTGGCCCAGGCGAGGTCGGTGTGCGCGGCGACGCGCGAGGCCGGCGGCTTCGCGTAGTGGTCGAGCCGCGCCGGCATGGTGCGCTCGAGCAGGAGCAGGCCGTAGATGCGGGCGGGCGAGATCCACGCGAGCTGGTTGCCGTAGTACATGTATTCGTACCACCACGAGGCCTGACACATGTTGCCGTGGCCCTCGGTCGCGATGCGCTTGAGGATGAGGTCACGACCGAGCGGGGTGAACCACTCGCCGCAGAGGTCGAGGATGAGGGCGCAGTCCCAGGTCGCGATGGCCTGCACGAAGCCGCGCTGGTCCGAGGTGCACCCGCGGAAGTGCGCCCAGAAGCTGTCCTCCCAATGGTCGCAGAGGGCGATGCTCAGGGCGAAGCGCGCGGCGAGGCGGCAGAGCGCCTTGTCCTTCCACAGCACACCGGCCTGGGCGGCGAAGGGGCCGTGGAGCGAGAGCATCTTGTTGTAGTCACGCTCGCGGCGGAGCGTGTTGGCGCTCCAGAAATTCATGTGCTCGCCGATCAGGCTCTCGGGGCGCACCGTGCGGGCGTAATCGGAGCTGGCGCGCAACTCGGCCATGGCGGGGGACTGCGCGAACCCGTCGCGGACGGCGTCGAGTTCGGCGGCATCGATCAGCAGGCCGTAGGTCGGCTTGAACGTGGGCTCGAACTCCGGCGGCTGCAGGTACTTGGCCCAACGCTCGTCGTAGCGGTCCCATTGCTTGAGGTGCGACGCGAGCCGGCCCGGATGCAACAGGCCGAACCAGAGCAGCCAGCCGGCGCCGGCACCCGGCCGCGGCGTGTGGACCTCCACGGTCAGGGCGCGGATCGTCTTTGCGCCGGCGAGATCGACCCATTCCTCGCGCCGGAGGGCGCCGAACGGTTCGCCGGTGCGGCGGCGAATGCCGGCATCGGTCTCGGCGATGATCGTGATGCGCGCCTCCTCGGGCAGGTTGATGCAGACGACGAGGCGCTCGAAGTCGGCGCAGTCGAGGTGCTCGTATTGCCGGTGCATGCGCACCACGAGCCCCTCGGCGGTGGGTCGCTGCCACTGGAACGTGTGGAATGCCCAGCCGCGGGACTCGGCCAGCCCGACGCTCTCGGGTGCGGCGAAGGTCCACTCGGGGAACTCGCTCAGGTAGGGATCGAAAAACGGCTCAAAGACCGCTTCCGCGCTGTTGATGGCCGTGAGGTGCATGGGGAGGGCTTGGAGGAGCGGAACCGATTGCAGGCCGAAGAGGCAACGCTGCAACCGGTGAAGACATTCTACGTGTAGATGCGACGGGCCTAGAGGCGGCGGGCGAGGAGGGCGGTTTGGACTTCGACGAGGTGCTGGCCGGTGACCTGGCGGAGCATGTCGGCCTGCTCGGCCGGGCCGAGGAACCATTGGGCGCCCAGGGCGGTGTCGCGGCGGCGGAGGTTGGCGCGGCTCAAGTCGAGCTGCCGCCGCAGGTCGGCAAGCACGGCCGCGCGCAGCCGGTCCTCGACGGTGCGGGTGAACGCCTCGACGCCGCCGTCGGGCGCGAAGAGCTGGTGGTAATGCGTGGTGAGCAGGCGCGCGCTCTCCGCGCCGGGCCCGGTCATGAGGATCGGGCCGCTTTGCGCATCGGTCGCGATATAGCCGCCGGTCACCTGTTGAAAGGGCTCGAGTTCGGGGGCGACGGGCACGCCCTCGATGGACGGCATCCACTGGCTGGCGTCCGAGAAGAGCCGGTTGCCCTCGGCGCTCGTGACAAAACGCAGGAAGTCGAGGGCCTCGGCCTTGTGCGCGCTCTGACGCGTGAGGTAGAACGGCAGGGCCGTGGATACGCCACCGTCCGAGACCGGCAGCAGCGCGAGGCCGCCGAATTCCGGATCGTCGGCCGCGGGCAGGGGCAAGCGGTAGCCCCCGATCTCGAATTTCGCCGTCGCGCGCATGGTCGGGTAATCCCATGTGCCGCTGGGCACGCACAGCGCCTCGCCGCGGAGGAACGACTGCAGCGCGGCGTTGCGGTCAACCTGCATGAAGCCGGATGGCATCTCCTGGCCGAAGGCCTGCGCGATGCGCAGCGCCTGCTGCATCTCGGGCGAGCGCAGGTTCCATTGGCCGTCGAGGTAGTCGCCGAAGAAATCGAAGCTCGTGGTGCCGAACCGCAGGCCGTAGTCGCGTCGTCCGATCCAGCGGCCGAGCGATTGGTTGACGAGCGAGGGCATGAGCCAGCCGTAGAAATCCCGCGACCCGGCGACGTGGGCGAGGCCCGGACGATGGGCGCGCACCTTGCGGCCGAGCTCGCGCCATTCCCGGAAATTGCGCGGCGCCTCTGGGCTGCCGGTGATCTCGCGCATGAGGTCGCGGTTGTAGAACATCCGCATGGTGTGCGAGCACAGGCCGACGGCGAAATAGTTGCGGTACTGGTCGAGATAGGTCGCCCGGTTGCGGCCGCGGTCGATGAACGTGTCCTTCCACGCCATGCCCTCGAGCGGCGTGCCCGCGTTGTAGGGGTTGGGTTCCTCGAGCCAACGGGTCAGCACCTCGAAGTGCCGCGGCACCTGCGCCACGAGGGCCTGGTCGGCGGAGTCGAAGCTCACCAGATCGGGCACCGTGCCGCCGGCGATCTGCGTGCTCAGCCATTGCTTGTAGACGGCGCCCGGGACGGCGAGCTGCTCAACGCGCACGTCGGGGTGCAGTTCCATGTAACGCCGGGCCACGACATCGAAGGCCTCGCGCAGGCCGGTCTCCAGCTGCCAGTGGCCGAAGCGGATCGTCACGCGCGGCGGCGGTTGGTCCCGGTCGCGTTTCTCGGGACCGAAGACGTAGTAGACCGAGCCGGCGTAGGCCAGGGCCAGGCCGACGAGGGCGAGGATGAGGCGCGGCCGTTTCATGGCGGGCCGGGGGCTTCGCCGCCGGCGAGGATCAGGTCCACGGTCGGTCGCCGGCGGTCCCGCGGGAACTCGCGGACGAATCGCGCGAAATAGTCGCGGGCGGTGACGGCGTCGTTCATGAGCTGCGAGACGCGGGCGATCTGGATGAGCAGGTCGGCGCGCACGTCGGCGCCGAGGCTGGGCGTTTCGAGCGCGGCCAGCAGGTGCGCGCGCGTGGCGGCATCGTAGCGTTGGCTGCGCAGGCAGACCTCGGCGATGACGAGGTGAAGATCACGTTGCGTGGCCGGGTCGGATGTGCGGGCGAACAGCGGCGCCACCGTCGCGGTGCGGGCCGCAGGATCGTCCGGGCCCGGCAGCGTGGTGAGTCGGAGGATGGCCAGTTTGACGAGGGCGAGGCGGCACCAGACGTCGTCGGCGCCGGTGGCGACGAGGGCCTCGAACTCCCGGGCCGCCGCGACCGGATCGGGCTCGATGGGATGCAGCTGGTAAAGCCGGGCGAGGAAGTAATGCGCCGCGCGACCGATCTCGTCGTTCGCCCGAAGCGCCGTGAGCTGCCGCTCGGCGTCCGCGAGCGACGTTGCGGTCACGGGCGAGCGATTCACGTGCGCAATGGCTGCACCCAGCCGCGCCTCGCGACCATCCCCTGCGCGGTCAAACGCCTCACCGGCGTCGTTGTAGAAGCCGTAGGAGAGCGTTTCCCACGTCGGTGCGAGCGCCGGCGTCTGACCGCGAACGCCCTGGGCAGCGATGCTAGCGATTGATAGCAGCGCCCATTGGCACAACGATCGGCCAGGCAGGCGGCAGCAAGCTAGGCGGGCGGCGGGGGAGCGCTCAGACATGGACCCAAGCATTGCGGGCTACGTGGTCGGCAATTTCAAGCGCGGGCATCGGTCGGGGTGGGGTGATTATTCCCAATAATCTGGGCTGATCCGCTGAACGCCGGAATACATCTGGCGGCGTAATCTGTCTGGCACGCCGGAAATCGGATTGAGAAATCGGATGCAGGATTGAGCTTCCCGGCACGACTATGCCTTTCGAAATCCCCATCCTCTACTGGATCACGCTCTTGGGCGCGTTTGGCTCGTTCGTGTTCCAGAAGAACAAGGAGCGCGTTCCCTTTTCCGTTTTGCGGGCGTTTCATGTCGATATCGGTCGCGGCGCGCCTCGGCTGGTATTGTTGCTGGATGCAATTGTGACTTCGCTTCTGGGTGCGGCTCTGGCGTACCTGTTCGCCGCGCCTGGCACAAATCAGCAGGCCATCGCCATCGGCGTGGGGTGTGCCGGCATCATCGCGATGCTGGAGAGGGGGGACAAAGATGGAACCGCAACTTGAACAGTTGGTCGCGCGGCGGAAGAGGCATGTTCGCTACACCGACGTCCTCGCCAAGACCTCGCTCGTGATCGCCTTGGTGGCGGCTCCGATCCCGGTGCCGGCAGTGTCGACGGTTCTGTTCATCGGCGCTGGCCTCGCGGCCTGCGTGGCGATGTACTTCCTATTGGAATCTCATCAGGAAGGTGCAGTGATCGAGACGGTCAAGCGGTCGGCGCACCGACCTAAGGCAAAGCGGGCAGTACGCTGCTGAGGCGCTATCGCGCTCAGGCTTTGAGCGTGAGGCGCACGGTGACGTTGAGTTTTCCTGATCGGCCGGGTTGGCGGAGGGTGAGGCGGGGTTGGGTCTCGGCGTGGGCCCAGCCGAATTGGACGATGTCGCGGCGGTCCTGCTCGACGGCGGTGCGGCGCGGGTCCTGGAGCGGAAGGTAATCCAGCTGCGCCTCGACGCCGGCGGGGAACGTGAGCTCGGCGGTGGCGCGACGGCCTTCGATGAGGACGCGGTTGCCGTCGATCCGCATGGGCAGGCGGGTGGTCCAATGAAAGACCGCACCGCGACCCTGGGCTACCGCCCAATCGTCGGTGATGGTGATGACGTCGGGCGTCGGCGAGTCCCAGGTGCGGGTCCAGCGCTCGAACCAGCCGTCCCAGCCGGCACGCAGGTCCATGCTGGCGTGGAAGCGCGTCGCGTCGCCGGAGCCCTGGGGCTTGATGTCCACGTGGATCGGGTTGGCCGGCTTGGGACGGACGTCGTCGCTCCACGGCGTGAGCATGTTGTGGCGCTGGGCGTGCTTGAGCTGGTCGGTGATGGGGTTGGCGTAGTCGACGACGCCGAAATCGAAGGCGAAACTGTCGCCCGCGCATTCGAGGACGAAGCTGCCCTTGTCCTCGTGCTGGTGGTCGCCGCCGGCCTTGTTGCCGAGGAGGAAGAGCTTCACGGTTTCTTGGCCGAGCTTGCGCACGGAGCACATCATGCCCGTGTCGGGCATCTCGAGGAACGGCGCCAGTGCCGGGCCCGCGGCGGGCACCTCGGTGGCGAGGCGCAGCGCGGGGAGGAACGGCGCGGCGCCGGCGCGCTTGAGCTGCTTGCGCAGGATGGTGACCCAGTGCGACTGCGGGAGCAGCCAGGCGAGGAAGGCGACCCCCTCGCCAACGGCCATGACGGCGTCGCCGGTGAGGATCATCTCCTGGCCGTCGTCGGTGGACAGGAGCATCTCCGCGAGGCGGCCGGTCTTGAGGAGGGACGGGGAGACGAACTCGCGCGGGTCGCGTCCGCGGCCGCGCGCGTAGAGCGTGGCGCTGAGGATGGCCTGTCGGGCGGTCCACGTGAAATAGGTCGCACCCTCGAGGTAGCCGCCATCGGGCAGCAGGGCGTGGCCGATGTTCTCGGCGAGGTTGGCCCAGGCGAGGTCGGTATGCGGCGCGACCCGCGAGGCGGGTTTCGGGAAGTTGCCCAGGCTGACGGGCATGTGCTGCTCGAGCACGAGCAGGGCGTAGATGCGCGCGGGGGAGATCCACGCCATCTGGTTGGTGTAGTACATGTATTCCCACCACCAGGAGGCGTGGCACATGGCGCCGTGGGCCTCGGTGGCGAGGCGGCGGAGGATCAACTGGCGCCCGAGCGGGGTGAACCATTCGCCGCAGAGGTCGAGGATGACGGCGCAGTCCCAGGCGCCGATGGACTGCACGAAGCCGCGCTGGTCCCAATTGCAGCCGCGCATGTGGGCGAAAAAGATGTCCTCCCAGTGATCGCAGTGCACGAGGCTGATGGCGAAGCGCGCCGCCAGCCGGCACAGCGCCTTGTCGCGCCAGAGCACGCCGGCTTGGGCGGCGTTCGAGCCGTGGATCGAGAGCATTTTGCCGATGTCGCGCTCGCGGCGGAAGACATTGGCACTCCAGAAATTCAAGTTCTCGCCGATCAGCGACTCGGGCCGCTGGCCGCGGGCGCGCTCACCGACGGTGCGGAGCTCGCGGGTGACGGGCGAGTCGCCGAACTCCTTACGCACGGCGGCCAGTTCCTCGCCGTTGATGAAGATGCCGTAGGCCGGCTCGAACTTGGGTTCGAACTCCGGCGGCTGGAGGTATTTGTCCCACTGTTCGTCGTAGCCGGCCCATTGGTTGAGGTGATGCTTGAGTCGCTCGGTGTGCTGGAGCCCGATCCACAGGAGCCAGCCGGAACCGGCACGCGCGTGGGGCGTGCGCACCTCGATCGTCAGGGCGCGGATCTCGCGGGCGTCGGCGATATCGACCGCCTCCTCACGCCGCGTCGCGCCAGCCGGCGCGGTGGTGCGGGCGCGCGGACCTGCGTCGGTCTCGGCCCGGATCGTCATGACCGCCTCCTCGGGCAGGTTGAACGTCACGAGCAGCCGATCGTAATCCGCACAGGATACCGGTTTCGCGTAGGTGCGCTGCATCCGCAGCACGAGTCCGTCTGGGGCGGGGAGCACCCATTGGAAGGAGACGAAGGCCCAGTTGGGCACGAGGCTGAGGCCGGTGGCGCCGGGGGCGTCGACGGTCCAGTGCGAAAGCTCGCTCAGGGCGGAGTCGAAGAACGGTTCGAAGACGGCTTCGGCGCTGTTGATGGGGATGAGGCGCATGGAAAATGGGAATCCGGTCTTGAACCACGAATGGACACGAAATGACACGAATAATCCGAGCAGTCGGGCTCTCCTCCTGGAGAAACCGATCGGTCATTCGTGCCTATTCGTGTGCATTCGTGGTTACTCAGGTTTGGATTTCAGAATGAGTTTCACCTCGACGCGCATCTGACCGGATTGGCCGCGTTGGCGGAAGGAAAGGACCGGCTGGGTCTCGGCGGGGTGCAGCCCGAACTGGGCGATGTCGCGGCGGCTGGCCTCGACGGCGGTGCGGCGCGGGTCCTGCAGGGGCAGCTGCTCGATCTTCGCCTCGGTGCCGGCGGGAATACGGATGCGGGCAACGGCGCGGCGACCCTCGACGACGATCTCGTCACTCTCGAGGCGCATGGGCAGCGGGGTGGTCCAGTGGAAGATCACGCCGTCGCCGCGGTTGATCGCCCAGTCGTCGGTGATGACGAGGTTATCGGGCGTCGGCGAATCCCAGGTCCGGCGCCAGTGCTTGTACCAGCCGTCCCAACCGGCGGCGAGGTCCATGCTCGCGTGGAAGCTCGTCGCATCGCCGTGACCCTGCGGCTTCACGTCGACGGGCATCGGATTGAGCGGTTTCGGGCGCTCGGTTTCGCACCACGGCGTGAGCATGTTGTGGCGCTGGGCCTGCTTCAGCAGGTCGGTGACGGGGTTGGCGTAGTCGAGGACGCCGAAATCGAACGTGAAGCTGTCGCCGGCGCACTCGAGGATGAAGCTGCCCTTGTCCTCGTGCTGGTGTCCGCCGCCCGCAAGGTTGCCCATGAGAAAGAGCTTCACGTACTCGGGGCCGAGGCGGCGCACGGAGCACATGAGGCCGTTTTCGGGCATGTCGAGGAAGGGCGACAGCTCGGGTCCTTTGGCCGGGACCTCGCTGGCGTAGCGCAAGGCGAGGAGCAGCGGTGCGGAGCCGCAGCGCTTGAGCTGTTTCCGGTAGATCGTCACCCAGTGCGAATCAGGCATCAGCCAGGCGAGGAACGCGATGCCCTCGCCGCTGGTGAAGCTCGCGTCGCAGATGATGATCATGTCGCGGTTGTCGTCCGTTGAGAGTAGCATCTCGGCGAAGCGGCCGGTCTTGAGCAGGGCCGGGGAGACGATCTCGCGCACTTCGCGGCGGCGGGCGCGGGCATAGAGATGCGTGCCCAGTGCGGCCTGGCGGGCGACCCAGCTGAAGTACATCGGACCCTCAAGGTAGCCGCCGTCGGCGAGGAGGCAGCGGCTGAGGTTTTCCTGGAGGTTGTGCCAGGCGTCGTCGGTGTGCGGGGCGACACGGGACAGCGGCCGCGGGTGCGGCTCCTGCCGGGACGGCATGGTCTGCTCGAGCACGAGGAGGGCGTAGAGGCGGGCGGGCGCGATCCACGCGAGCTGGTTGGTGTAGAACATGTACTCCCACTTCCACACGGCCTGGCACATC
>CAZGJB010000037.1:0-18519 GCA_964526145.1 uncultured Opitutaceae bacterium
TCGATGAGCTCGAGGATGAGTCGCTGCTCGACGAGGAGGAACTCGTGTCCTCGGCCGGCAACTCGAAGATCTCCACCTCACTGAAGCCGGTCGCCCCGGTCGGGCCGGTGACCGCCACCGTGTACGTGCCCGGGGTCAGCGTCGCCAAGATCGCGGCGTCACGCGAGCCGGTGGCCAGCGCCACGCCGCCGACGGTCGTCGCCGCGGTGCTCAGCGCGGAAGCGGTGGCCGCGGCGATCGTGCCGCCGGCGACCGCCGTCTCCCAGTTGTCGTTGCTGACCAGGGTCGCGCCCTCGGCGTTCTGCAGCGCCAGTTTCGGGTCCGCCTGCGCACCGCCCAGACCCTGGGCGGCAAGCGCCGGCCCGAGGGCCCGCACCAGCACGGTCCGCGAGTAGAAGCCCTTGAGCGTGAACTCCACGGTCTGCGCGCCGTCGTTGGCGGCGGCCGAGGCCCGCGAGGCGTAGGCCACGAGGCCGGAGGGCAGCGTGCCCTCGGTCTCATAGAGTTCGACGAGCACGGCCCCGCCCGTGCCGGCGCTGTCCCAGACCGCCAGCGTGTAGGCCCCGGGATACAGTGTCGTCACTGTCGCCGCATCGGCATCGCCCGCACCAATCGCCAGCGCGCCCAGCTGGTCCGCCAGCGACCGCACCGAGCTGTCGGTCACCGGTCCCTGGGCCTTGAGCCACATCGCGCCCGCGGCCGTGTAGAGTTCGAACCGCGGCGCCGTCGCCCGGTCGGCGATGGCCATCGCCGCCAGGCCCGGGCCCGCGGCGCGGAGGTAAACCCGGCGCGCGGCGTTCCCCGCGATGACGAAATTGACATACTGCACCTCGCTCCCCTTCAGCCGCAGGAGCGCCGCGAAGTCGGTGATGTAGCCCGCCGCCGTACGGTTGGTGGTGCTCCCATAAGCGGCCGTCACCGTCGTGCCGGCCGGAAGACTGCTCGTCAGGCCGCTGCCCGTGCTGCCGCTGCCGCCCGAGCCGGAACTGCCGCCCGAACCATCGGACGGCACCTGCGTGATCGTGATGGTGCCGGCGGGGGTCGTGTTGACGAACTGCCACATCTCCTCGACGACGCCGCTCGAGCCGCCCTGCGCGACGGGCAGGACCGCCCGGACGCGCAGGAGGTAGGCGGTGTTCGCCGGGAACTGCGCCGTCCCCGACCAGGACCAGGACTTGCCATCGTTCGTGGCCGAGCCGCTGCCGAGGATCGTCCAGCTGTTGCCGTGGGTCGAATAGGCAAAGTTTACCGAACTGAACACCGGCGTGGCGCCGCTGAGGGTCCACGTGGCGGAGTTCAGGCCGCTGCCGACGCTGAAACTGTAGGTGGCGGAACCGGTCCCACTCACGCGGTTGATCAGGTGCGCGGTCGTGCTGGCCGTGCTCGTGAACGACCCGCCGATCACCGTCGTGCCGTCGAGCAGGCCGGCGGCCGACCAGACCGTACCGTTGGCCGTGGCGGTGAACGTCGCGTCGAGGGAACCATCGGACTTGAGCACCGCCAGGCGGGCCCGGCTCTGGCCACCGATCTGGGTAAACTCGCCGCCGGCCAGCACCGTGCCGTCACTGCGCAAGGACAGTGCATAGACCGGGGCGTCAGGCGCGGGATTGAACGCCGAGTCCACGGTGCCATTCGCCAGCAGGCGCACCAGATAGCGGTACGATCCGCCGTTGACCGTCGTGAACGCACCCGCGACCAACGCGCGGCCATCGGGCAGGACGGCGACGGCGTGCACCGTGCCGTTGAACTGCGGCGCATAACCGGTGTCGACCGCGCCGCTGTCGCCGAGGCGGGCCAGCCGGACGGCGGACGCACCCCCGACACTCGAGAAATCGCCGCCAATGAGAATTGTGCCCGACGGCCCGGTCGCGAGCGCGCGCACGGTTCCGTCCACCGCCGGCGCGAGGCTGTCGAGGCTGCCGTCACGGTTGAAGCGCGCGATCCGCGGGCGGGACGCGCCGGCGATCTGCGTGAACGCACCGGCCACGAGGATCCGACCGCTCGCGTCGGCCGCGAGGGCGTGCACCGTGCCGTTGGGCGCCGGCGCAAAGGTGCTGTCGGGCAGGCCGTTCTCGTCGAGCCGGGCCAGGCGCACGATCGCGGCGTCGCCGATGGTCGAGAACTCGCCGCCCACGTAAACCGGGAACTCCGCCAGGATGTTGGTGAACGCACCGGCGGCGATCACGGAGTCGTCGGCCAGGCACAGGATCACGTTCACCGCGTCGTTGGCTGTGGGGATGAAGGCTTCGTCGATCGTGCCATCGCTCAGGAGCCGGGCGAGCCGGCTGCGTCCGACCTCGTTGGAATCGTCCCCGGCGGGATCGAAAGCCGTGAAGGTGCCGCCCACGTAGATCCGCCCGGCCGTGTCCACCGCCAGCGCCTTGACCGGGCCGTACGGCCGCGGATCGAAGGTTGCGTCGAGCGTGAAGTCGGCGTTCAACCGCGCCAGGTAGCGCCGGTCGGCATCGTCGGTGGTGGTGCCGTTGCCGTTGTCGTCATCCCCCTCCCCGTCGTCCAGCAGGAGCGTGACGAAGTCGCCACCGAGCAGGATCTTCCCATCGGCCTGGCGCGCGATGGCACGGACCACGCCGCTGGCGCCGGGATTGAAGCTGTCGACGACCGTGCCGGTGGAGTTGACCATGCCGACGTAGTTGCGCGTGTAGGCGCTGCCGCCGTTCGGCTGCAGCGACAGGAAGCTGCCGCCGAGGATCATCCGACCGTCCGACAGCAGGAGGATGGCGTTCACCTCGCCGCCGGCATTGGGATCGAAGACCGTGTCGAGCGTGCCGTCCGCCTGGAAGCGGGCGATGTAGTGGCGGCCCGTGTCGTCGGTCGTCGTCGCGTCGCCGTCGTCGTCGTCATTCTGGCCGTCGTTGACCTCGACCGCGGTGAAGAGGCCGCCGATCACGATGGCGCCGTCGGACTGGACGACGAGCGCCGACACCGCGGCGTTGAGCGCCGGCGGGGCGAAGGCCGTGTCGGCCGTGCCGTCGGCATTGAGCCGCGCGAAGTACGCTCGCTCCACCCCGCCGATGTTGGCGAACGAGCCGCCGACCACGATCTTGCCGTCGGCCTGCCGGCCGAGCGCGGTCACCTTGGCGTCGGGGGCGGGATTGAAGCTCCGGTCGAGCACGCCGGTGCGCGAGAAGCGGGCGAGGTTCTTGATCGTGCTGCCCACGACCGTGAAGGAGCCGCCCACCAGGATGGCGTCGCCGTCGGTGATGACGGCATTGATGCTGCCGACAAGGTTCGACAGGTCGCCCCGGTCGAACGAGGTGCGCAGGCCGCCGGCCGACTCGAACCAGGACAACAGGTTGATGCGTGCCTCCGAGGTGAGGGTCTGCGGGGCGTTAAGAAGGGCGTGGACCGGTCCGTCGGTCTCGGCCGTGAAGGAGGTGTCGGGCGTGCCGCCGCTGTACACCCGGGCCAGGTTCGCGGTGGTGCGGCCCGCGAGGCTCGCGAAACGGCCACCGACCACGATCCGGCCGCCCGCCTCGGGGGCCAGCGCGAGCACGGCCTCGTCCGCGGTGTTGGTGGTGGTCACCGCGTAGGTCTGGTCGATCGCCCCCGTCGCGGAGAGGCGGAGCACATGCCCGGGCGTCGCGAGCGCCGCGCCGCTGCTGTCGTAGGCCCGCGTGAAGCGACCGAAGACATACACCGCGCCGTCGCTCCCCGCCACCAGCCCGGCGACGCGGTCGTCGGTCTGGACGGAAAATGCCGTGTCGAGCGCGCCGTCGCTCCCGAGGCGGAGCAGGTGATTGCGGGTCACGGCCGGCGTTTCGACCTGGGTGAAGCTGCCGCCGACCAGGATCTGGTTGGAAGCGGTGACCAACAGGCCGGCCACGCTGCCGTTGAGGCCCGGGTTCAGGCTGCCGTCGATGGTGCCGTCGCTGTTCAGGCGCGCGATGCGGCTGCGGGTGATGTCGTCGTCCGTGCTGTCGATCCCGTACTGCAGCAGCGTGATGGCGCCGCCGATCACGATCTTGCCGTCGGTCTGCACGCCGAGCGCCTGCACGGAGCCGCTGGGATTCGGTTGGTAGTCGGCCGCGAGCTGGTAGGTCGCGCTGAGGCGGGCGGTACCATAGCGGGTGTCCTCGCCGACGCTCGTGAACGATCCGCCGAGGAGGATCCGGCCATCCGACTGGCGCACGATGGTGTTGATGGCGCCGTCCAGCTCGACATTGACGCTGGTGAGCGTGCCGGCGGCGGTCAGCTCGGCGAAATAGGTGCGCGTCGTGTCGTCGTTCGAGGTGCCGTCGCTGTCGTCGTCGTCGCCCTGCCCGTCGTCGAGGTCGAAGGTCGTGAAGCTGCCGCCGACGAGGATCCGGCCGTCCGCGAGCACGAGCAGCGCGCTGACCGTGCTGTTGGGCCCCGGGTTGAAGCCGGTATCGACCGTACCGTCGCGGTTGAGGCGCACGAGATTCTTGCGGCTCTCGCCCGCGACCTCGGTGAACTGGCCGCCGACGAGCAGCTTGCCGTCGGCCTGGACGGCGACGGCGTAGATGCTGCCGTCGACCGCCGGATGGAAGTCCGCATCAAGCGCGCCGCCCGGCTGGAGGCGCGCGAGGTTGGTCCGCGTGACGCCGTTGATCGTGGTGAACGTGCCGCCGATCACGAGGCTGCCGTCCGCCTCCAAGGCGGCCGCCATGACCTGGCCGCTCGTGTCGCCGAAGGTGCCTTCCAAGTCACCGCTGGCCGACACCCGCGCCACGTGGTTGCGCTGGACGCTGCTGGTCGACCCGCTGGGTGTCACTCGCGTGAAGAAGCCGCCGAGGATGACCTTGTTGTCGCCCTGCAGCGCTAGCGTGCGCACGGCGCCGTTGAGATTCACGACGAACGTCCCATCGAGCCCGCCCATCGCATCGAGGCGGGCGACATAATTGCGGATGGTCGAGACGCCCGAGGCGGGACTGATCGAGGTGAAGCTGCCGCCGAGGAGCACCTTGCCGTCGCGCTGCAGGCCAATCGCGGCCACGGCACCGTTCGCGCGCGGCGAGAAGGTGGTGTCCAGTTCGCCGCTCGGGAGGAACCGGGCGACGTAGTAGCGGGCGACGTCGCTGGCGTCGGAGTTGCCCCGCGCGAGCGTGAAGTCGCCGCCGACGATGAGATTGCCGTTGGTGTCGAGCGCGAGCGCCAGCGCCCGGTTGTTGAGCGTCGGCTTGAAGCCCGCGTCCAGCGTGCCGTCGCGTTCGAGCCGGGCGAAGCGGCTGGCCTCGACCGCCGTGTCGCTCCCGGCCGGCTGGATCGTGGTGAAGCCACCGGCGATGGCGATCCGCCCGTCCGCCTGCACGGCCAGGCCGAAGACCACGTTGTTGGCCGCGGGCGTGAAGGCGGTGTCGACGCTGCCGTCGGCGTTGAGGCGAGCGAGGCGCTGGCGCGCCACGGGGGCGCCGGCCCCGCCGGGTTGCAGCGAGGTGAAGGCACCGCCGATGACGATGGTGCCGGTGGACTCGATCGCGATGGCGGAGACCTGCGCCGCCGAGGCCGGGGCCCCCTGGGGTCGCGGATCGAAGCCGAGGTCGAGGCTGCCGTCCGCCGCGAGGCGGAGCAGACCGGAACGGGCATGCACGGCGCCGGTGCTGCCGACACGGGCCTGGGTGAAATTGCCGCCGACCAAGATCCGGCCGTCGGTCTGCACCGCCAGGGCGGTCACATCGCCGTCGAGCGCGATGTCCAGCGTGAGGTCGAGACTCCCGTCCGCGTTGAAGCGGGCCAGCCGGGCCCGATCGATCGGCGCGGTCTCGCCGGTGGGCTGCACCTGGGTGAAGCTGCCGCCGATCACCACCTTGCCGTCCGACTGGACGAGCGAGGCATAGACGTAGCCGTTGACGTTGGGGTCGAACGCGCGGGCGAGCGGCGTGCCGACTGTCAGCACCAGGGCGGCAGCTGAGACCAGGGAGAGGAGACGGAGCTTCATGTTTGAGGAAAGTGGCGACCTCCAGAACGGACTGAACCGATGCGGCGGACCGCTGGACGGGATGGCATCAGCGACCAGAGACAGCGGATTCTCCGGCACGGCCACGGCGATGGGACGAACCGGCCGAAACCCGGGACGAGCCTCAGGCGAAAAGTCTCGAATCCCGCCTGGATCGGGAGCCGGCCACCCGGGCGGCGCGCTGGCGGATCCCTTTTTCGGCAATCATGGCACCAATTTCGGCGTCATCGGTCACACGTCGCGGTCCCTTCAACATGAAACTGCGTTACGTGATCGCCGACGACGAGCCGCTGGCCCGCGACCGCCTGCGGGCGATGGCGGCCGCTGAACCCGGACTGGAGTGTGTCGGCGAGGCCGCCGACGGCGCGGGTGCCCTGCGCCTGATCCGCGAACAGGATCCCGACATCGCCTTCCTCGACATCGAGATGAACGGCCCCGACGGGTTGGCCGTCGCCCGCCAACTCGGCGGCGACAGCCTGCCGGTCACCGTGTTCACGACCGCGCATGCGGACTATGCCGCGGCGGCCTACGACGCCAACGTCGTCGATTATCTCCTGAAGCCATTCGACCGCGCCCGTTTCCGCACCGCCGTCGCCAAGCTGCGCGAGATTCTCGAGAGCCGGCGGCCGGTCGTTTCCGGCGGACCGCAACGCGATCGCCTGCTGGTCAAGTCGCAGGGCCGCTACGTCGTGGTCCGCATCGGCACGATCGAGTGGATCGAGGCGGCGGCCAACTACGTCGTCCTCCACACCGAGGGTGGGAAGCACGTCCTGCGGAGCAGTCTCGGGGACATCCTCGAGCAGTTGCAGGGCCACCCGTTCTTCCGCCTTGGCCGCTCGCATGCCGTCAACCTGAACTCCGTGCAGGAGGTGCGCATCGAGGAGTCGGGCCAGCACCATGTCCACCTCCGCTCCGGCGCCAATCTGCGGCTGCACCGCAGCTTCCGCGAACTGCAGGAGGCGCTGGAAGCCCTGCACCGCCGGCCGGCCGTCGCCCCATGAAGCCCCGGTTGCGCGCCTGGCTGGCCTCGGTACGCGCCAACGCCGACCCGGAGATCACGTTCCGCCGGTGGTGGTGGCTGCCGCTCGCCTGGGTGCTGGCCGGCGTGCTCTTTTCTCTCCAGCCGTTCTGGTGGGGCGGCTTTCCCTGGGCCAGCACGCTGCAGATCGAGATCTATCGCTGGTGGCCCTGGCTCATCCTCGCGCCCCTGATCGTCTGGCTGGCGCTGCGCCTGCCGCTGGTCGGCCGGCACTGGCTCCTCGCGCTGGTCGTGCACCTGGCGGCCAGCCTCCTCGTCGTCGCCGCGGTCGACCGCGTGGTGCGCCCCGGCTTCGGCGGGCCGGGTCGCGTCGGGCCCGTGTTCTACCGCCTGGAGCCCGGCGAGAACCCGCGGCCGGAGCGACCGCGGCCACCGGAGGTCGAGAACCGCCTCACCCGCGAGGCCGGTCCGATGGGCCGGGGCTTTCCCGGACCGCGACCGCCGTTCTTTGCGTTGCGGCTGCGCCTGACGCTGCCGCTCTACTGGTCGCTCGTCGGCCTCGCCCACCTGCTCCTGTTCAACGCCCGCGCGCGGCGCACCGCCCGCATGGAGACCCAGCTGCTCGAGGCCCGGCTGACGGCGCTGCAGATGCAGCTGCAACCCCACTTCCTGTTCAACAGCCTCAATGCCATCTCCTCGCTGGTCCACGCCCGGCCCGAGGCCGCCGATGAGATGATCTGCGCCCTGGCGGCGCTCCTGCGCGCGGCGCTCACCACGCAGGGCAGCCGGGAGATCCCGTTGCACGAGGAGCTCAAGCTCGCCCAGCACTACATCCGGATCCAGCGTGTCAGGTTCGGATCGGAATTCGACATCGTGGAGGAGATCGCCGCCGAGGTCCGGCAGGCGGCCGTGCCGCCGCTGATCCTCCAGCCCTTGCTGGAGAACGCCGTGACCCACGGTCTCGGCAATCGCGCCGGCACCCTGGCGCTGCGCGCCTTCGCCCGCGATGGCCGGTTGCACCTCGCGGTGGAGGATTTTCCGGCGCAAGACGACACGCCCCGACCGACACCGTCGCCGGGAACCGGCATCGGACTCAGCAACACCCGCGCCCGCCTGGCTGCCCTTTATGGCAACGCAGCCTCCGTCAGCCTCGAGGATCGCGGCGGTTCACGCGTCACCGAAGTCCGACTGCCTTTGCGCCGGACGACGAGCTGACCTACCCCACCCCGTCGCGCGGAAAGATCTCCTCGGGCGGGCGCGCCAGGTCCTGGCGGAGGCGGGTGATGAGGAAGTCCATCCACGCCTCGCCCGCCAGCGGCAGATTCTTGCCGAACTGATGCGAGTTGTAAGCGCGGAGGTAGGCGATCTGGCCGTCAGCCCCGAGAAGGAAGATCTGCAGTGCCGACACCTTGCCCTGCGCCGCCCAGACCTCGACGATCCAGACAAAGTCCGCGGATGGTCTTTGCTCGCGCACGACCGCGGCGTACTGCCCACCGCGCTGCCACAAGTAGCTCAGTTGGTTGCGCCCCATCTTCGCCGAGGGGACGGTGGGAGCCGCGGCGACCACATTGAGGCGCAGGCCGGTGGCTCCCACGGTTTCGAGTCGGGCGGCGAAACTCCGCGCCAAGTCCGCACTCCATTCGCGGTGGCGGCCGGAGTCGTCGGATGCCAGGCGAAACACGGGCCACAGGTCCGCCGGCGTCCCCGGCGGCTGCGCCTGGTAACGCCGGAAAGCCTCGCGGCATTTGGCCAGCTCCGCCTCCGGCGGCACGCCGAAGAACCGCGCCAGCGGCGCCATCAGCCAGCGCGGCCCGGAGGCTTGGGCCGGCACGGCAAGCAGCAGCGCCAGCAACATCCCGAGCAAGGGTCCCGCCACGCGGCGGACCCGAAAAGGCCAAGAGACGTTCACGGAACGATTCTAGGCCAAGCCTGACGCCAAGCAGCAAAAATCTAACCTCGGTGATCGAACGATCTACCCGTCGCGCTTGCGTCACCGCGGCCAGAGCCACGCGAAGGTGCCGGCGGTGACGAGCCCGTAGGCCAGGCCGTCGATCGTGAACTTCACGGTCGAGCACCAGCTTTTGCGCATCCAGATGGATTGCGGCCACTGCGCGCCGGCGTAGGCGAGGAAGGCCACGGCGCCGGCGATGCGGAACACCGCCAGATAGTGGGCATTGGCCGGCACGGCGTGCAGCGTCACGTAGGCCGTGAAGAAACTGACCACGAGCAGGAAGACGAACCACTGCACGAACGTCGGGCCCATGGAGGTGGCCTCGTTCGGCAGGACCGTGAGGACCTGCACCGGGCCCTCCTCGAGCTTCTTCTTGTACTCCGGTGAGTTGTAGTTACCGCCGTCGCACATCGGCACCATGTAGTCGCCGGGCGGAATCGAAAACGGCTTCAGCGCGGCGCGGATGCCTTCCTCGTCGGGCAGTTTCTTGAAATCGTTCTTATGCCACGGCAGTGCCATGTGGAAGATGCCACTCAGCACGAAGACGAACACAGCGGACAACAGGATCGGCAACCAGAGCGCGGTCATGGGAATATTCCTTTCGGGTGTGGGTGTGGTGAAGCAGCGGTCAGGGGTGGCCGGCTTCGGGGTCCCCGGAGCATGGCAGCCGCACGCAGGAGGTCAACGGCGCACCCGCGCCGCGAATCGGGTTGAACAAAAAAGGCCGGGGAAGACTCTACCAAACGCAGAGCCCGTCCGGCTTGCCCGCCGTAGCCTTGGCGAAGGCGGGAGGCCGGGCCCTACCCAAAACCAATGCAGCCCCAACTTACCATCACTGCCGCCTGGCGCATCATCGTCGGTGCCACCGCCACACCCGTCGAACGCCACGCGGCCACGGAACTCCAGTCGCACCTGCGTCTGATCGGCAACGCCGACCTGCCCGTGGCGACCGACGCCGCCCCGCGCCAGCCGCATGAGATTTGGGTCGGCGCCAGCAACCGCTGGTCACCGGCCGCCGAGAACCTGCGCACCGCCCCCGGCGCCGAGGGATTCATCATCCGCACTGGTGCCGACCACCTGCTCCTCGCCGGCGAGGGCAACCGCGGGACCCTGTACGCCGTCTATGATTTCCTCGAGCGGCACCTCGGCTGCCGCTGGTACACGCCGGGGGTGACGCACACCCCAAGGCGTGAACAAATCGCACTCGGGTCAATCGACGAGCGCCGCGCCCCGGCCTTCGAGTACCGCGAACCCTACGCCTTCGAGGCCATGGATCCCGACTGGGCCGCGCGCAACAAGAGCAACGGCCACTTTCCCGTGTTCGCGTCCCACCACGGTGGCGGCGTGAAGTACGCCCTGCCGTTCGTCCACACGTTCAACGAGCTGGTGCCCGTCGAGAAATACTTCGACTCCCACCCGGAGTACTTTTCCGAGGTCAAGGGCGTCCGCGTGAAGCACGAGACGCAGCTGTGCCTCGCCCATCCCGAGGTGTTCGCCCTCGCGCTCGAGCGCATCCGCGCCTGGCTGGCCGCCAATCCCGCGGTCAGCATCGTCTCGGTCTCGCAGAACGACTGGGACAACCCCTGCCAGTGCGCCGCCTGCCGGGCCGTGGATGCCGAGGAGGGCAACTACAGCGGCAGCCTGATCCGCTTCGTCAACCGCATCGCCGAGGCGATCGAGCCCGACTACCCGCACGTCGCGATCGACACCCTCGCCTACCAGTACACCCGCAAGGCGCCGCGCTGCGTCCGCCCGCGGCGCAACGTCATCGTGCGCCTCTGCACCATCGAGTGCTGTTTCTCGCACCCGCTGGAGGCCTGCGGCGAGAAGATGCTCCTCAAGCACCAGCGCGGCACCGGCGCCACGCTGCCCGAGGACCTCGTGGCCTGGGGTCGCATCTGCGACCGCGTCTATGTCTGGGATTACGTGACGAATTTCGCCAACTACGTGCTCCCCTTCCCCAATCTCGGCGTGCTTGCCGCCAACGTGCGCTTCTTCGCGCGCAACGGGGTCAAGGGCGTGTTCGAGCAGGGCGCCAATCCGCCGGGTGGCGGCGGCGAGTTCGCCGGCCTGCGTGCCTGGGTGCTCGCCCGCCTGTTGTGGGATCCCACGGAGGACGCCGACGCCCTCATCGCCGAATATCTCCACGGCGTCTACGGCCGCGGCGGCGCCGCGCTGCTCCGTTACGTTCAGGCCCTGCAGCGCCTCGTGCGCGAGAAGAACATCCACGCCAGCATCTACGACCGCCCCGATGCGGCCTACCTGACGTCCGCAATCCTTGCCACCGCCGCCGCCTGCTTCGATGAGGCCGAGCGTCTCGCCGAGGACGAAGCCGTGCTCGCCCGGATCAAGCGCGCCCGCCTGCCGATCCGTTTTGCGCAACTCGCGGCCCTTCCGCATGATCACCCGGACCGCAGCCGGCTCCTCGACGCCTTCGAAGCCGACGCCATCGCCGCGGGCATCACCCAGCTCTCGGAGCACATCCCCCTTGCCCGCACGATGCGCTACTTCCGCCAGGGCATCCACCTGACCCACTTCGCCCGGTATGACGGCGGCTGGAGCCCGTTCGACGACCCGTGGCCGCTCCCGCCTGCGTCACGCCCATAATGTCATTACAGGTTTTGCCCTGCGGCCCGGCTTTGCATTAGCATCATCGCGCCGGGAACGGCTTTCTGGGGGAAACCCGTCAGCCGTCCCGTTCCCGGTCACCGCATGGAAGCCGCCCGTCTCCGTTCCCTTCTCTCCGCCATCACCCGCGCCCGCATCGGCGTGGTCGGCGACTTCTGCGTCGATGTCTATCACCAGATCGATGCGGACGCCTCCGAGGCCTCGCTCGAGACCGGACTCCCCACGCACCCGGTGCGCGAGCAGCGCCACTCGCTCGGCGGCGCGGGCAACGTGCTCGCGAACCTTCGCGCCCTCGGCGTCACCCGCCTCCATGCCTTCGGCGTGATCGGACCCGACCCGCAGGGCGTGGAACTGCAGCGCCTCCTGCGCGAGGCCGGGGCCGACGCCGCCGGCCTCATCGCCCAGGCGCAGGACTGGCAGACCCATTCCTACCTCAAGCCCATCCACCGGCAGGCCGAGCTCAACCGCCTCGACTTCGGGTGCTTCAACCGCCTCGCCGCCGCCACCTGCACCCAGGTCCTCGCGGCCCTCGAACGCGCCCTTCCGGAACTCGACGTCCTCGTGATCAACCAGCAGTTCGAGCGCGGACTCCATTCGCCCGAGTTTCAGGCCGACCTCAACGCCCTGCTCGCCCGGCACCCGCGCGTGATCGCCTTGGTTGATTGCCGCCATCTGGCGGAAGCCTATCCGGCCGCCCTGCACAAGCTGAACGACCTCGAGGCCATCCGCCTCGCCGGCGGTCGCGCCGAGCCGCGCACCGCCATTCCGCGCGACCAGGTCCTCGCCGCCGTTCGGCAACTCCAGCAGCGCTGGCAGCACCCGGTGTTCGTCACCCGCGGCGCGCACGGCTGCCTCGTCGCCGAGACGACCGGCGTGCAGGAGGTCCGCGGCCTGCATCTGTTGCGCAAGACCGATCCCGTCGGCGCGGGCGACAGCATGGTCGCCGGCATCGCCGCCACCCTCGCGGCCGGCGGCACGCCGCTGGAGGCCGCGACTTTCGGCAATTTCGTCGCCGGCGTCACCGTGCAGAAGCTGCATCAGACCGGCACCGCCACGCCCGACGAGGTGCTCGCGATCGGACTTTCGCCCGATTACGTCTACCAACCCGAGCTCGCCGCCGACCCGCGCCACGCCCGGTACGTGTCCGCGACCGAGATCGAGATCGCCGAGCCGCTGCCCGCGGGCCTGCAACTCAAGTACGCGATCTTCGACCACGACGGCACCATCTCCACCCTGCGCCAAGGCTGGGAGAAGGTCATGGAGCCGGTGATGATCGAGGCGATCCTCGGCGCCGATTGGCGCCAGGCTGAGCGCGCGGTCTACGAGCGCACGGTCGGACAGGTCCGCGAGTTCATCGACAAGACCACCGGCATCCAGACTTTGCAGCAGATGCACGGTCTCGCGCAGATGGTGCGCGAGGCGGGTTACATTCCGGCCGACCGCGTGCTCGATGCCCACGGCTACAAGCGCATCTACAACGACGCCCTCATGGCGCTGGTCGAAGACCGCCTCGCCCGCCTGGGCCGCGGCGAACGTGACGTCACCGACTATACGCTGAAAAACGCCGTGCCCTTCCTGCAGGCCCTGCACCGCGCCGGCCTGAGGCTCTACCTCGCCAGCGGCACCGACGAGCAGGACGTAGTCCGCGAAGCGAAGGCGCTGGGCTACGCCGACCTGTTCGAGGGCCGCATCTACGGCGCCAGCTCCGACATGACCCACGACGCCAAACGCATGGTGCTCGATCGCATCCTGGGCGAGCTCGGCCCGGAGAACGCGTCCCGCATCGTCACCTTCGGCGACGGGCCCGTGGAGATCCGCGAGACCCGCAAGCGCGGCGGCGTGACAGTCGGCCTTGCGAGCAACGAGGTCCAGCGCTTCGGCCTCGCCCCGGAAAAGCGCACCCGCGTCATTCGCGCCGGCGCGCATCTCGTGGTCCCGGATTTTTCGCAGTATCGGCAGTTGCTGGGGGTGCTGGGGATCAGGATCTAGGTGCTCGAATCTAGGGAAAGCTCTGAAGAACTCAGACCCGATGAAATGTGGAACTCAGGAACACTGGAAAACGAAGTAAGGAAAAATTCCGGTTCCGGCTTTCCTGATTTCCACATTCGTTTTTCAGAGGCTTCCTTGGTGCACTCCGCGGTTGCCTGATGTCGCCTGGTTTGCGATCAACACATTTTCCCATGCCCAGCCCAACCGCCGCCCTGCCGGATCTGAGTCCGGCCCAGTGGATCTGGTATCCGAGCGAACGCTGCCTGCCGAACACGTTCGTTCTCTTCCGCCGCACGGTGGAGATAACCGCGCCGCTGCGGCGCGCCACGGGCTGGATCGCCGCCGACAGCCGCTACCGGCTCGAGGTGAACGGCCAACGCATCCAGTGGGGTCCGGCTCCGTCGGATCCGCGCTGGCCCGAAGCCGACCCGATTGACCTCGCTGACCACCTGAAGCCGGGCGCGAACGTCCTGGCGATCACGGTGCTCTACTTCGGCTACGGCGACGGCACCTGGGCGATCGGCAAACCGGGCTTCCTCTTCCGGCTCGAACTGGAAGACGCCTCCGGCCGCGTGCAGACAATCGCTTCCGATCCCTCGTGGCTCGCCCACCTCTGTCGCGCCTGGGCCCCCGGCCATTACAAGCGCTGGTACCTGCGCTCCCTGCAGGAGGAGTTCGACGCGAACCTCTATCCCTACGGCTGGAGCCTTCCCGGCTTCACCCCGGATCGCGACTGGCGTCCGGCGATGATCCTGGGCGGTTCGCCCAACCAGCCGGCGCTCAACACCCCGTTTGTCGAATACCAGCTCGACATTCCCGCCGGCGGTCCGGCCGACGCGCAACTGCGCGCGCGCAGCATTCCGATGCTGAAGGAAGACCAGATCGTCCCGGTCTCCCACCTCAACGACCAGCGTCGCCTCGAATGGCTGCGCCCGGTCCGCGAATACTTCGAGTGCCGCGCACCGGACGCGTACCGCACCGACGCCTCCGCCGGCCCGGTGGCCCAGGCGGTGACGTGGGAGGGCGGACCCGCCTGGGAGTTTGACCTGACGCCGGATCGCGGCGTGCTCCTGACCTTCGAGCTCACCGAGCAGGTCGTCGGCTGGCCCGGTTTCACGATCGAAGCCCCGGCGGGCGCCGTCATCGAGTTGCTCGTGCACGAGGCGCACCGCCCCGACGGCCCGCCGGTGTTGAACACGCACTTCGACGCGTGGACGCGCTTCACGTGCCGGCCGGGGGTGAACCACTTCGAGACCTTCGACTTCGAGAGCCTGCGCTGGCTGCAGCTCCACGTGCACGGCGCCGCCGGCCGGATCCGGGTCGGCCGCATCGGCGTGCGGCGCCGCGTCTTCCCGTGGCCGCATCAGGCCGACGTGCGCATCGGCGAGCCGGCCCTGCAGCGCCTGATGGACGCCACCATCAACACGCTCCACAACTGCGCGCAGGAGGCCTTCGTCGACGGCATGGCGCGCGAGCGTCAGCAATACAGCGGTGACTGCGGCCACCAGTTGCACGCCATTCATCTGGGGTTCGGCGAACAGCGCCTGCCCGCGCGTTTCCTCGCGACCTACAGCCAGGGCATGACGAAGGACGGATTCTTTCTCGATTGCTGGCCCGGCTTCGACCGCCTGGCCCGGCTGGTGGAGCGCCAGCTCGACCTCACCGGCTGGGGCCCGATCCTCGATCACGGCGTCGGCTTCAATTTCGACTGCTGGTACCACTACCTGTACACCGGCGACCTCGGCGCGATCCGCGAGCCATTCCCGCGACTGGTGCGCTTCATCGACTACCTGGCGACCATCATCGACGACCAGGGTCTTCTCGCCGTCGACAACCTCGGCATCCCCTCGGTCTGGATCGACCACATCGCCTACCGGCAACAGCGCCACAAGCAATGCGCCTTCAACCTCTACGCCGCCGCGATGCTGGAGCATGCCTTCGCCCCGCTCTGCGAGGCCATGGGCGAGGCGGAACGCGCCGCCCAGGGTCGGGCCTTCGGGCGGCGGTTGCGCAAGGCGGCAGTGGCGCGCTTCTGGGATCCCGAGCGTCAGGTCTTCGTGAACAACCGTCCGTGGCTGGCCGAGGACGGCGAGGTGCGCTGCTGCGATCGTTCACTCGCGACCGCGCTCCTGTTCGGCCAATGCCCCGGCGGCCGCACGCAGGCCGCCTTGCGGATGCTTGTCGAGGTTCCACCCGAGATGGGGCTTTCCTACCCGGCCAACGCGGGCTGGCGCCTGTGGGCGCTGGCCCAGGGCGGGCGCACGGATATCATCGCCGCCGACCTGCGCAATCGCTGGGCGACGATGGGCTCGGTCATCGAGAACAACACGCTCCAGGAGGACTGGGAGGCGCGGCATGACTCGAACCAGCAATGGAGCCACTGCCCGGTGGTGCCGCTGTACATCACGATCCACAGCCTGGCCGGCATCTGGCCGCTGACGCCCGGCTGCGGCCGCATCGAGATCCGCCCGCAACCCGCCGACATCGCCGAGCTCACGTTGACCGCGCACACGATCCACGGCCCGATCCGTTTCGCCTCCCGCGGCCTGCGGGGCGATCGGCGCATCACGCTGGAGATCCCCGCCGGAGCCAACGCGGAGCTCGTGCTTCCGCGCGGCGAGCGGGTGAACCTGCCGCTCGCGGCCGAACGCGCCCCGGCCGGCCTGCGCCGGTACCAGTTGCCGGCGGGCCAGACGGTCGAGCTGCACCTGCGCCGGGTTTGATCAGCGCTGGAGCGCGGCGTAGGCCTTTTTCACGTACCCGATGCTGGCCTTGGGCGCGTACGGGTACGCGATGTACGCGTCGGACATCTGCGGCCAACAGTCGGCGAGATTCCACAGGAAGATGCCCCAGCAGTTCGGCTGGTTGCCGTAGAACTCCACCCAGAACTGCGAGGCCTCGCCCTGGACCTGCTGCGTCATGCGGATCACTTCGTCCAAGTCCTTCGGCTCGGGCCAGCCGCGCTCGCGGATGTTGTCCCAGTTGAGCCGGTAGCGCGCTTGGCGATCGAGGCGGATGCAGTCGGCGCCGTGCGTGAGGTACTCCTCGTGCCACACGGGCCAGAGCTTGTCCTTCGACACCCACGACTCGATGACCTTGCGGTCGGGAAAGCTCAGATAGCCGATCTCGGTCACCATGCGCGGCTTCTGCTTCACGTAGAAGTCGGACTTGTACGAGAACCCGTGTCCCCAGATGTGGCAGTCGCCTTCCATCGGGGCATTCTGATCGTACGTGAGGGGTGAGTACGGCGAGGTCGGCACGTAGGGCGTCAGCGGCGCGTGGGCCTTCACGACATCGCGGAGCACTTCCTTGCTCAGGCGATTGTGCCGGTAGGTCGGGTAGTTGAAGCTGTTGTCGGCAAGGACGTCGTTCTCGTTGTCGCCGAACCACGCCACGATGCAGGCGTAGTGCCGCAGGCGCCGGACCTGGAACTCGGCCTCGCGCCGCGCCTCGTCGAGGAAGGCGGGATCCTGCGGGTAGCAGCCGCAGGCGAACATGAAGTCGTGCGTGATCACGATGCCGAGCTCGTCGCACCGGGCGTAGAAGTGGTCCTGCTCGTACACGCCGCCGCCCCAGACGCGCATGGCGTTGATGTGGGAGTCCTTCGCGGCCTTGAGCAGCAGGTCGTACCGGGCGGCGTCCACGCGGGCGAAGATCGCGTCGGCGGGCGTCCAGTTCATGCCCTTGAGGAAGATCTTCTTCCCGTTGATCGCGATGACGAACGAGATGCCGCCGTCGTCGTCGGGCTGCTGGATGAGGTCGACCGTGCGGATGCCGAACTTGCGGCTGCGTCGGTCGAGCTCACGGCCCCCGCGGCGCAGCACCGCGGTCCATTCGTACAACGGCTGGGCGCCGTGGTTGTGCGGCCACCAGAGCTTGACCTGCGGAACGACGAAGCGCTCGACGTGGCGCGCGCCCGCCGGGTCACTGGCGAGGGCAAGCTTGCGGGTCTGGCCCGCGACGGTGAGCTCAACCTCCACTGGTCCGGGGGCGCCGTGGTTGTGGCGCAGCTCGACGAGCGCCTCGAGCTCGGCGCTGCCGTCCGGGCGCAGCGCGACCGTGCTGACGAACACGTCGGCGATCTCCACCTCGTCGACCAGCAGCCACGACACCGGCTTCCAGATGCCGATGGTGACCAGCCGCGGCGTGATGTTCCACCCGTAGCAGCACTGGGCCTTGCGCACCTGCAGGCGAAGGGCGTTGCCGTAGCCGCGCACGTCGGGGCTGCGAGCCGGGCGGTCGGGCGGGTAAACGGGCGCGCCGAGGCAGACCTCGAGGCGGTTGCTGCCGGGCTGCACGTGGTCGGTGACGTCGACCCGCAGCGGCGTGAACATGTTCTGGTTCTTCCCGACGACCTTGCCGTTGAGCTGGACGGTGGCGAAGCAGTCGAGGCCCTCGAAGAGGAGGTGCAGGCGCTGGCCGGGCCCGGGCGTGGGCGGCGTGAGGTCGGTACGGTACCACCAGTCCCACTCCTCCATCCACCGGATGTGATCGTGGTTCATGCCCACGAAGGGATCGCCGATCAGGCCGGCACGCTGGCAGTCGAGGTGCACGTCCCCGGGCACCTGCGCGTCGATCCAGCGCTGGTCGAACGGCAGGGCCGAGCAGCCGGCGGTCAGCCCAAGGTTGGGCTCCGTCGGCATGAGTTTCCACGAGGCATTCAGGGGCAGGGATTGTTTCATGGATAAAGGGGCTGAAGCTTGAACCACGAATGGACACGAATGCTCACGAATACCAAGCCAACAAAGGCAGCCGCGGCATATCGGATTCGATTCAGCTGGAACCACAGATTAACACAGATGGACACAGATAATGACGTGAAGGCCGGCAGCAATCAGGGGATCAGGAGGAGCCAGTGGTGAGGTAGGTTTGGTGGCTGGTTCCGATACTGCCTTCCATCCATCTGTGTTTATCTGTGTGCATCTGTGGTGCGCCTCGTCCGTTCACGCCTCGCGGACCCATTTTTTGCCGTAGATCGAGGTCACCGCAATCCGCGGATAGTCCGGGGCGTGGATGACGATCTCGTTGCCGACCATG
>CAZGJB010000038.1:0-18433 GCA_964526145.1 uncultured Opitutaceae bacterium
CGTGGGGCTGGCGAGCTTCGTCGCCTCCCGGATCCAGAGCTCCTGGGGCCGGGTGCAGGTCGTCGATCTCAAGATCCCGACGCAGAACGGACAATGGCTCGCGGCGGATCTCTTCCGTCCGCGAACCGCGACGAGCGAAACCCCGGCTCCGTTGGTCGTCGTCGTGCCCGGTTTCCAGCGTTCGAAGGAGACCCTCGCGAACATCTCCCTCGAACTGGCCCGCCGCGGGGTCGTGGTGATTGCCATCGATCCCTACGCCCAGGGCAGCTCGAGTTCGTCCACCAGCCCGCAGTCGGCGACCACCGAGGGTTACGGTCTCTTCGCCGTGGTGAACTATGCCGCGAACACCGAGAACCTGAACTACATCGATCGGACGCGCATCGGGGCCACGGGCCATTCGGCGGGCGGCAATGCGGCCCTGCAGGCGGCCAGCTACTTCGGCAAGGAAGCCGCCAAGCGCGGCCGGCCCAGCAAGCTGCACTCGGTCTTCGTGTCAGGTTACGTGCTCTCGCTCACCGAACGTATCCTCCAAGAGGTCCGTTCCAACGTCGGTGTGAGCTACGCGCTCTACGACGAGGGCGCTTACCGCAATGAGCTGAAGAACGGTGACATGCGCACCGCCCCCGAGGCCCTGCGCCTGCTCAACCTGGCCCGCGAACCCGGCAGCCCCGCCGTTTCGGAGGTGGAAATCGACCGCTATTATGGCGATGTGGCGGCCCGCACGCTCCGCGTGGTGCACAACGAGCGGGTCGTGCATCCGTTCCAGCCGTACAACGTGACGGCGACGGCGAACCAGCTCGAATTCTTCGAGAAGGTGTTCGACCTGCCGAGCGGCCTGTCGGCCCGCGACCAGGTCTGGTACTGGAAGGAGATCCTCACCCTCGTCTCCCTCGTCGCGGCCTTCGTGGCCCTCGTGCCGCTCGCGCAACAGCTCCTCACGCACGTGCCCTATTTCCAGGCCCTCGTGCACCCGCTCCCGCCGCCGCAGCCTGCGCTCCGGGGCAAGGGCCGGCTCTTCTTCTGGGGATTCTTCTGGGCGGGGGCGCTGATCGCGTGCTTCTCGTACATCCCCATGACGGAGCTTTCGCAGGTGCTGTTCAAGGCGGCGTCGGGGCGCGAGCAGACGTGGTTCTTTCCGCAGCGCATGAACAACGGCGTCATGCTCTGGGCGATCTTCAACGGGATCGTCGGTTTCGTCCTCTTCTACCTCGGCTACCGCTGGCACGGGCGGAAGAACGGGGCCACGCCCGAGATGTGGGGCGCGGCGACCAGCGGGCTCGAGCTCAGGCGGACGGCGGTGCTGGCGCTCACCGTTGCCGCGGCGTTTTTCCTGCTGCTCTTCACGGTCTACTACTTCTTCCACGTCGACTACCGCTTTGTCTTTATCGGGGTGCGGGTCTTCCAGCCGGTGCTGCTTGTCCTGCTCCTGATGTATGCGCCTGCGTTCTTCCCCTTCTTCCTCTCCAATTCGCTCCGGGTGAATGGAGCCATGCGCGTGGCCGGCCAGCCGGAGTGGAAGAGCATGCTGGTCGCGGGCATCGCCAATTCCTTCGGTCTCTTTCTCATCGTGCTCGTCCAGTACGTGACCTTCGCCGTCACCGGCACCGTGCATTGGACCGACGGGTGGCTCTACATCAACCTGCTCTTTGCCGTCGTGCCGATGATGTTCGTTCTGCCGTATTTCAACCGGTACTTCTTCCGGCTCACGGGGCGCATCTACCTCGGGCCCATGGTCACCTGCCTTGTGTTCATCATGATTTTGGTCTCGAACACGGTTTGTTACGTGCCGCTGTGAGCGTCCGTTGAACGGCCGTTGCCCAGTTATCCTCCGCCCTCAGCCTCTCTCGTCATGATACGCCGCCGCGCCATCGTCCTCACCCTGTGTTCGGTCATCTTCTGGACGGCCGCGGCCACGGAGATCCCGGTGCGGATCGAGCCCGTCACCGCGCCGCACGGCATGGTCGTGGCCGGTCATCCGGAGGCGACGCAGATTGGCGTGGCGGTGCTCAAGGCTGGCGGCAATGCGGTCGACGCCGCGGTCGCGGTCTCCCTCGCGCTGGGCGTGGCGGAGCCCTACGGCTCGGGTCTCGGCGGCAAACTGATGCTCCTCTACTACGAGGCCGCCTCAGGGCGCACCTATGCGCTCGATGCGATGGATGCCGCCGGTGCATCGCTCGATGTCGAGGCCTACAAGCGCCGGCCGGAGGACGATCGCTACTATGGTTATTCCTCCGCGGCCATTCCCGGCCTCGCGGCCGGGCTCTGGCTTGCGCACCAGCAGTGGGGCGCGCAGCCGTGGGCGGAAAACGTTGCGCCGGTCGTGCAACTGGCCCGCGAAGGCTTCGAGGTGTTGCCGAAGACGCGGGTCTTTTTTGCTGAGAAGGAAGCGGTGCTGCGGCGCGGCGACGCCGAGATTGCCCGGCTCTACCTGCCCGACGGCGCGCTGCCGGTCGTCGGCACGCGGTTGACCAATGCCGACCTCGCCCGCACGCTCGAGCTGCTGGCCGCGCACGGCCGCGATGGCTTCTACCAAGGCCCGGTGGCGGCGGCGATGGTCGCGGCGGCGGAACGGGCCGGCGGCGGCACCTTCAATCTGGCCGACCTCGCTGCATACGAGGCCCGCCTGACCGAGCCCATCGGCGTCGATTTTCATGGCTACCGCCTGCTTTCGAGTCCGCCGCCGACCAATGGGCCGCCGTTGTTTCTCACGATGCTGAAAGTGCTGGAGGCGGATGCCTGGCAGGGGTCGCTCCGGCAGGCGTCGAACCTCGACCGCCTCGGCCGAGTGTGGCGCGAGGTGCAACCGCGGGTCCAGGCCGCGATCGCCGATGTCCCGGAGGCGGCGTTCAATTTCGAAAAACTGGTCGCCCCCGATTCCATCGCGGAATTGCGGCGTCTCACCGCCGCGCCGGTCGAGGCCGAGCCCAAGGTCGCCTGGTTTGACGACAGCGGCTGGTCGGAGAGTGCGGCGGCTGCCACCACCCATTTCGCCGTGGTCGATGCGCAGGGCAATGTCGTCTGCGCCACGCAATCGCTCAGCCTGCATTTCGGTGCCGGCGTCGTCGTGCCGGGCACGGGCATCATCCTCAACGACTCGATGAGCAACTTCGCCTACGGCCGCACGCCCAGCGTGAACCAGGCCGCGCCCGGCAAACGCCCGCGCAGCACGATCTCGCCGACGCTTGTCTTCCGCGACGGCCGGCCGGTCCTCGCGATCGGCATTCCCGGATCGGCCCGCATTCCCACGGCCATGCTGCAGGCTCTCCTGGATCGTCTGGTCTTCAATCGTTCGCTGGCCGACGCGATCGGGGACACGCGTTTCCATTTCAACCGGAACTGGCGCCGCGACGACGCCGAGACTTTCGAGGCGGAGAGTTCGCTGCCCGAAACCGAGGTTGCCGCCCTGCGGACGTTGGGCTGGCAGGTTGAATTGCCCGAGCCGGCCGGCACCGGGAAGAATTTCGGCGGCATCAATGCGATCGAACTGAATGCAGACGGCTCCCGCACCGGCTACGCCGATCCCCGCCGGACGAACGCCGCTGCGGGCTACTAGGCACGCTCCTGCCGGCAGGGCGGACCTTCTACGGGTAGTAGGGATCGAGGGTTGACGCTGCCCGGAATCGGTCCGCCCAATCGCGGTGCTTCCAGGCACCGCTTTCGTTTCCCCATGAGCCAGCAATCTTCGTCATCCTCGGCCGGCGGGCTCAGGATCGCCCCGTTCAGATTCGAAGTCACGCCCCCGCTGGGTCATTCGTGCTGCGGGGGCTTCGTCAGATCGGCGGAGGTGATCGACGATGCGCTCGAGGCCGTGGGAATTGTCCTGCTGGGTGCCGGTCAGCCGATGGTCCTTTGTGTTGTCGATTGGACCGGGATCCTGAACGAGGCGCATGCCGTCTGGCGGACGGCGCTGGCCGCAGCCGCAGGAACGACGCCCGACCGGGTCGCCCTGCACTGCGTCCACCAGCACAATGCGCCGTTCGTGTGTTTCGAGGCCGAGCGCATCGTTTCCGCCCACGCTGACCTGCCGCACGTGGTGGACCTGGCGTACTTCCACCGCTGCGTCGAACGGAGCCGGGTCGCGATCGCCCAAGCGATGCCGCGGGCTCGGGCGGTGACGCATGTGGGCTGGGGCCAGGGGAGGGTGGAGGGAGTCGCCTCGAACCGTCGGATTTACCGCGACGCGACCGGCCAGATCGTGGCCATGCGGGGCAGCGGTTGCCGGGATCCGCAGCTGATCGCCCTGCCCGAGGGGCTGATCGACCCGTTCTGCAAGAC
Source organism: uncultured Opitutaceae bacterium (assembly GCA_964526145.1). Classification (GTDB taxonomy): domain Bacteria; phylum Verrucomicrobiota; class Verrucomicrobiia; order Opitutales; family Opitutaceae; genus UBA2377. Next base: position 4,276 of record CAZGJB010000038.1, read on the forward strand.
GGTCGTGTTCTTTGACGGCGCGCAGAAGGTCGCGGCGCTGCATTACTACACGACGCACCCGATGAGCTACTATGGCGACGGCCGGGTCTCCAGTGACTTTGCCGGTCTCGCCCGCAAGCGGCGCCAGCAGGAAGAGCCGGATTGCCTGCACCTTTATTTCACGGGCTGCGCCGGCAACATCGCGGCGGGCAAATACAACGACGGCTCTCCGGCCATGCGGCCGATCCTGACCCAACGGATATACGACGGCATGATCGCAGGGGAAACCGCGCTCACCCTCCGGCCCGTGCCCGCACTCGCATGGAAGACCGCGACCGTCCTGCCGCAGCCCCGCCCGTCGTTGGACGCCGCGGCGTTGGCGCAAATGGTCGCGACCAAGACCCACTCCGTCCTGGACCGGAACCGTGCCGCCTTTTGGCTGGCGTGGCTGCACCGGCTGGAACAGCGGGTTCCGATCACCGTCAGCGCCCTGCATCTTGGCGATGTGAAGCTGCTGCATCTCCCGGGCGAGCCCTTCATCGAGTTCCAACTCCGCGCCCAGCAGATGCAGCCGGATGACTTCGTCTGCACCGCGGCCTACGGCGACGGCGGCCCTTGGTATATTCCCGTGAAGGAGGAGTGGCCCCATGGCGGTTACGAGGTGAGCGCCGCGCTGTGCGATCCTGCTTTCGACGACCAAATGACAGCCGCCATGCGCCAGGTTTTGTCCGACACGTGATGCGGCCATACCCGCCGGCACCGCTCCCGATCTTCATGCGCCACCCCATCCTCCTCAACGAAGCCGAAGCCATCATCGAGCCCTTCTGGGACGAGCGCCTTTCCCCGCTGGCGTGCTACACGCTGCGCAACCTGCGCGGCCCGGCCCTGTCGGCCTCAGCGCCGGCGATGGCCGCCAAGGCCAGCACCGTCGGCGACAAGCCCGAGGCCCCGCCCGCGTTCGGGCCGCTGGCGCCCGACCAGGTGCGGGCGAGCCAGTTCTGGTGCTTTGTGACGCTTGCTTGGGACCGGCCGGCCGGGACGCAACCTGCCGGCCAGCGCGAGCCACTGCCGCTCCTCGCCTTCGAGCGTGAAGTGCAGGTCGACCTGACCGGGTACGACCGGCTGATCGTGCGGGCGGCGTGCCCGAAGCATGTCAGCATCACGGTGATCGCGACCGTGGATGGCGTGGAACAGACGGTGATCGACGGGGAACCCGGCCGCAGCAGCGCACATGAGTTTGAAGGCCGGGTGCGCGGCACCACGCTGGAACGGATCCGCCTCGAGGTCGGGTCGGCGCAGGATGGCGCGGACGAAGTCTGGCTCTACTGGATCGGCTGCAGCCATGCCAAGCGGCGCAAGGCCATGCTCGCCCGCCCGGTGCCGTACACGTCGGATTGGACGAATTGGCTGCAGCCGGAAGGTACCACCATCGGGTTCAAGCCGCGGTTCGGTTTCTATTTTGGGGCCGATGAATTGGAGGCGCTCCGGCGCAAGGCGCTTTCGCCGCTGTACCAACCTCTGATGGATCAGCTCCGTGCCCAGGCAAAGGCCGCGATGAGCGACCCCCGCACGCCGGAGGCGCAGGTCGGGACCTATCTCGCCTCGGGCGACATCTGGTCGATCCAGTCGCGCGAGCGTGATGCGAAGACCCGCTCCTTCCACATCGATGCGCCCGTCTGCGCCTTCGTGGGTTTGATCGACCGCGATCCCGTCCTGCTGCGCTTCGCGGCGCGCATCGCCGTCGCCATCGCGCACACGACCAACTGGGCGCCGCACTTCATGCAGAGTTTCCCGGGCTCCACCTGGGACACGCGCGCCTTTCCCGAGGCCCACGTCACGGCGGGCATCGCCCTCGCGCTCGACTGGGCCGGCGACTGGTTTACGCCCAACGGCGAGCACCTCGTGCGCTACGCCATCGCCACCAAGGGGCTGCCGCGCATCCGCGAGGCGTTCCTCCAGTATGAGTACATGTGGAACTGCAACCAGCACCACATGATCGGGCTCGGGCGCATCCTCGGCCTGCTGGTGCTGAATCGCGCCTGGCCGCGGACCCTGGCTGACATCGATGTCTTCGAGCGCGACATGTACGAGTACATCGACCGTTACATCCAGGCCGACGGTTCCACACATGAAGGCGTGGGCTACTGGTCGAACAGCTTCCGCGCCACCTTGCCGGCCATGTCCGCCCTGGCCCGACTCCGCGGCATGGATCTGCGTTCCTTGGTGCCGCCCAAAATGCACACGATGGACCGCTACATCGCCTCGCTGCTCTCCACGGCCGGTGAACCGGGCTCCTATCACCCCATCGCCGACACCGTGGGCGACGCGGTATCGGTCGATGCCGTCGGGATGCTGGCCGCAGCGCTGCCCGGGCCCCTTTGGCAGGGCCTCATGGCGGATCTGTTGCAGCGCGGCAAGAAAGTGAAGCGCGACTGGACCTTCGACGGCGTCTTCACGGTCATCCACGGGCCCGAGCAGTGTCCCGAGGCCGTCGTGGACCTGCCCGCCTACACCAAACTCGCCAAGGCCGGCACGGTCTCGAGTTTCCGCCGGCTTGGCCGGGAAAGTGTCCGCCTGTTCTTGGTCGGCGCCATGGAGAACGCCGGGCACTGTCATCGCGACAAGGGTTCGTTCATCCTCGAGGCCGGCGGGGAGCTTTTCGCGACCGATCGCGGGGCGGTGCCCTACGAGGACGCGGCCAACCTGCCGTTCATGAAGAGCGAGGTCGCCCACAACCTCGCCGTGCCGCTCGGCTGCGGCCAGCACAACCCCTCGCCCCATGCGTCCGACTGGATCGCGCAGGGTGACGCCACCGCACTCACTGCCACCGTGGACACGGGCAAGACCTGGCAGGCGCCGGTGGTGTCCTGCCGGCGGACGATCAACTCACCCACGCCGGATCGCATCGAGATCATCGATGAGATCGAGTTGGCGGAACCGCTCCCCGTGAGCTTCTTCCTGCATTCGCCCTTGCCCATCCGGGCGGCGGCCGGCAAGAGCATGGTGAAGGGTACGCGCTTCAAACTGGAGATCACCGCGGCCTGGGCGGCGACCGCCGCCGCGAAGCGCTGTGGCGTCAACTGGTGCTACACGCCCATCAACCGGCTCGAACTGGCGTCCGCCCCGGCGCGATCGCACCGGTTGGTCACGGTGCTGCGGCTGAAACCGGTGGTCCAATGACGGACCAGGCGGCTCCCCCAGTTTACCGGGTGGGTACGCTCACCTACACCCGCAAGAAATTGCTGGTGGTGGTTTTCTGGATGCTGTGGGGCGATTTCGTCTTTCAGCTCTTTGAGTCGATGATGACAGTCACGAGCCTGCTCCTGCGTTGGCAGGGCGCGAGTGACACGCTGATCGGCTGGATGGGTATCCTGTCCCCGACGATTGCGTTCTTTTGGAATCCGATCGTCGCCACGCAGAGCGACCGGTACCGCGGCCGGATGGGCCGGCGGCGACCGTTTTTGCTCTGGGCGACTCCGCCTGCCGTCTTCTGTCTCATCATGCTGGGGGCGGTGAAGCCCGGCGGCGTCTGGGTGCACGGCCTGCTCACGTCGCTCGGCTTTGAATCGGTCACGGTCGCGGGCTGCTCGATCGTGTGGATCGGCGTCGGGATCGTGAGCTTTCTCCTCTTCAACGCCTACATCATCCAGGGCTTCGCCTGCCTGATCGTCGACGTGATCCCGCTCGAAGTCATGGGCAAGTTCACGGGCGTCTATCGCTCGGTCGGGGCGCTGGGCAGCATGGCGTTCAACCAATGGGCCCTGGGCTACATCGAGAAATACACCCTGCACGTCTTCGTCGTGATCGGCCTCGTCTTCGCGGTCGGGTTCACGCTGATCGTCTGGAACGTCAAGGAGGGCGAATACCCGCCGCCCCCGCCCAAGGCGCCCGGCGGCCGGATGGGCGCCATCCGCGAGTATTTCCAGTCCTCCTTCCGGCACCGCTTCTATCTCAATTTTTTCGTGATCACGATCTTCTACTGGGCGTCGCTCGTGCCGCTCGGCTACGTGATCTTTTTCGGCACGCAGGCGGGCAAGCCGGGCTATGCCCCGACCCTCGGCCTGTCCCTGCAGGACTTCGGTGAGGTCAAGGGCTGGACCTATATCCTGCAGATCCCGGCTTTCTTCATCGTGGGCTTCTTCGCCGATACCTTTCATCCGCTCCGGGTGGCGCTGGTGGGCATGGTGCTCACCGTGCTGAGCTACTTCTGCTGCTTCTGGTTCGTGGACGGGAAACTGACCCTGCTCCTGTGGTGGAGCGTCAACCAGGTGGCGATTTCCATCTACCTCGGCGCCTCCTCGGCGCTGGGTCCGCGCGTCCTGCCGCGGGAGCGCTACGGCCAGTTCGTCAGCGCCAACTTCATCTTCGGCATGGTCGGCCAGGTGCTGGCGCCGCCCGTCGTCGGCATGCTGATGGAGCGGATCGCCGACTACCGCTACGCCTTCTTCTTGAGCGGGGTGCTGAACGCCCTCGCGCTGGTCGCGCTATACGTCTTCTACCGCCAGTGGAAGGCGCTCGGCGGAGAAAAGGGCTTCACGCCGCCCGATCCGGCGGCGTAGGCCGACCGGTGCCGGCTTACGCCGAGGCGCCCGTTGCCAGCTTCGCCTCCGCCCGTTTCACCTGCGCGTCGACCACGGCGGTGGTGACCATGTCGCTGCCGACGTTCGTCATCGTCCGCGTCATGTCGAGGATGCGGTCGGCGCCAAGCACGATGCCGATGCCCTCGGGCGGGATGCCGAAGGTCGCGAGGAGGCCGGCGATCAGCGGCAGCGAGCCGCCCGGGATGCCGGCGACGGCCACGGCGCTCAGCACCGCGAGGAGGAGCAGGGTGCCCTGCTGGGCGAGCGTCAGGTCGACGCCGAAGACCTGGGCCACGAACAGGACCACGCAGCCTTCGTAGAGCGCCGTGCCGCTCATGTTCATCGTCGTGCCCAGTGGCAGGACGAAGCCGGCGACGCTCGGCTGCAGCTTCAGCGTCTCCCGGGCGTTGTCGAGGGCGGCCGGGAGCGTGGCGTTGCTCGAGCTCGTGCAGAACGCAGTTACGAGGACGGTCCGGATGTCGCGGAAAAAGGCGAGCGGGCGGAAGTCGGTCCAGACTTTCAGCCAGATGGACATCGTGCCGAAGAGGTGCAGCAGCATCACCGCCACGCAGCCGAGCACGAAGACCCCGAGGGCGACGAGGATGTCGACGCCGATCTTCACGATCACGCTGTAGATCATCGCCGGCACGGCGAACGGGGCGAGCTTGAGGGCGAAGTGAACGATGCCGGTCATCAGCTCGCTCACCATCTCCAGGCCGTCCTGCAGGCGCTTGCGCCGTTCCGCGACGAACTGGGTGCCGACGGCGCCGATCAGGATCGCGAAGAGGATGAGCGGGAGGACGTCGCCGATCACGCCTTTGCTCTGGCCGACCACGGCGCCGAAAAGGTTCTTCGGCATGAACATCTCGACGAGGACACCGGGGGTCATCGCCGGCTGGCTGCCCCGCAGGTCGATGTGCTTCTGGGCGGCGCCGCCGAACTCGGTGAGCAGCCGCTCCTTGGCTGTCGGGTCCAGATGATCGCCAGGTTGCAGCACGTGCATCATCACGAGACCGAGGGCGACGCCGATCGCCATATTGGCGAAGAACAGGGCGAAGGTCCGGCCCGCCAGGGGCCCAAGGCGGTCGAGGCGGCCGAGTTGCAGGACGCCGGTGGCGAGGGAGGCGAAGACGAGCGGAATGACGACGAAGAACAGCATCCGCAGGAAGACCTGGCCGAAGGGGTCGAACACCGTCGTCGACACCTTCTGCATGAAGGTGAGGGACGCCGGGTGCAGCTTGCCGAGGCCGAGGGTCGCCACGCCCGCAACCGTGCCGATGGCGAGACCAAGGAGGATGCGGTTGCCGAGCTTCGTGTCGGAGCTAGCCATATGGGTGGGAAGGGTAGGGACGGGCCGCGGAAGCTGTCGAACGGGAATTTGCCGCCTGAGCGGTTGCCTCGTCGCCCAAGGCCGCTACCGAAGAGGCATGTCGTCGCCACTTGCCTTCAGCGCCGTCCTGCTCGCCGCCGGACGATCTGAGCGCATGGGCCGTGACAAGGCGCTCCTGCCCTGCGCGGGCGAACCCATGTGGCGGCGGCAATGGCGTTTGCTCGAACAGGCCGGGGCGGGGGAGATCTTCCTCTCGGCACGACCGGATCAGACCTGGGTGCCTCCCGGTGTGACGACACTGGCGGATGCCGTGCCCGGTGCCGGCCCGCTGGCCGGCATCGCGGCGGCACTCGACCGCTGCCGGACCTCGCACCTGATCGTCCTGGCCGTGGACCTGCCGCAGATGACGTCGGCGTGGTTCACGCAGCTCGCAGCGGATTGCGCCCCCGGGCGGGGCGCCGTGGGCCGGCACGGGAAGTTCTTCGAACCGCTGGCGGCGATCTACCCCGTGGAACTCCGCGAGCCCGCGGCAGCCGCCCTGGTCCGCGGTGATTATGCCCTGCAGGCCTTCATCGCCGCGGCGGGCGAGCGTTTCCACGTCCGCGAGATTGCCGCCACCGAGGCCCCGTGGTTCGAAAACTGGAACGAGCCGGTTAACCCGGTCTGATATCAGCTGGCGCGTGGCGCTTCACGCGTAACGGTCTTCGGTCCACGGGTCGCCCGTGTTCGAGTAACCGCGCACTTCCCAGAAGCCGAGGCGGTCCTCGGTCAAGAAGCTGATGCCCTTCACGAATTTGGCGCCCTTCCAGGCGTAGAGCTTCGGGATGATGATCCGCGCCGGGCCGCCGTGCTCGCGGGTGATCGGTGCGCGGTCGAAACTCGTGGCCAGCAGCACGTCGTCGTCGAGGCACTGGGCCAGCGGCACGTTGGTCGAGTAGTCGTCGTAGCTCGTGAAATAGACGAACTGGGCCTCGGGCTTCGGCTGGACGAGCTCGTACAGCGTCGTGAACGCGACGCCGCCCCAGCGGCAGTCGAACTTGCTCCAGGTCGTGACGCAGTGGAAGTCGCTCACGTCCTCGACTTGAGGCAACGCGTTGAGCTGGGCCCAGGAGAGGGTCGTGGGTTTCTCCACCACGCCGTCGATCGTGAGCGCCCATTGTTCCAGCGGGATTTCCGGCTGCACGCCGAGATCGAGCACGGGAAACCCGGTCGTGAGCTTCTGCCCAGGCGGCAGGCGGTCGGTCGAAGCCGTCGCCCGGGCCGTCACGCCCGCAGCCTTCTGCTTCTCCGCCCACTTCTGCTTTGCCGCAATATACCGTTCCTTCGACATGCCCGCACGCTAGCAGCACCGCCCGTCGGCGCAAGCGCCCCTCATTCCTCCGCCAGCGCCTTGGCCACCGCGTCGCGGCGGCGGAAGTAATACAGGGCCATGCCGCCTTGGTAGAAAAGCGTCACCACGCCCACGATCGCGTAGGTCAGGTAATAGCTCCACTCGACGACTTGGTCGATCTGCGCGTGGGTCAGGCCCGCGTCGATGTACCGCTGGCGCAGCGTTTCCGTCATGATCAGGTTGATGAGCGCCGGATCGAAGCTGATCAGGCGCAGGCCCACGTAGCCAAGCACCGCGGCCAGCAGGTAAAGCTGGCTCGCGACGAGCCAGCTGATCCCGCGGACCTCGCCGGCCCGCAGCAGCCCCGCGCCATGCAGTTCGAGCGCACCGGCCCCCGCAATCAGGACCCCGATCAGCACCTCGAGGCGGTTGCCGCCCAGGGCCGAGGCGAGGGCGAAGGCGCCGGCGAGCGCGAGCACCACCGTGCCGTCGAGCCGCGCCAGGCGCAGCAGGCGGTTCAGGGTTTCGGCGGGCAGGAGCGGCGGTCGCATCGCAGGGTTGTCATTCCCGGGCCGACGCCGAATCTCAAGATTCTTCCGTGTCAGCCCGCCCGCCCAAGCCGTTTCCCTTCCGCCTCGAGTTCCCACCCGAGCTGCCCATCAGCGCCCGGGCGGAGGAGATCGTCGCGACGATCCAGGCCCATCCCGTCGTGATCCTCGCCGGCGAGACGGGCTCGGGCAAGACGACCCAGATCCCGAAGATGTGCCTCGCCGCCGGCCGCGGCACCCAGGGGCGCATCGCCTGCACGCAGCCCCGGCGCGTGGCGGCGCTCTCGGTCTCGCGCCGCGTCGCCGAGGAACTCGGGGTGGAGTGGGGCCGCGAGGTCGGCTGCAAGATCCGCTTCGACGACCGGACGACCCGGGCCACGACGATCAAGTTTCTCACCGACGGCATGCTCCTCGCCGAGGTCCAGGGCGATCCGCTCCTGCGCGATTACGACACCATCATCCTCGACGAGGCGCACGAGCGTTCGCTCAACATCGACTTCCTCCTCGGGCACCTGCGGACCCTCCGCTACAAGCGACCCGAGCTGAAGGTCATCATCACCTCGGCCACGATCGACACGGAGATGTTCAGCCAGGCCTTCGACGGCGCCCCTGTCGTGCAGGTCTCGGGCCGCACCTACCCGGTCGAGGTGATCTACGCCCCGCTCGACGCCCTCGGCCGCGACTACGCCGACAACGACGAGAACGAGGACCCGGACGACAAGGCCGCCGTAGCCTCGGCGAAGGCAGAGGCGCTGCACTACATCGACGGCGCCGTGGAGGCGGTCGAGCGCATCGTCCGCGAGAGCGACACCGGCGACATCCTTGTCTTCATGCCGAGCGAGCGCGACATCCGCGAGACGAACGACCTCCTCGAGGGCCGCCGCCTCCGCGGCTGTGAGCTCGTGCCGCTCTACGGCCGGCTCTCGAATGCCGAGCAGCAGCGCGTGTTCGCGCCCACCGCGACGCGCAAGATCATCGTCGCGACCAATATCGCCGAGACCTCGCTCACGATCCCCGGCATCCGCTTCGTGGTCGACACCGGCCTTGCCCGCATCAGCCGCTATGCGCCCCAGGCGCGCACCCGCCGGCTCCCGATCGAGCCCGTCTCGCAGTCGAGCGCCGACCAGCGCAAGGGCCGCAGCGGCCGCGTGGCCGATGGCGTGTGCATCCGGCTTTACTCCGAGAAGGACTACCTCGAGCGCCCGCGCTTCACCCAGCCCGAGATCCAGCGCGCCAACCTGGCGGACGTCATTCTGCGCCTGAAGGCCTTTGGCCTCGGCGACATCGAGCGCTTCCCGTTCATCAACATGCCGGCGACCAAATCGATCCGCGCCGGCTACGCGTTGCTGGAGGAGCTGGGTGCGCTCGGCGAAGAGAACCGCGAACTGACCCCGATCGGCCGCGAACTCGCCCGCCTGCCGGTGGATCCGACCGTGGGCCGGATGATCCTCCAGGCGCGCACCGAAAAGGCCCTGCGCGAGGTGCTCGTGATCGCTGCGGGGCTCAGCATCCAGGATCCGCGGGAGCGCCCGCTCGACAAGCAGGCGGCGGCCGACGCTGCCCACCGGCGTTTTGCCCATCCCGATTCCGATTTCCTCACGCTCCTCAACATCTGGGAGACCTACCACGACGAGTTCGAGACCCTGTCCCAGGCCAAGCTGCGCCGCTTCTGCCGCGACCACTTCCTGAGCTACCCGCGCATGCGCGAGTGGCGCGACATCCACGCCCAGCTGGCCGAGGTCATCCAGGAACGTGGGGAAAAGAAGGTGGCCTCCGCCTTTCACGGCCTGGAGACCGTTGACGCCAAGGCCACGGCCTTCGGCACCCCGCCGTACCGCGCCATCCACCGCTCGATCCTCGCCGGGCTCCTCGGCAATATCGCCCAGCTCGACGAACAGAGCGGCGGATACAAGGCGACGCAGGACCGGAAAGTGACGCTGTTCCCGGGGTCGGTGCTGTTTCGGCGGGAGGAGCGAAAGAAGCAGCCCGCCTCCGCAAAGCCTGCGGAGGGCAAACCCGAGGCCAAACGGCTGCCCCGCTGGATCATGGCGGCGGAGGTCATGGAAACTTCGCGGCTCTTTGCGCGGACCTGTGCCCGGCTGGATCCGGCGTGGGCCCTCGAGCTCGGCGCGCACCTGGTGAAGGTGGCGCACAGCGAGCCCTTCTGGGATGCCGACAAGGGCCGGGTCCTCGTGCGACAGCGGACGCGCCTCTATGGCCTCGAGCTCGAGACCCGCGCCGTCGGCTACGGGCGCATCAATCCCGCGCATGCCACCGAGATCTTTATTCGCGAGGGACTGGTCAACGACACGATCACCTGGCCCCTCGACTTCCTCGCGCACAACCGCCGCGTGCGCGAGCGCATCGAGCTCATCCTCACGCGCACCCGCGACAGCGGCTACCTGAATCTCGACGAGGCGCTGTACCGCTTTTACGCGGCACGGCTGCTGGGCAATCCGCCGGTCCCGGTTTCCGCCGTCGCCGAGCTCGTGGATCTCGTCCGCGAGCGCAGGGCGGCCGAGCCGCGCTTCCTGCACTGCGAGGCCGAGGATCTGCGCGATCCCGAAACGCTCACGCCCGACGCCGCGGCGTTTCCCGAGGCGCTCCCGCTCGACAACCGCGCTCTGCCGCTCAACTACGCGTACAAGCCCGGCCAGGCCGAGGACGGCGTGACCCTCGAGGTGAACGTGCGCGAGGCCGCGGCCCTCACGCCGGCCGCGCTCGATTGGGCCGTGCCGGGCCACCTCGAGACCAAGGTGGAGCATTACCTGCGCTCGCTGCCGAAGGAGCTGCGCCGCGCCTTCATGCCGCTCACGGAGACGGCGCGAAGCGTCGCCGCCCAGGTCGCCGAACGGGACCGGCTCACCGCCCGGCGCGAAACGCTCACCGAGGCGCTGGCCGCGCACCTGCGCGAGCGGTTCCGCATCGCGATCGATCCGGCGCTCTGGGCCGACAAGCCGCTGCCCGACCACCTGCGCGTGCGGGTGAGGGTGCTCGACGACGACGGCCGCGAATTGTGCGCCAGCCGCGAGCTGGCCGAGATCCAGTCGGCCCTGGGCCAGCGTCGCCACGAGGCCCGCGTGGCCAGCGTCCGCGAGGAACCCGCCGCGTGGCGGCAGGCACGGGCGAAGTGGGAGAAGCCGCCGCAGACCGCGTGGACCTTCGGCGACATCCCGCCCCAGGTCCGTGTGACGGAGCAGGCCGGCGTGCCGGTGGATGCATTTCCCGGACTCCTGGTTGCTGACCCAGGGGTCGGCTTGCGCCTCTTCAAGTCTGCCGATGAGGCCCAGGCCGCCACTCGCGCCGGCCTCGCGGCGCTCTTCGCGCTCCAATTGCGTTACGACCTCGGCTGGCTGGAGCGAGACCTGAAGGCGCTCCGCGATCTCGGGCCCCTCGCCGCGACGCTCGCCCCGGTTGCCGACCTGCAGTCGCAGGCGCTCGACTCGATCCGGGCCTGGGTGTGCGGGCGCCCGGTCGATCCCCTTCACGCCGCCGTTTTCGCCACGGTGCTCGACCGGGCGAAGGCTGACCTCCGCGGACTCGTGCCGCGGCTGACGGACCTCTTGCGCGAGATCCTCACCTTGCGGCAGGACCTGCTCGTGCATCCGCATCCGTTCGCCGGTTTGGAGCGCGACCTCGCCGCATTGTTGCCGCCGGATTTTCTGCGGGTGACGCCATTTGCCCAGCTCGCGCATTTTCCGCGTTACCTGAAGGCGATGAAGCTCCGGGCCGACCGCTGGCGGCAGCATCCCGCGAAGGATGTTGAACGGGCCCGCGAGATGGCGCGCTACGAGACGGCGCTGGCCAAGGCGGGCGAGGGAGCCGTCGCGCTGCGTTGGCTCGTCGAAGAGTACCGCGTGAGCCTCTTCGCCCAGGAACTTGGGACCGCCGAACCGGTGTCAGCCGTGAAACTCGACCGCCTGCTTTCGCCCGCCCGTGAGGCCGCGCCCGCGGCTGCGCCGACCCGCGTTCGCCCGGTCACCGCGGAGACGGCCAGGAAGGCGGCACCGCTCAAGAACCTGGGGGCACTGGACCGCCTTTTTCGTCAGCAGGACCGGTAATAATCTTCCCGCCGGGGACTTTGCGGTTGTGACAGGTGCGGGGTATCGTACACTGCGTACAACCCCATTACCTCATGAGTGCTTCTGTCTCCATTCTGCTCGATCGCAAGGGTTCCGCCGTGCACACGTTGCCGCCTGCCGCCACGGTATTCGATGCAGTCCTGATGATGAACAAGGCGCAGGTGAGCTCGATCCTCGTCGTGGACAATGGCCGCCTGTCCGGCATCTTCACCGAGCGCGATGTCCTCCGGCGCGTCGTCGGTTCGGGCCTGGACCCCAAGGCCACACCCCTCAGCAGCGTGATGACGGCGGGCCTCACCACCATCGCCCCCGCGACCAGCATCGATGAGGCGCACGCCATCTTCACCTCGCGCCGCTGCCGGCACCTGCCCGTGCTCGATGGTGGCCGCCTCGTCGGTCTCATTTCGGTTGGCGATATTTCCCGGTGGCTGTCCGACGTGAACCGCGCCGAGGCCGAGTCGCTTAAGAGTTACATCAGCGGCGAGCTGTCGACCTGAGCCAGGAGCGAGCCTGCTCGCGGTTGACGTTGGACCTGATTTGACGCCCGGCGCGTCCCGCGCACCGTTCTGCCCACCATTCACCATGAAGACCCCCACACTGTTTCTGCTGTCCCTGGTCCTGGCGGTTGCCGCGCAGGCCAAAATCACCACCCGTGCCGTCGCCTACGAGCATGACGGCGTGAAGCTCGAAGGCTGGCTCGCCTACGACGACGCGGCGCCCGCCGACGCCAAACGCCCGGGCGTCCTCGTGATCCACGAATGGTGGGGCTTGAACGCCTTTGCGAAAGAGCGGGCGGAGGCCTTCGCCTCCCTTGGCTACGTGGCCTTCGCGGCCGACATGTACGGCGCCGGCGTGACCACCGACGACCCGAAACGCGCCGGGGAACTAGCCGGGCAATTCTACGGCAAGCCGCTGATGGCGACCCGCGCCCGGGCCGGCCTCGATGCACTGTTGGCCACGGGTCTGGTGGACGCCCAGCGCGTCGCCGCCGCCGGTTTCTGTTTTGGTGGGAGCACGACCATGGCTCTGGCGTACAGTGGCGCGCCGCTCGCGGGCATCGTGAGCTTCCATGGCGGTCCGATCCCGGCTCCAGCCGATGCGAAGGGCCGGGTGACGACCCGGTTCCTCGTCTGCCACGGTGCGGTCGATCCCTTCATCACCAAGGAGAGTCTTGATGGCTTCCTGCGTTCGCTCGACGACGCGGGCATCGACTATCAGTTCGTCAGCTACGCCGGCGCGATTCACGCCTTCACCAATCCCGGTGCGGACGCCATTCGCGCCCAACACGGCTTGAACGGTATCGGCTATCAGGCCGCCGCCGCGAACCGCTCCTGGGGACACTGCCGGCAATTTCTCGCGGAAATTTTCGCCCGCTGATCCAAGGTCGCACCCGCGGGTCAGTCAGCGGCGAATCGCCAGCCGCAGGTTCCGACCGGAACGCGACAAACGAACGTGCGCGTCGAAGACGCGGCTCAGGTTCGCCGACGTCAGCACGCGGCGGCGCGCGCCGGTGACGAGCACGCGTCCGCCCTTGAGCAAAAGCGCGTGCGTGAAGCCCGGGGTGATTTCCTCGACGTGATGCGTCACGAGCACGATCGCCGGCCCGCGGCGACGCCGGGTGAGGCTCTCCACCAGGCGAAGAAACTCCTCCCGCGCCGCCGGATCGAGCCCTGCGCAGGGCTCATCGAGGATCAGCAACCGCGGCCGCGCCATCAGCGCCCGGGCGATCAGGACCCGCTGGCGCTCGCCCTGCGAAAGATGCTGCCACTCGCGGCGGACGAGGTGGCCGGCGCGCACGAGTTTCAGGAGCCGCCGCGCCGCGGCCCGGTCGGCCGGCGTCACGCGGGCCCAGAGGTCGAGCTGGGCGAACTTGCCGCTCACGACCGTGTCGAGTGCCGGTTCGCAGACCGGGACCAGGGCCGCGAATGAACTCGTCACGACGCCGATGTGGAGGCGGAGCTCCCGCCAGTCGCTCTCACCGAAATGTTCGCCCAGGAGGCGGATGTCGCCGGACGTCGGCGCCAGGTAGCCGGTCAGTGCCCGCAGGAGCGACGTCTTGCCCGAGCCGTTTGCCCCCAGAATCACCCAGTGCTCGCCGCGACCGACGCGCCAATCGACGCAGTCGAGGATCGTGGTCGTCCCGCGCTGCACCCGCAGGCCTTGGACTTCGAGGATGGGCGACATTGCAGGCGAGTCTGCGAAGGGTGGCCGGTTGAGGTCAATCATGCGGGCTGTCCGCTGTAAGGCGCGGCTGAAAACCCTTTGCCTCCATCCGCGGAACCGGCACCGTGGCGCCATGAGCCTCCTGC
>CAZGJB010000039.1:0-18259 GCA_964526145.1 uncultured Opitutaceae bacterium
GTTGGCCACGCTCTTGAAGATGCCCTTGCAGTTCTTGTGGCTCGTGCCGGCGTAACCAAGGCTGAGGGCGGTGGGCAGGCTGGTGAGTTCGGCGTCGGACTCGTCGATGATGATCGGCGGCCGGTCGGGCCAGGCGCGGGCGAGCTCGCCGATGGCCGGCGTGAGCGCGACATCGCGGTGCCAGGGCTGCTCGATGAAGAGCAGGTGCGACCAGAAGGCGGCATCGCCGACCCCGGACTGCAGGCCGCGCACGTAATCGGCGAAGGCCGCGACCTCGCGGAAGCTCTCGTTGCCGTCGAGCGAATAGGCGTAGCCGCCGGGACACTCGCGGGCGAAGACCTCGGCCATGCGCGCCAGCCGCGCGCGATCGCGCGGGGCGTCGCCGTTGATCTTCAGCTTGAAGTGCGTGAGGCCGTAGAAGCGGATGCAGGCGACGAGGGACTGCGGCAGGCCGTCGGTGACGCGCTCGTCGGCCGGGATTTCGTCGTCCGTGATCGGATCGGAGAGGCCGACGGTGTGGCGGGCGAAGACCTCGGTCGGCGGTGAAGCCGGCAGCCAGTCGCGCGGGGTCGTGCCGGCGAGCGCGGTGTGCAGCGCGCCGAGGTCCATGCCGAGGAGATTGCCGCGCAACGCGGCGGCAAGGGTGACGCCATTGAGCCGACAGAACGCGTCAATCAGCGCGCGCTCGACCAGCGACGTGCCGAAGTGCGCGAGGAGTGGCGGAATCTTCTGGGCCTTCGCCCAGGCGGACTGGGCCGCGTAGAGCTCACGCCAGAAGAGGAACGGCGTGGCGGCGCGGATCGCGCGGGCGTGGTTCACCGCGGCGCGGATGACCGCGAGCATCTCGGTGACCTCCTCGTCGAGCGCGCGGTTGGGGTCCTTGGTGAACCACTTCGGCGGCAGGTGATCGGCCGCGAGGCCGGATTGGGCGCGTCCGTCGAAGTCGAAGGAGATGCGCAGGAACACGTGCGTGACCTCCGTCATCGTCGCGATGCCATAGCGAAACGGCATGCGGGCCTTGAGCGGAATGCGGGAGAGCGCAGCGGAGCGGAGGGCGATCATGGAAGGGAAAACTTAAACCACGAATAGGTCTGAAGGCACAGGAATTAATCCTTCGGCACCGGTTTGTTTTTAACCACGGATTGCACGGATGACACGGATCAGGAGGATGAAGCCCGCTAGGATATCATCAGTGCAATCCGTGTAATCCGTGGTCAAAACCCCGGTCACACTGCATAGGAGTCACACACGACATCGAAGATTTCACGCGGCAGCGGGCCGGCGGCGAAATCCGCCAGCGCGGTCTTCAGTTCCGCGAGGTTGCTGGCGCCGATGACGGTACGGTCGATCTCGCCAATGCCAAACATGAAGCGGTGCGCGAGTTCGCGCATGCTCAGGCCGTGCCGTTCAGCGAGGGCCTTGAGGCGGATGGCGCGCTCGATCTGCGGGGCCCAGACCCAGTCGGGTCGGTCGCGGACGAACTCGTCGTGCCGCGCGCCGAGGAGACCCATGTGCAGCGGGCTCGCGCCGTAGACGAGCACCCCCGCACGGCGGAGTCGCGGGACATCGGCCGCGAGGCCGTCGAAGGTGACGGGGTCGAGGCGGCGGAAGAGCATGACAACGTCGAAGGCGCCGGTCTCGAGGAATCCGTCCCAGCCGTCGCCGGAGCCGCCGGCCAATCCCAGCCGGCGCGTGAGGCCGTCGGCCTGGAGCTGGCGCAGGGTGTCGACGACGCGGGCACGCTCGGCCAGGTCCACGTACTCGGGCTCGTGCAGGTAAACGAGGTCCATCTGCGGCAGCCCGAGGATGTCGAGGCTGCGCTTCAGGCTGTCGCGGATGCCCTCGGGGCGGTGATCGAACCCGGCCTCGTGCGCATCCTTCGCCGGGAGGCGGCCGACCTTGGTGCTCACGATCGGCCGCGGACCGTGCCACTGGGCCAGCGCGCGGGCGAGAACCTGCTCGGCGGTGCCGTACGCCGGCGCCGGATCGAAGGCATCGATGCCGTGCTCGAGGGCGTGGAGGACGGTCGCGATGGATTCACCCATGTCCACCGGCTTCCACGCGCCGCCGAGCCCGGCGAGGCCGAGCACCAGGCGCCCGCGGCCCAATCCGCGGGCGGCGAGTTCAGGCGGAACCGTGAGGTCGGGACGGTAGGTGGGGTGCAGCATGGGAAACGGCAGGCGTTCAGCGGAGCGCGCTCACTTGCCCACGCTCCAGCCGCCGTCGGCCATCAGCGACGCGCCGGTAACGAGCTCGGCCTCGTCGCTGGCGAGGTAGTGCGCGGCGGCGGCGATCTCCTCGGGGCGGCCCATGCGGCCGATGAGCTGGGTCGCGCTCATCTCGCGGTAGGCCTGCGCCGGGTCGGGATACTCCTTCAGCCGCGCCTGCACGAAGGGCGTCTCGACGCGGCCGGGGCAGATGCAGTTGAAGCGCACGCCGGCGGCCGAGTGGTCGAGGGCGAGCTGCTTTGTGATGCCCACGACGGCGAACTTGGTGGTGACGTACGCGAAACGATCGCGCACGCCGACGATGCCGCCGATGGAGGCGATGTTGATCACGCAGCCCTTTTTGCGCGCGAGCATGCCGGGAAGGAAGGCCTTGGTGACGTTGAACACGCCGCGGACGTTCACGCGGTACAGCCGGTCGAGGTCGGCCAACGTGGTCTGCAGGATGGTGCCGACGTGCCCGATGCCGGCGTTGTTGACGATGATGTCGAGGGGGCTGAGGCGGAACGCGAGCGCACCCGGCGCGTGGTCGTCGGCCACGTCGAGCGGCACGAACTCCGCGCGACCGCCGGCCTTGGCGATGAGCTCGACCGTGCCGGCCCCGCCCTTGGCGTCGATGTCGGCGACGTGCACCGTCGCCCCCGCCGCCGCAAACCGCTGCGCAATCGCCCGGCCAATGCCGGACCCCGCGCCCGTGACCAAAGCCACCTTGCCTGTGAGATCGAACATAGGAACCACGGATGTAGGCAGGGGAGTGGGCGCTGTCGCCTATTATTTAAGCATGGATTTCACCGATCTGCTCCGTGGTTGCCAATTTGCCCGTGCAAGGAGAGAAAGCCGCCCTCCCCTTCCCCATGAAAATCATCGCCGTCCATGCGTACACCATCCGCCACAAGACGAAGCACAGGTTCGTCTGGCGCCAGGGCCTCATCGGGAGTGATCCCGAGTCGGAGGAGACCTGGCTGCGGCTCGTGACCGACGAGGGCGTCGAGGGCTGGAGCCGCACGCCGCGGGGCGGGATCGCGATGGACCTGGCCGTGCGGCGGCTGAAGCCGTGGCTGCTCGGCAAGGACCCGCTGATGAAGGAGCGGCTCTGGCACGAGCTGTGGGAGATCGACCGCATCGAGGAGTTCCCAATGTACATCATGGGCTGGGTCGACACGGCGCTGTGGGACATCACCGCCAAGGTCGCCAAGCTCCCGCTCTACCAGCTCCTCGGCGGCTACCGCCACGAGATCGAGGCCTACGCAAGCACGGTGACGTATGCGACGACCGAGGAGTTCCTCGACGTGGCCGACCAGTGCCTCGCCCGCGGTTTCCGCGCGATCAAGCTCCACGCCTGGGGTGACGCGCGCAAGGACGCCGCCCTGTGCACGGCGCTGCGCAAGCACGTCGGCCCTGATGTCGCCCTGATGTATGACGGCTCGGCGGGATTTGATCCCTACGAGTCGCTCTACCTCGGCCGGGCGCTCCAGGAGGCCGGCTATCTCTGGTACGAGGAGCCGATGCGCGAGTTCAGCATCAACGCCTACAAGCGGCTTTGCGAGCAGCTCGACATCCCGGTGCTCGCGGCGGAGACCTCGGATGGCTGCCACTACAACGTCGCCGACTTCATCGCGCAGGGCGCGGCCGACATGGTGCGCACGAGTTACTTCTACAAGGGCGGCATCACCGGCGCGATGCGCGTGGCGCACCTCGCGGACTCGTTCCAGCTGAGCGCCGAGGTGCACGGCATGGGCGTGGAGAACACGCACCTCTGCCTCGCGATCCGCAACAACCACTACTACGAGAGCCTCGTGATGGCCAACCCGGTGGTCTTCGAGAAATGCATCGGCCAGGACGGCACGGTGCAGGCCCCCTCCGGTCCGGGTGTCGGCTACGACATCAACCTCAAGGCGATGCAGAAGGCCGCGGTCGCGAAGATGTAGAATTTACCCCCATGCCCCAAAAAACTGCCGAGCAATGGTTCGCCGAATACGGCGAGAGCCACCAAGACCACACCAATGAGCTGATCCACTGGATCTGCGTGCCGATCATCTTTTTCTGCGTGATGGGGCTCGTGTGGTCGATCCCGGTGCCGGCGGCATGGACGGAAAAGGCGCCGTGGTTCGACTGGGCGATCCCGGTGGCGACGCTGGCGATGATGTTCTACCTGCGGCTGTCGGTGCCCCTGAGCATCGGGCTATTCACGTTCATGACCCTGTGCTACACGGGCGTGCTCGCGCTGGCGGTGTACGCGCCCTGGCCGGTGTGGGCAGTCTGCGGGACGCTGTTCGTCCTCGCGTGGGTCGGGCAGTTCATCGGCCACAAGATCGAGGGCAAGAAGCCGTCGTTCTTCAAGGACGTGCAGTTCCTCCTGATCGGCCCGGCCTGGCTGCTGAGCAAGGTCTACCGTAAAGCCGGCCAGCGGTTTTAGGGGATATTTGTCTCTCGCGGAGGCTCCGTCGCCGCTACATTGCCATGCGGGCCCAGCCGGTGCGGGAGGGGTCGAGCGGGGGGAGGCCGAGCATTTCGCGGGCGAGGGCCGCGTAGTAGCGGTAGTTCTCGATCGGCGTGCCGTTGGGGATGCGGTGGTCGAGGCTGAAGACGCAGCCGCCGGCCCGGAGCGACGGGTGCAGCTTGTACTCGAGCTCCTTGCGGATCTCCTCGCGACTCCGCCGGATGACGTGCTTGTCGATGCCGCCGCGCATCGCGAGGCGCTTCCCATAGATCCGGCGCAGCTCGACGATGTCCATGCCCGCCGCCGGCTCCATCGGGTAGATGCTGTTGAGGCCGGCATCGAGGAGCGCGGGGATGACGGGGTTGATGTTGCCGTCGGTGTCCTGCTCGAAAAGCCGCGCGCCGCGCGATTGCAGCATATCCCAGACGCTGCGATACAACGGCTGGAAGCACTCGCGCACCTGCACGGGCCCGACCATCGGGCCGGACTTGCCGGCGAAATCCTCGTGCACCATGAGCTGGTCGATGTGCAGCTTGGCACTGATCGGCTCGAGCACGCGCATGCACGTGTCGGTGATCGTCGCCAGGATGTCGGCCATGAGCTCGGGCTGCTCGTAATAGGCAAGGCACGCGATCTCCTCGCCCATCAGCTCGCGCGGGATGTCGAACGCACCGGGGATGTGCGCCACCACGAGGCTGCCCTCGGCCTGCGCCTTGCGGGCCTTCTCGACCTCGTCCCACTTGATGCGGTCGGGCGTGAAGGTGAAGAACGGCTTCACCTTGAGCCAGTCGTCCATCGTCTGCACCGGGAAGTTCTGCGGCAGCGGGATCGTGGCGGTCTTCTTGAGCAGCAGCATCTCGCGGCCGAGGCAGTCGCGCTCGCGCCGGATCTCCGGCGTATCCTCGAGGAGGACGGGCGCCGGACCGCGCATGCCGGTATAGCCGCCGCAGAAGACGTAGGGCACGTAGTCCCAGTCGAACGCGCTCATGTTGATCTCGGCCTCCGTCGCGCCCTGGGCGCGCCATTCGGCGTCGAGGCCGACGAGCGGTCCGAAGAGTTCGGTGAGCATGGGCCGCTCGGCGTGGCCGAAGGTCATGAGGTCGAGGTACTGTTCGCGATTCCAGCGCATGGGGGGAAGGTTCTAGCGGTTGCGGTTGGCCTGCACGTAGGCGCGGTACTGTTCGAGCATCGGTGCCGGGATGTTGGCGGGGAGGTGGTTGCCGGTGGCGAGGATCACGCCGCGGCAGGTGCGCGCGAGCGCGAGGGAGCGGTCAATGGCGGCCTTGACCGTGGCCCAGTCGCCGAAGGTGAGGTCGCGGCAATCCACGGCGCTGCCGACAAGGACGGTGGTCTGGCCGAACTTTTCGACCATCTCGCCGAACTCCATCACGGGCTCGAAGATGAGCCCGTCGGCGCCGGCGGCGACGATGTCGGCCGCGAACTCGCGGAAGTCGCCGTCGGAGCAGAACAGCACCTTCTTGCCCGCGCGCTTGAGCGGCTTCCACAGCTCGGCGTAACGCGGGATGATCACGCTGCGGTAGATCTCGGGCCGCATGAAGGCCCCCGCGGTCCACACGAAGTCGTCGTGCTGGATGATGGCCTCGACGTCGGTCTGCGCCCACGCGTCCATGTGGAACTTCGTGCGGCGGTAGAACGAGTCGAAGACCTTCTCCATCTTGTCGCGGTCGGCCGCGGCCTCGAGGAGCATGTCCCAGCCGAAGGCCTGGATCGCGCCGGAGACGATGGTCTTGTAGTAGCCGCCGGTGCAGAGCTGGCCGGGAAAGTCGCGGCGCTTCTGGTCGATCCACTGCTGATAGGCCGCCACCTGCTCGGCCATCGTGGGGAGGCCGTACTCCGTCACGGCATCGAAGGCCCAGACTTCCTCGACGGTCTCGAAGGGGCAGTGGTTGGGCTTCCGCAGGTCGCTGCCGTCGGACGCGTACTCGGCGTGACCCATGTCGGTCGCCCGCCCCCATTGCAGCCAGTCGGTGCGCAGGCCGTCCTGCACGGTCCACAGGAAGTCGAGGTCCCAGCGCGCGTAGAGGTCGCGCAGCACGGCGTTGGTGTCCGGCTCGGGCCCGGCGGTGCGCTTCAGGCCCGCCTGCTGGTATTCCAGGCTGTACTCCGTGCGGGCGAACCGCGGGACGGGTTTCAACGCGAGCGTGTCGAGGGCAAGTTGTCGGCTCATGGGGATATGGGGCTAAACCGTGAACGCCATGGAGGGATTCCGGACCATTCCATCGCGGAAGCGCTGAAGGGCGGAAACACGGAAACAACCTGATTGATTCCGCGCCTCCGTTCTTCCGCGTTTCCGCGATCGGATCGGTAACTTCGCGTTCATTGGCGTTCTTCGTGGTCGAATCTGCCTGGGTTCAGAAGGCTTCGCCGCGGAGGAGCTGGTGCTTGCGGCGCATGTAGTGCTCGAAGTTGGCGAGCGGGACGTCGGGCGGGACGAGGTGGTCCACCGTCGGGATGAAGCCGCCGTCGGCGATGAGCGGCTGCAGGGTGCGCAGGTGGGCGTCGATCGCGGCGTTGTCCTTCGCCAGCTCGCGCTTGTCCACGCCGCCCCAGAGATGGAGGCTGCGGCCGAACTTTTTGCGCAGTGCGAGCGGGTCCATGTCCGACGCGCGCTCCAGCGGCCAGATGGCGTCGACGCCGGCTTCCATGAAGTACGGGATGACGAGCTCGCAGTTGCCGTCGCTGTCGATGATGACCCACTTCACGCCATTGGCTTTGAGAAACGCGACGAGGCGCTTGAGCTCGGGGAAGATGAAGGTGCGGTAGGTCTCGGGGCTGAGCAGCGGGCCGTTCTTCATGCTCAGGTCCTCGTTGATGAAGACGTAGTCGGGTTTCACGCCGCCTTCGAGGATCGGGCGGGCGGTCTCGATGGTGAAGTCGGTGACGAACTCCATCATCTCGTGCATCATCGCGGGCTCGTCGTACCAGGCGTAGCTCAAGTTCTCGGTGCCCATCCATTCGCGCGCCCGCCAGTAGTAGCCGAGGGTGCTGCAGTTGCGGCCGAGGACGAGCGGGTGCTGGCGCAGGTCCCAGCCCTTGCGGAGGAATTCCTGCCAGTAGGCCGGGTAGCGCACGGGGCAGTCCGCGCGGAAGCGCTTCTTCAGCTCCTGGAAGTCGGCCGGCGTGGTGACGGGGAAGCTGATGTACTCATCCATGCTCATGCGCATGCCCTCGGCGGCGCCGGTGATGAGCGCCTTGGAAATGACGCCGTTGGCCCGCTGGATGATCTCGGTGTCGCCCTCCTTGCTGAGGACCTTCTCCTCGTACGGCGGCACCATGCCGAAGTTGACGTCGATGTACTCGCGGGGATCCAGGTCCCAGCGGGGTTCGCCCGTGAACCAGTCCCAGTGCATATCGTCGGTCGCGAGGCCTTCCTCGCGCCAACGCTGCTTGGTCTGGACCCAGACGCCGACCTCGTGGTTGGGCACCCGGTCGGCGGGCTGATGGTTCATGCAGGCATGGAAGCGTTCAAGCGGTGTCATGTTGAAAAGCAGAAGCGGGGATCAGTTGTACGTGCACTTGCGGGCCTCGTCGGCGAAGGCGTGCAGGAGCTCGGGCTTGGCCTCGAAGAAGTGGTCCGAGGGGCTGATAATGAAGCCGCCGCCCTGCCCCGCCTCCTGGAAGCAGCGGCGGACCTCGGCGCGCGTCTCCTCGGGGGTGGCGGTGGTGAAGAAGCGGTTCTGGTCGAAGCCGCCGATGAAGCAGACCTTGTCGCCGATGCGGCGCTTGGCCTCGGCGAGGTTCATGTCGCCGCCCATGGCGGGCGGGGTGAAGGTCTCGAGGGCGTTGGAGCCGAGGGTGACGAGCCGCTCGAGGATCGGCATCATGCCGCCGCAGGTGTGGTACACGATGCGCTGGCCGGCGGCGCGGGCGTGGGCGATGACCTCGCGGTCATAGGGCGCCACGAACTCCTCGAACACCTTGGGCGAAATCACGGTGGAGGAAGCGTCGCCGCCGCCGTGCTCGAGCAGATCGTAATTCGCGCCCTTGAGGGAGTCAGCGTACTTCACCTTCCGGTCGCAGATGATGCGGAGGAAGGCGTGCACCCACTCCGGGTCGTCGTAGGTCGCGAGGATCATCTCCTCGACGCCGTAGAGGACGCACGCGTCCTGCCAGCAGCCGGGCTGGCCGTAGAGATCGAAGCAGTTGATGTGGCCGCGCATGAGCGCGCGGTCACCGTACTTGGCGGCGTGGCGGTTGACGGCCTCGACGTCGCAGATCGGCTGCGGGGCGAACTCGGCGATGAGGTCGATGTCGGACTTCTCCTTGACGAGCCGCTCGGAGAGCCAGCCGGTGTACTCGTTGCTCTGGAGCTCGAGGGTGAGGGTCTTGCGCGGCGTGACGATGGAGTGGCGCGTGGTGGCGTACTGGCGGCCGGGCACGTCCTGGTGCTCGAAGCGCCAGGTGTCGGAGACGAGGCGACGGGCCTCCATGAACCCGGCCGGCACGTGCGTCGGCTCGAACTCGCAGCCGGAGCCGGGGACGGGTTTATGGGCCACGAACCACGTGATCGGGTCGAGGCCGAAGATCTCGAAGAACTCGTCGTCCGTTTTGCCCGGGAGATATTTGTCCATGTAATAACGCATGATGTGATGCGTCGTGGCGGGCAGGTGATCGGTGGGCTTGCGGTCGAGGGCGGCGCAGAGCCGTTGTTTGGGTGTCATGGGTTTCATGGCAAAATATGCGGAGTGGGCTTCAGGAAATTTCAGGGAGCGCGGGGTTGATTTCGGCGCGGCGCCCGCGCATCAAACGATCATGACCTCGATCGAACGTGTCCGCCGCACCATCCGCGGCGAAGCCGTGGACCGCCTGCCCTTCCAGCCGATGGCGATGATGTTTTCCGCGAAGCACGCGGGCATCCCCTTCATCGACTACACCAAGGACGGCCGGAAGATGGCCGAGGCCCAGCTGAAGCTCGTGGCCGACTTCGGCCTCGACTGCCTGCTGACCTGCTCCGACCCGGCGCGCGAGGTGATCGACATCGCGGGCGACGGCAGCGTGGACTGGTTCACGGACCAGGGCCCGGCGATCAACGAGGAGCGCGCGGCGCTGGCGGACAAGCTGCGGCTGCGCACGTTCAAGGTGCCCGATCCGCTGAACGGCGGGCGCATGCATGACCGCGTGAAGAGCATCGAGATCATGCGCCGCGAGGCCGGCCCGGGCATGTCCATCGTGGGCTGGATCGAGGGCCCGCTCGCCCTCGCCGCCGAGCTGCGCGGCCTGAACACGATCATGCTGGATTTCGAGGACGACCCGGGCTTCGCGCACGACCTGCTGCGCTTCTGCGCCGACGTCGCCATCGCGTACGCCCCGGCGCAGATCGCGGCCGGCGCCGACACCATCGGCATGAGCGACGCCGCGGCCGGCCTGATCGGGCCGGCGCGCTACGAGGAGTTCCTGTGGGCGGAGCAGAAGCGCGTGTTCGACACCATCAAGCGCAACCACCCCGGGGTCCTGCTGCGGCAGCACATGTGCGGGCGCATCGACCGGCTCTACCCGAAGGCCGCGCTGCTGCCGGTCGACATCTACGAGATCGATTTCCCCGCCAACCTGGCGCTCGCGCGCGAGCAGCTCGGGCCGACGCGCACGCTGGCCGGCAACGTCTCGACGATCACCGACCTCCTCGAGGGCACCCCGGAAAAGGTGTACGAGGCCTGCCGGCGCTGCCACGAGACCTGCGGAAAGCATTTCATCGTGGGCGCGGGCTGCGAGATCTCGCCCAACACGCCCCCGGAGAACCTCCGGGCGATGCGCGCCTACGCCCAGGACCACAAGCCGGAGGATTTCCGGAAGTAGGCTCGGCCGGCAGACTGGACGCGGCCCGCTCATCCGGCGCGCTCGGCCTCCTCCATGGCGATCCTGCCCCATTCGGCCAGGCGGTCGGGGCGGCCGGCGACGGTGGAGATGTCCTTCATGACGAACTCGACGTGGCCCCCGCGCGTGCATTCGCGGATGCGGCGCAGCTCGGCGCGAGCCTTGTCGGGGCACCAGGCGTCGATCGCGAAACAGGCGGGGTTGGGCTTGTAGCTGAAGGCATAATCACCGCCGACCGCGGCCGCCGCGCGCTCGGGATTGATGCGGTAGTTCATCGAGACCTTCCGCAGGTTCGGCACGCGCCGGAGAATCTCCATCTTCTGGTCGAGCGCCTCACAGCACCCGTAGTAAACGAGGCCCCAGCGCGCGAGGAATGGCAGGTCGTGCTGCAGCGCGAATTCCCAGTGCATGCCGGGCGAGACCTCGGTGAAGATCTGGGCGTTCGAGCAGCCCCACATCTGCTGCGTCCGGACCTTGCCGCTCTCCTGCCCGGGCGCGGGCAGGGCCGAGCAGTGACCGTAGGCGCCGGAGCCGGTGCGAACGTTGGTGCTGTTGAGCATCAGCAGGCCCTCGGCCTCCAGCTGGTCGAGCTCCCTCATATAGCCGGCGACGAGCCGTTTGACCGCCGCGTGCACGAGCTCGGGCTGCTCGATGAGATCGGTGAGCGCCTCCTGCACGCCGTAGAAGGTCACCAGCTGGTCCCACGCCGAGTACCAATAGAGTTTCACGCCCTCCTCGCGCACCGGCATGACGCCGGCGAAGATTTCCTGCATCGCCGCCAGACGCGCGGCGGTGTCGGCGCGGTCCACCGTCACGACCGGATCCTTGATCTTCGCCACGTCCTCGAGGCGCGTGATCTGCGGCTCGAAGTGCTGGGAGACGATGCCGCCATTGGTGATGTTGAGCAGGTCGCCTTGGCGGGTGATGCCGAAGCCGGTGCTGCGCCAGGTCGTGTGGCACGGCAGGTAGTCGCTCACGATCATGTCCACCGGGAAGTTCCGCCACGAGTAGAGCGTGCGCCGGAGTTCGACCTCGATCTTCCGCGTCCAGTCGGCGCGGCAGCGCAGCACGAGTTCGGGCGTGTCGGCGCTGAACTCGTGCCAGGGCACCTCCGTGATCCACACCATCGGCCGCACGCTGCGGAGGTCGTTGAGCCGGCCCCACAGCTCCGCCTTCTCCTTCTGCACGGGCAGCGCCGCGATGGCGGCGAGCTGCTCGGCCAGGCCGCGGAGGATGTCGCGGTCGTCGGGATGGGCGGAGTAAGTGGCGGCAGGCGTGGAGTTCATGGGGTCAGGCGGGGAGTTTCAGGGTGGTGAGCTCGTTCCACGCGGCGAAGACCTCGCGGACGTTTTCCGGGCGGGCGGCGGGACCGAATTCGCACTGGGCGATGCAGCCGCCGTCGCGCCACAGGTGGTGGTGCACGTGGCGCACCGCGCGGTCGATGTCGGAGGGCGTGCCCTCGGGCAGGAGGTGCTGGCGGTCGATCTCGCCCCAGAAGGTGATCTGCCCGGCGTGCGGCGCGAGCGTGGCGGCGTCCATGCAGAAGAGCTGGGAGTTCACGGCGTCGATCCCGACCTCCACCAAATCAGGATAGATGGCGGCGATGTAGCCATCGGAGTGCATGAAGAGCTTCTTGCCGTGGCTGTGCGCGATCTGGGCGTAGTCGCGGTACATCGGCTTGAAAAGCTCGCGCCAGAGCCGCGGGGCGATGAGGAGCGCGCGCTGGGAGCCCCAGTCGTCCATGAAACGCAGCGCGTCCACGTCGGTCCGCGCCCAGCCGGTCAGCAGCTCGCAGTAGAAGGCGTGCAACTCGCGCAGGAAGGCGAGGAACTCGGGCGACGGGTCGGCGAGGTCGCAGTACAGCTCCTCCGAGCCGCGCAGGAACTGCGACTGCTCGAACGGACGCGGGCAGGCCATGGCGAAGGTGAAGCGGTCGGTCGCGGCGCAGTCGCGGTTCACCGCGTCACGATCGAGCGTGAGCCACTCGCGGGGAAAATGGATGCGGCCGCGATCGGTCGTCCAGTCGCGCACGAGCGGGTGCTTCACCTCGCCGATGACGCCGCGCTGGATGTTGATGAAGGTGCAGCCCCATTCGTCCGTATACTCGCCGACGACGTGCGGGTTGCCCCGGGTCTTGGCGATCTCGCGCTCGTGCCCGGAGATGGCGGTGAAATCCGACGGAAAATCCCGCTCCAGCGCCGCCAGTTCGTCGGGATACTGCTCCGCGGCGATCGGGAGCACCCACAGGTCGCGGGCCGCGCGGGGCGGTCCGGCGAAATCAAGCGTCTGATGGACGATTTCTCGGGGCGTTGCGTTCATGGGGAAAGGGGGACCGGGTTTAGTCTGGAACTCAGGAACACTGGAACGAACCAGGCCAAAGACATTATTCCTGAGTTCCTGAGTTCCATATTAGTCCGTGGTTTGGTCTCGGGGATTCGTCACGGCAGCATGAGCTCGTCGATGTAGGCGTCCTCGAAGCCGGGCTGGAGGTTGAGCTCGATGGATTCCATGCGCGTGCAGGCGGATTTCATCTCCTCGAGGAGGCTGCGGTCCTGGAGGGCGAGGAACGCGCCGCCGAGGGAGGTGTTGCCGACGACGTGGATCTGCCCGGGGGTGAAACCCGGCAGCAGGCCGCAGCCGATGGCGTGGCCGAGCGACAGGTGCATGCCGAAGCCGCCGGCGAGGTAGAGTTTCTTCACGTCAGCCGCGGCGACGCCGAGGAGATTGAGCAGCGTGTTGATGCCGGCGGCGATGGCGGCCTTGGCCTGGAGGAGACGGGCGATGTCCACCTCGGAGACCCAGATGGGGCCGGAGGCGCCGCGGGCGTGGAGCTGGAGCTTCTTGCCGTATTCGTCGGCCTGCACGAGCGGGCCGGCGGACTGCACGAAATCCTCCGCGAAGCGTCCGTTGCTTTGCACGATGCCGGTGCGGCGCGCCTCCCAGAGGAAGTCCACGTAGGCCGAGCCGCAGATGCCGATGGGCTTGGCGGCGTCGCCGATGATGCCGAGGTCCACCGTGTAGGGATGGTTGCGCATCGTGACGCGCTCGATCGCGCCCTTCACGCCGCGCGTGCCGCTCGTGAGCCCCGCGCCCTCGAAGGCCGGGCCGGCGGCGGTGGCGCAGCCGATGAGGCGGTCGCCGACCTTGGCGATGATCTCGCCGTTGGTGCCGACGTCGACGAGCAGCACCGGGCCCTCGTCGTAGAGCATGC
The DNA here is from genome assembly GCA_964526145.1 of uncultured Opitutaceae bacterium. Classification (GTDB taxonomy): domain Bacteria; phylum Verrucomicrobiota; class Verrucomicrobiia; order Opitutales; family Opitutaceae; genus UBA2377. The sequence goes on from CAZGJB010000039.1 coordinate 13,709, forward strand.
CGGTGGCGACGAGGCCCGCGGACAGATCGGCGCCGACATACGCGGCAGGTCCGGGCAGCAGGTGCACCTTCGCGCCGGCGCCGCCGAACGCGAGGCCGAGGTCGGCCGGGGCGTACTCGCGGTGTTCAAGAAAGACGGGCGTGAACGGGTGCACGCCCAGCGGGCTCGGGTCCACGCCGGCGAGCAGGTGCTGCATCGTGGTGTTGGCGGCGACCGTCATGACGCCGACGTCCGCCGGCGCGAGGCCCGCCTCCTTGCAGGCTTCCTCGAGGAGCGGCTGCATCGTCTCAACCGTAACCGCGCGCTGGAGTTGCCGCACGCCCTCGGGATTCTGGTAGCACATCTGGATGCGCGTGAGCACGTCCTCGCCGTAGCGGATCTGGGCGTTGAAGGCCGAAGCTTCACCGAGGACCTTGCCGGTCCGGAGATCGGCGAGCATGAGGGCGACGGTGGTCGTGCCGATGTCCACGCAGGCGCCGACGCGGGCCGCGGGGTCGATCGGGTCGTTGGCCCAGGGCACGTTGATCTTGAACTCGGCCACGACCGCCGGCTCGTGCTTCAGGAGCGAGCGCGCCGGGATCTTGACCGTCGCCTCGCCGCCCTCGGGCAGCCGCAGCTGGCAGGAGCGCAGGCGATCGTCGGCCGAGGGCCCGACCGAGGTGCCGTCGGTCGTACGCACGAGCGCACCCGCCCGCAGGCCGATCTCGCAGCCGCCGCAGAGGCCGCGGCCACCGCAGCGCGTGTTGAGCGGATGGCCCCGGTGGGCCAGCACGTCCGAAAGCGGCAGCTTCGTGTCAGCAGGAGTCAGCGTGACGGTGGTGTGGCCGTCGGGAGTCTCGAGGTGGAGGGTGGTGTTCATTGATTCGCAGGCGGGGGCTCGGCCCGGATGATGTCGGCATCCGCGGTGAGGCGGATGGAGTGCCGCGGGGGCACGGTGAGGAAACGCTGGGGATCCCAGTCGCAGTAAAGGAGTGCCTTGAGCAGCGCAGGATCGCCGGGGACGCGGTCGAATCCCCAGCCCAGGCAGGCGGCGCAGGTGCGGGTGTAGTCGGCCTCGCGCTCGGGTTCGCCGAGGCCCAGCCCGACGTACGTCGCGCGGGTGTAGTGGCTGAGCGCCTCGCGGTCGGTCTCGACCAGGTAGTCCACGTCGTCGGGCCCGAATTTTTCCGCGTACTCGCGGCGCAGGCGCGCCTCGCGCTCGGGACCGGGCGAGGCGCCGCCGCGGATCCAGCCGGGGTTGTACCAGTAGGTGCCGGGGTTGGCCTGCTGGTAGGCGGCGTAGCGGTCTTTGTCGCCGAGGAAGAGGGTCACGCAATCATGCGCGCGCGCGATGACCAGCGGACACCGGTCGTGCCGGAGGTGCTCGAGGCCGCGGCTGCACAGGCCGTAGACGAGCACGATCGCCTCGACGGCGGGATCGGCCTCGGCGCGGTCGATCTGCACCTGCAATTCCCGCTGCATCCGCGCGGGGTCGTCGTGGAGCCCCTGCGGCAGGAATTCCAGCGCGCGGATGTGCATGGCTCCATTAGCGAAGTGGCGCACCTCGGGCTCAATCACCCCGCAGGCGATCACGGCGATATTAGACAAATTGGACATGGGGATTAATAGTCCGTACGGGTTGGGATAACCGCTCTCCGTCTGTAAACCAGCGGCTTCGGACACTGACAACGCACACCGCATGCAATAATTGGGAATAGTTGTGTGCACAACGGGACAAACCGCGGTGTTCGCATTTACAACGCCTTGCGGGTGCCCCTATAAGCTTTGGGTACGCCGCGGCGCACTCGTCCGAATACTTGCTCCAACAAGGGTCGTCCGAGTGGGCTTCGGGTTTACATCGACCCCGCAGACCTCCAATAAGGAATCGTATGCCCCTCCTCAATGACCTGACTGCCGCCGTGGCCGCTGGCAAGCGGACTGACACTGTGCGGCTCACCCAAGAGCTCCTCGCGGCCGGTACCGGCCCGGGCACCATCGTCGAACAGGGCCTCGTGCCCGGTATGGCGATCGTCGGCGAGCAGTTCAAAAAGAACGAGATCTTCGTCCCGGAGATGCTCGTCGCCGCCCGTGCGATGAAGGAGGCGCTCAAGCTGCTCGAACCGCTGCTCGCCGCCGCCGGCATCAAGCCGAAGTACACCGTCGTCGTCGGCACGGTCCAAGGCGACCTGCACGACATCGGCAAAAACCTCATCTCGATGATGTGGCGTGGCGCCGGCTTCGCGGTCGTCGACCTCGGCACGAACGTGCCGCCGGACAAATACCTCGCCGCCGCCCAGGAGCACAAGGCCCACCTCGTCGGCCTCTCCGCGCTGCTCACCACCACGATGCCCGCCATGAAGGAGACCGTGAAGATCCTCAAGGCGGCCGGCCTGCCCAACACCAAGATCATGGTGGGTGGCGCGCCGATCACGCAGGCTTTTGCGGACGACATCGGAGCCGACGGCTACGCCGCCGACGCCGGCACGGCCGTCGACGTCGCCAAGAAACTGGTGGGCGAGGCGGCCTGAGCCGCCCCGCCGCCCCCGGCTGAAAACGGGGTGCCCACATGAGCGCCACCGCCCTGACCGGTCGTGAGCGCGTGAACCGCATGTTCGCGCGCCAGGATCAGGATCGAATCCCGCGGCAGGACACGTTCTGGCCCGAGACCATCACCCGCTGGCAAAAGGAGGGACTCCAGTGGGATCATCATGATGTGCTGCGCCTGCTGGACGCCGACTTCGCCGTGCTCTGCTGGTCCTGGCCGCCGATCTTCCCCGGCCAGCGCGAGGTGCTGAGCCAGGACGCCGAGACCGAGACGGTCCGCGACGCCTGGGGCGGCATCGCCCGCTACTGGAAGGGCCGCTCCGGCACGCCCGAGCACGTCGGCTTCGGCTGCGCGACCCGCGAGATTTGGGAAAAGACCTACCGGCCCGCCATGCTCGCGGCGCCGAACCAGGTGGATACCAAGCTGGCTGCGGCCCGCTACCGCGCCGCCCGCAAGCTCGGCCAGTGGACCCACCTCTCCGGCGTCGAGGGCTTCGAGGCCCTGCGCAAGATCCTCGGCGACGAGGTCTGCCTCATGGCCATGATCGAGGATCCCGAGTGGATCCGCGACGTCGTCGCCGTGCACACCGAGGTCGTGCTGCGCTCCTGGCAGGCGGTCATCGACGAGGGGATCGAGCCCGACGGCCTCTGGATCTACGGCGACATGGCGTTCAACCACGCGACCATGTGCTCGCCGGCCATGTACAAGGAGCTCATCTGGCCCTTCCACAAGCAGATGGCCGACTGGGCCCACGCCCGCGGCATGAAGGTGATCTACCACACCGACGGCCGCGTGAGCGGTGTGCTCGATTTGTACATCCAGGCCGGCTTCGACTGCCTCCAGCCCATCGAGGCCAAGGCCGGCATGGACATCCGGAAGTTCGCGCCCACGCACGGCGACCGCCTCGCGATGTTCGGCAACATCGACGTGATGAAGATGGCCACCAACGACCTCGACCTCCTCGAGGAGGAGATCCGCACCAAGTTCGCCGCCGGCATGGCGACCCGCGGCTACGCCTACCACTCCGACCACTCGGTGCCGCCCCAGGTGAGCTGGGCCACGTACAAGGCCATCATCGGGTTCGTCGAGAAATACGGCAATTACTGAGCGCTCCCCTTCCCCGTGAAACCGTCCCCCATCAAGCCCTTCCGCCCCAAGTGGCGCGGCACCCTGACCGAGCGCGAGCGCTTCCGCCGCCAGATGCACCACCAGACCGTGGACCGGTGCTTCAACATGGAATTCGGGTACTGGGACGACAACTTCAAGCTGTGGCCGATGTTCCGCGACCACGGCATCACGAACAACAACGACGCGGACGTCTTCCTCAATTTCGACCGCACCGGCACCGTCTATGGACGGTGGATGCACCCGGTGTTCCCGCCGGAGGAGATCCGCCGCACCGCCACGACGCGCATCCTGCGCAACGGCGACGGCCTGATCGCCGAGGTGCCGCTCGACGGCCACGACACGATCCCGCACTACCTTGAGGCCACGGTGAAGACGCCCGACGACTGGGCGAAGGTGAAGGCCGAGCGCTTCGACCGGAAGCATCCCGACCGCAAGGTCGACGTCGCCGCCATCCTCGCCGAGCACCCGAATGACCGCGACTACCCGCTCGGCGTCTGGTCCGGCTCGATGATCGGCAAGGTGCGCGACATGCTCACCGTCGAGGGCCTCGCCTACTCGGTGTTCGACTATCCCGAGATGGTCGAGGACATCGTCGAGACGTCATGCCTGCTCGTGGAGGACTTCCTCGACCAGGTGCTGCCGCACGTGAAGTTCGACTACGCCGCCGGCTGGGAGGACATCTGCTACAAGAGCGGCCCGCTCGTCTCGGTAAATTTTTTCCGCGACATCGTCGTGCCCCGGTACAAGCGCATCAGCCAGAAGCTGCGCGCGCATGGCGTGGACATCTGGTGGATCGACTGCGACGGCGACGTGCGCCCGCTCATCCCGCACTTCCTCGCCGGCGGCGTGAACACGATGTTCCCCTGGGAGGTCAACGGCTCCGGCCACCCGGGCGCGTC
>CAZGJB010000040.1:0-17773 GCA_964526145.1 uncultured Opitutaceae bacterium
GCCGTCGGGGGCGCGGATGCCGCCCTGCGTGCTGAGGATGCGGAAGTCCTTGCCGCGCAGTTTTTTCGGATCCCAGCCCATGCCGGCGTTCTGCGTCAGGCCGAAGATGTGGCCGCTGGTGGCGTTGCGCAGGAGTTGCGCCGTGAGCGGCAGCTTGCCGGCGGGTCCGGGAGCGGTCGTGCGCAGCGTGTAGATCGCGGGATCAGGGTAATCGAGAAAAGCGGGGAAGGTCATCGGGGGCGGACGCGGCTTTCCATGGATGCCGGTCGTTCGGTGGGGAGCCAAGCGGCAATTGGGCAGGATGGTCCGCCACCGGGTGGTCGGTGCTGCGTTCTTTGCGGTTGATGAACTCCGGAAATAGCAGCGCATAAATTGTCCCAGCCTCGACACGGCGGTGGCGTGGCGCGATTTTCGAGGCCAGCTGCCGTCCCATGAAATCGTCCCTCACCCCCAAGGATCGGGTGCGCATGGCGCTCGCGCATGAGGCGCCCGACCGGTGCCCGATGCAGATCAGCTTCACGCCCGAGTTCGCCCGGCGCCTCCGGGCCGAACTCCGCCTCGACGACGCCCACGCCCACAACCCGCATGGCGGCGGCAATACCTACCAGCTCGAACGCGCGCTCGAGGAGGACATGCTCCTCACCAGCGTCGGCTGGGCGAATTCGTACTACCAAGCCGACCACGACTACACCGACGAGTGGGGCGTGGGTTGGAAGATCTGCCCGTATGAGACGCCGTTCGGTCGCGGCCACTACACCGAGCCCCGCGGACATCCGCTGGCTGACGACGATGCGATCACCCGCTACCGTGCGCCGGATCCGCACCGGCCCGAACTCTACCACGCAGCGGAGCAGCTCGTGCGCGACCACGGCCGCGACTATTTCATCGCGGGTGCCACGGTGACCACGGTCTTCGAGACCGCTTGGGCGCTGCGCGGACTCGAGCGTCTGATGACCGACTTCGTGGAGGATCCAGACCGCGCCGCGGCGGTGCTCGACATCCCCTTCAACTACCACCTCACCGCGGCAAAAAAACTGGTGGAGTTGGGCGTGGACATGATCTGGACCGGCGACGACATCGGCGGGCAGACCGCGATGATCCTGTCGCCGGCGATGTGGCGGCGCATCCTGAAGCCGCGGATGGCGCGGTATTTCGCCGAGCTGAAGGCGATCAATCCGCGCCTGAAGATCGCCTATCATTCCGATGGTGTGATCCAGCCGGTCATCCCCGACCTGATCGAGATCGGCGTGGACGTGCTCAACCCCATCCAACCCGCCTGCATCGATCCTGCCTGGCTCAAGCGCACCTATGGCGACCGGCTTTGCTTCTGGGGTTCGATCGACGAGCAGCACACGCTGCCCTTCGGCACACCGGCCGACGTGCGGGCCGAGGTGCGCGAGCGCCTGGCAACGCTCGGTCGCAACGGCGGCCTCATCATCGGTCCCACGCACCACGTCCAACTCGATACACCGATGGAGAACTTCCGTGCGATGGTCGACGCGATCCAAGGCAGGTGATGAAATGTGGAACTCAGGAACTCACGAACCGGATCTTCGGCCGGATTTTCCTGCCTTCCTGATTTCCACATTCAACTCCGGATTACCCGCACTTCCGTCGTGCAACTTTCCTGATTTCTGCGAGTCTTGTCTGCTGTGAGAGTGTTGCGCCTGATACTGGCCGGGATGATCGCGCTGGGTGCCCTGTTCATGGGGTTTCTGGCGGCGGTGCTGCTGCTTCTCACCGGCATGGCCGGCTTTGTGATCCAGCTTTTCCGCGCGAAACCGCCAGCGGGTTCGTCAGGCGCGGGATCGGTCCGGCGTCCGCCGACCGGTTCAGGCGACGTCATCGACGTCGTGGCGACGAAGCTGCCGGCGGATCCGCCGAAGTTGGATTCTTCGCGCTAGCCAGCGAGCTGGCTCGCGCTCGCAGACCGCCGCGACCACGCGCAATCCGCGCACGGCCTTTCACTGGCAGCGACCCGAGGGCGCCGACTTACTTCCTGGAGCGGAAACCGCCGAAGAGGTAAACGATGAGAGCGATCACGAGGATCAACCCTAGTCCGCCACCACCGTAGGCCGGTCCACCGATGTAAAAGCCGCCGCCACCGAACAACAGGATTAGGATGATGATGAGCAGCAGGGGATTCATGGCGACAGGTTAGCAGTCCAGCAGGCCGGTCCCAATGGGGCGTTCACCCCCGTACCCAAGGCACCGCGATGATCGACCTGGGGAAACAAGGTCGCAGGATGGTCCTGACGAAACCGGAACCGTGAGTCGTACCGTACGTCGGGAAACAAACCAAGCTCACCGCCGCCGTCATCATCCCATGAAAAACAGCACCCACGTTTTGAATCCCAATCCGCCTTCCCACGAAGCCGTGTCCCATCACGCCAAGGAGATCTGGCTCGCGCGTGGTTGTCCCGAGGGTCGGGACAAGGAGATCTGGCTCGAGGCCGAGCTGCAATTGGCCGAGGTGGCCCCGGCGGCCCCGACGGCGCCGGCGGATTTGAACCTCCCGGGCAGCGGCAACACCCAGGAAAGCGTGGTCACGGCCAAGGCCGTCCAACAGAAACAGGCAGCGCGGGCGCCCCAGCGTCCGGCTGTGCACGATGCCCCTAGGGCGAAGACCGTCGAGACGGGCAAGCCGCTGTGGTCCAAACCGCACTCGAGCTGACGGGAAGCAGCGTCCGGTTCAACCGCAGCAGCCGGGTTGCTGCATATACTCCAGCGGGGCGCGGTAACGGATGCCCTGCACGTCGAGGCGGCGGAGGTGGGTGCGGAGCCTGCCGAGGAAATCGGCGAAGGCGGGGCGTGCCTTGGGGCTCCATGCAATCTCGGCGAGCGCGCTCGTGCGGGGGAATGCCATGTATTCGAGCAGCGAAGGCGTGGCGATGTACTCGGTCCACAACTGGCCCTGCACGCCGATGATGCTCTTTGCCTGTGCGTCGGTGAGCTCGGTTGGAATGGGTTCGTAGGCGTGCACCTTGGCCAGCGGCAGGGGCATAGGGTAGGTGATGGGCTCGGTCTCCGGTGTCTCCGTCTCGTGGAAGTTGAAGTACAGCGTCTGGTTCGCGCACATGATGGCGTCGTTACCGAGCTTGGCGGCGGCGATGGCGCCCTCGATGCCGCGCCAGGACATGACGGTGGCGGTCTTGGCCAGGCCGCCCTCGAGGATCTCGTCCCAGCCGACCAAGCGGCGGCCCTTCGATTGCAGGTAACCCTCGATCTGGCGGATGAACCAGCTCTGCAGGTGTTCCTCGTCGGGCAGGCCGAGCGCCTTCATATGCGCCTGCGTGGCGGCGTCCTGCTGCCACTGCTGCTTCACGGCCTCGTCGCCGCCGATGTGGAGATACGCGAAGGGGAAGAGTGCAATGACCTCGTCCAGTACGTCATGCAGAAAGGCGAACGTGGCGGGCTTGGTGTTGAACAGGGTCTCGTGAATGCCCCACTGGCAGCTGACTTCCTTGGCCTGCGGGAGCAGGCCCAGCTCGGGATACGCGGCGACGGCGGCCTGCGCGTGACCGGGCATCTCGATCTCGGGCAGGATCTGGATGTGGCGCGCGGCGGCGTAGGCGACGAGGTCGCGCACCTCGGCCTGGGTGTAGAAGCCCGCGTGGGGCACGCCGTCGCCGCCGAGATTGGCGGTGCCCGGACCGAGCGGCGACTCGCGGCGCTTGCTGCCGATCGTGGTCAGCTTCGGGTACTTCTTGATCTCGAGGCGCCAGCCCTGGTCGTCGACGAGGTGCCAGTGGAAGACGTTGAGTTTGTGCTGCGCCATCAGGTCGAGAAAGCGCTTGAGACAGTCGACCGGCTGGTAATAGCGCGCGCTGTCGATCATGAGTCCGCGCCAGCGAAAGCGCGGTTCATCCTCGATCGCGACTGCGGGGGCGGTCCATTTGAGCTCGGGCTGCGGCACGGTGCCGAAGATCGCCGGCGGCAGCAGCTGGAGGAAGGTCTGCACCGCATAGAACGCCCCGGCCGAAGTGGAGGCGGCGATCGTCACGCGGTCGGCCGTGACGCGCAGCGTGTAGGCCTCGGGGCTCGCCGACGGCGGTTCCGCGAGGCGGAACTCGATGACCGATTTCGCGTCGGCGGGGACCGCGACGGACACGGGGAGCGCCCAATGCGTGGCCTGTTTGATGCGTGCGGCGAGTTGCTGGGCGGTCGCGGCAAATTCCGACGGCGCCACGATCACGGTGGCGGCCTGCAGGACAAACGGTTCGCCGGCGAGCGGCGTGCAGTGCACGGGCTGGGGGATGAGGGCGGGGAGAGGCATGGGAGCGGGGAAAACGTTCAACGTTCAACGCTGAACGCTCAACGTCCAAGTGAAGGCCTTGCCGGATATCGATTCTCGCCCGGTCCAACCGTCACGCGCCGCACGAGCACGGCCTTGTGCGGTTGGCCGTCGCGGCCGGGGCGCTTGAACCAGCTGTAGGCGATCAGGAACGAGTTGGCGGTGAGCGGGAGCAGACTGGTGTAGCCGCAGGAGTCGGCCTGGGTGTCGGCGGCGGTCAGCGGTACCAGGGGGATCGGTTCCGACCACGTCGCGCCGAGGCCGTCGTAACTGAGCCGCAGCTCGACCCCCGGCCGCCCGTAGCTGAGGGCGAGGACGCCGTTGCGAAGGGGAAGCAGGCGCGGCAACACGCCCGACGCATTGACGACGGTGGGTGCGGACCAGGTCTTGCCGGCATCGGTCGAGCGGCTGGCATAAAGCGGTCCGATGCCGAGGCCGTCGGTGGTGCGCAGCATGACCAGAAGCGAGCCATCGGCGAGCAGGGCGCTGCCGGGCTCGGTGAACCCATGCGAGCGGCCGCGCGCGAGGGGATCGGCCCGGAGGTCGGGGGTGTAGGGGATGTGCCCTTGGAGGTGCCACGAATGGCCGGAGTCGGTGGAGCGATGGCAGGCCACGTCACCGTTCATCGAGCGCGGGTACACGAGGGCGAGGATCGAGCCGTCCGCGGCGATGTGGAGGTCGCCCCACCAGACGATCGGGAAAACGTTCTGGACCGTATAGCGGTGGAAGCCGGGATCGTCGAGCGGCGCGCGCTCGGCGATCCACTGCGCCGTGCTGCGGGCAAGGCGCATGATCGGCACGCCCTGCAGGGCGGCGGGCAGGTCGCTGTGCCGGTAGTACGTGTAGGGCAACTGGCCGTAGGTGCCGATGATGGTGCCGATCGACTGCGGGAGCGACAGCTCGCCCACCGGAAACGAGGGCGGGGTCACCTCCGCGCAACCGGCGCGGATCCGGTCGCCGTTGGGCAGCAGCAATCCGGCGGTGGGCGCCGATGCGCGCTCGAGCGTCCAAGTCTGCCCCTCATCGGCCGAAACGCCGCGGTTGGGCTCGCGCGGCGCCTGGCCGTATTCGAGGGCGCTGTCGTCGCCCACGTGGAAGGTGAGGGCGATCCGCCCGTCGAGCATCCGGTCGAGGGTGGGAAACTGGTGACGCCCCCAGCGGGTTTCGCCGGCAGGGGCCTCGGCCACGAGGACGGGCTCGGACAGCTCGACGTTCATGGCGGCTGTGGTCACCGGATCTCCACCCGCCGCCCCGTCCGCAGCGACTCGAAGGCCGCCAGATTGAAGCGCACGGCCTGAATGCCTTCATCCAGCGTGGCGCAGGCGCTCGGCTTGCCTGCACAGAGATCGAGGAAGGCGTTGGCCTGGGCGACGAAAGGTCCGTCGCGCTCGGCCGGCGGAAGGCTCTCCCAGGTCCAGTCCGTGTCGCCGCGGGCGAGGCGACCCCAGCGCTGGCGGTGGTATTCGACGATCACGCTGCCGCGCTCGGCGTTGAACTGCAGCGTGGTCTCGTTCGGCGCCTGGAACTGGTTGAGCGACCAGGTGACGATCGCGCCATCGTGGGTGCGGCCGGTCACCGCCACGGTGTCCTCAACCTCGACGCCGGCCAGCGCCTGGTGGCCGGCCTCGCAGCTCAGGGCGGCGGTCGGACCGACGAACCACTCCATGAGATTGGCGAGGTGGGTGAGCGCATCCTGGATCGCGCCGCCGCCCTGGGCGCGGTCGCGGTAGTAGATCTCGCGGTAGGCGGGGCGGAAAAACGGAAAATCCTGGCCGGACACGACGCTCGCCTGCAGCACGCGTCCGAACGACCCTGCCCGTACGAATGCGCGGGCGGCCGCGACCTCCGCCCGGAAGTGATGCACGTACGCGATCGCCGCGGCCCGCCCGCTGGCGGCGTGCGCGGCACTCAGGCCGGCCATGCCGTCGAGCGTCAGCGCCAGCGGCTTCTCGATCAGGCAATGACGTTTCGCGCCGAGGATCTCCGTGGCGATCGCGACGTGGCTGGGCGCGGGCGTGGCGACGACGGCGGCGAAGACACCCGAGTCCGCCAAGGCCGCCCGCCAGTCGGCGGCGGTCGGCACGCGGTAACGCTCGGCCATGGCGGCGAGGATCGCGGGCCGGTTGTCGCAGGCGATGGCCTGGCAGCGCCCCGTCGCGAGAAAGGTCCGCAAGTGGCGCTCGCCGATGCTGCCGCAGCCGATGATGAGGAGAGTGGGGAGGGGCATGGGAGGGTTGAGCGTTGATTCGATCTCAAATCGCGGTCCATCCGCCGTCCACCACCAGGCTTTGTCCGGTCACGTAGGAGGCGCTGTCGGAGAGCAGGAACGCCACGGGACCGACGATCTCGTCGTTGCGGCCGATGCGGCGGAGGGCGGTTTTCCGGGCGAGTTCGTTGACGAAGGCCGGGTTCGCCTGCTGGACGCCCGGGTTGGGGAAGGGTCCCGGCGTGACGCAGTTGAAGCGCAGGCCGCTGGGGCCGTAGTGCGATGCAAAATAGCGACTGAGCTGGAGCAACGCGGCCTTGCTGGCGCCGTAGTCGATGGGATTGGGCAGCAACGGCGCGGCGTAGATGCGCGGGTCGGGGGCGACGATCCCGTACATGCTGGCGAAGAGCACAATGCTGCCCGAGCCGCGGGGCTTCATCATTTCCGCGAGCGTACGGCAGAGGACGAAGGTGGGCGTGAGGGCCCGGTCGAAGGTTCGCTGAAACTCTTCCGCGGGCAGTGTCTCGAGGCGGTGACCGCTGGAGGAGGCGAAGGCGAGATGCACCAGACCGTCGGGCAGGCCGTGGGTCGCGACCGCGGCCTCGAGGGCGGCGGGCAGGGCGGCGGCGTCATTCACGTCGAGCGCGACGGGCACGGTGCGGGTGAGGCGGTGTTCCCGCACGAGGGCCTCGGCGCGGCCGGGCAGGTCGATGCAGATGACGGCCGCCCCCTGCGCATCGAGCTCCCGCGTGATCGGCGCCCCGAGATGCCCGGCCCCACCGGTGATCCAGATGCGCTTGTGGGCGAGGGAGAAGGGGGAGGGCATGGAGGAGGCGGAGGGAACGCTTGACGTTCCGGCGCGACCGCGCCGGTCACTTCGCGGTATAACCGCCGTCCACGGGCAGGTTTGTGCCGGTGACGTAGCTGGCGGCGTCGCTGAGGAGGAAGACCACGGCGCCGCCGATCTCGTCGGCGCGGGCCATGCGGCCGAGCATCGTCTGGGCGTTGTAGCGGCCGAGGAAGGGCTCGGGCTGGGGTTTGTCGGGGTTGAAGATGCCGCCCGGGGAGACGACGTTCACGCGGACTTTGCGCGGGCCGTAGACCGATGCGTAGTGGCGGGTGAGGTTAATCATGCCGGCCTTGTGGAAGAAGTAATCCGGCACCGTGCCCATCGTCGTGCCCTCGTAGAGCGACGGGTTGGAGCCGACCATGCCCTGGATGGAGGCGATGTTGACGATGCTGCCGCCGGTCGGCTGGGCGGCCATCGCGTCGGCGAAGGTGCGCAACGTGAGGAAGAGGCCCGTGGCATTGAGCTTCATGGACTCCTGCCACGCGGCCACGGCGTCGCGCTCGTTGCGCATGGGGCGGCTGACGGCGTTGAACACGAGGCCGTCGATGCGGCCATGCGCCGCGAGCAGGCGGTCGCGCAGGGCGATGACGGAGGCTTCCTCCGTGAGGTCGACCGATTCCGCGTGCAGGCGCTGGCCGGCGGCACGACCGGCGGCCAGACCCGGCTCGATCTTCGCGCGGTCACGGCCCGCGACGACGAGCGTGGCTCCCGTGGCGCCGAGCGTGGCGACCAGCGCGCGGCCGAGCAGGCCGGTGCCGCCGCATTGCACGACGACCTTGCCGGCGAGGGAGAAGAGCGCGGACTCAGCCATAGGGATTCTGCTTCGCCGCGGCGCCCGCGGGCAGCTCCTTGACGTGATTCCGCAGGACGTCGAGGCGCTGCTGGAACCAGGTGTTGAGCCCGCCGACATCGGAGCCGACGTTGAAGACATTGTGGCCATCGGCGACGAGGTCGGCGAACGGCGCGTACAGGCCCGCGGCCCAGACGAACTTGCCGTTTTTGCGCGCAACCTGCGCCACGCGGCGGCGGGCCGCGGTGGTCTCGGGATTCGTGAGCTGGCCGGCGAGGCCGATCCGGTGGCTGAAGTCGCCGGGTCCGAACAGGAAACCGTTGAACCCGGGGACGGCTGCGATCGCCTCGACCTGGGCGAGACCCTCGGGCGATTCGATCTGCAGGATGATCAGCTTCTCGGCATTGGCGTGGGCGATATAGGACGGCATGTCGGCCGTGGCATAGCCGCCGTCGGCGTTGCCGCTGTCGAGCGCGCGCTTGCCGAGGGGATGAAAGCGGGTCCACTCCACGATCTGCCGGGCCTCGTCGGCGCTCTCCACGTGCGGCACGATGATGCCGGTGGCGTCGGCCTCCAGCGGCCGGACGTAGTTGCTGTAGCCGCCCTTGGCGACGCGGACGAGGGTGTCGACGTCGTGCAGCTTGGCGGCGCGGATGGTGTTTTCCAGTTCGACCCAGTCGGTGGGCACGTGCTCCTGGCAGAGCCAGAGGGCGTCGTAGCCCGCGAGCCCGGCCATCTCCGCGATGCGCGGATCGGTCAGGTTCATCTTCATCGTCGCCGGGAAGCGGTTATCACGCAGGACCCGGAGCAGGCGGCTGGAGCGTTGGTTCATGGGGAAAGGGCAGCGATGATCTCCGCGACCTCGACGCGACGCGAGCCTTCCGCGCGGCTGCGGAGGCCGGCGATGATGACGGCCATGAGCTCGACCGTGTCGGTGAACGGATACTCGGCCTGGCCGTTGCGCAGGAAGTCCACGAACGCGACCAGCTGCCGGCGGAACGCCGTGTAGGTGTCGGCAAACCGGAACGAGGCCAGCCCCTGCTGACCGCACAGCTGGACCGTGCCGAAGGTGGCGCCACCGTCGTAGATCACGGGCAGCGTGACCTGGGTGCCGCTGCGATGGGTCAGGTGCGCGACCTCGAGGCCGGGTGCGGTCTCGAGGCGCACGGACGTGAAGCCCGGGCCGGTGAGACGGAAGACGGGCTCAAGGGCATGGATGCCGTAGCGTTCCCAAGTCTTGGCGGTGACACTCGACACCCAGCGCAGGGCGCCCAAGCCGGACTTGCCGCCGAGATGGGCGTCGAGCTCGGGGGCGTAGCGCAGTCCGCTCGAGGAAAGAAAGCGGGCGCCGGCTTTCTCCCAAGCGATGAACGTGCGCAGGTCCTCGACGCTGGTGGCGAGAGGTTTGTCCACGAACACCGGCAGGCCGGCCTCGATGAACGGGCGCGCGCGCCGCACGTGGTCGAAACCGTCGTCGGTTGAGATGACCACGGCGTCGACGTGGCCGATGACGTCCTCGGGCCGCGCCACGACGTGCGGGATGAGTGCCGTGGCGGCGACGAGCGGGGCCTCGGCGGGATCATCGGTCCAGAGATGCGTGACGCGCGCCCCGGGGATGCCCACCGTTTCCGGCGCGTGCGCGCTCATGTACGTGGTGATCCCGGGATAGGGGCAGCGCGCGAGGGCGGCGGGGTCGTAGCTGTTGATGATGGACGACCAGGAGAAGGGATGCCCGTTGCCGGGAATCATCCCGAGCATCGCCAGGCGAAGGGAGGCGTTGGGATTTTTTGCCACGGGGTTCACGGACAATACGGATCCGTCCTCAGCGGGTTTTGCCGCGGGCTTCGACGCGCCAGGTGGCCACGATCTGGCCGCCGGCGGTGACCGTGACCTCGTCGGTGAGGTTGATGACCGGGCAGATGTGGGCGGGCATGAAGGTCACGCGCTCGCCGACGTGCAGGGCGTCGACCGCGGTGCCGCGGACGTAGCCGTGTTCCTCGTTCACGCGGACAACCGCGAGGTCGCGGCCGTCGACGGCCTTGGCGTGGATGTTGTCGCCGGTGCGGTCGGAGGAGAACGTCTTCGAACCGGCGTCGATCAGCGCGAGGCCGGGCTCGGGCTTGTCGACGACCGTGGCGAGCACCTGCACGGCCACGGCGGATGCGGGCATGACGCCGGTGACTTCCGAGAGGAACAGGTCGCCAAACATGTAGGCGCCGGGGCGCACGGCCTGCACGCGGCCGGCGGAGTTCTCGGCGATGAGCTTCGCGCTCACGCTGCAGCCGGGCCAGATGGGGAGGGTGCGATCGATGGTGTCACGGATCCCGGCGATGCGCTCGATGAGTTCGAGCACCTTGGTGCGCTGCTGGTCGCGCGGCAGGCCGTAGAAGTTGCCCTCGTGGGTGTAGAAGCCGCGGAGTTCGAGGTGCGGGCTGCGGGCGAGGATGGCGGCGAGGCGTTGTGCGGAGGCGAGATCACGAACGCCCTCGCGGCCGAGGCCGGTGTCGACGGCCAGCATCACGGCGAGACGGCGTCCGGCGGCGGCCGCGACTTTTTCCAGGGCGGGCGCGTGGGCCTCGCTCGTGACGGCAACGCGGAAATCCGGAATGCGCTCGGCCAGCGCGGCGACGCGCGCGGCCTGGCCGGGGTCGGCGAGCGAGTGGGCGACAAAGAGACTGCGCGGGCCGGCCGCCAGCATGGCCTCGGCTTCGCCGAGCTTGGCGCAGGTGAGCCCGGCGGCGCCGGCGGTGAGCTGGCGGCGGGCGACCTCGACCATCTTGTGGGTCTTGATGTGGGGTCGCAGCTCCACGCCGTGGGCGGAGCAGTGGCGCTGCATGTCGGCGATGTTGGCGTCGAGCCGGTCGCGATCGACGAGGACGGCCGGCGTGGCGAGGGAGGCGGGCAAGGCCATGGGGATTACATCCGCCCGATCTGCCCGACGGTCAATCCGCCATCCACGACCACGACTTGCCCGACGATGTATGCGGAGGCCGGGGAAAGCAGAAACACGGCGGCGCCGGCGCAGTCCTCGGGCTCGCCGAGGCGCTTCAGGAAAATCTTCTTCTCGTAGTGCTTCGCCTTGTCGCCGAAACCGAGCGCCGAGGTCAGCGGCGTGCGGATCAGGCCGGGGGCGATGCCGTTGACGCGGATATTGTGCTCGATCAGCGCCTGCGAAAGGCTGCGCGTCATCATCACGAGGGCGCCCTTGGAGCTGTCGTAGGCGGTGGAGTCCTCCTCGGACTGGAAGCCGTTCGTCGAGGAGATCAGCACCATCGCACCGGGGCGCTTCCGGGCGATGAGTTCCTTGGCGAAGGCCTGGCAGAGGAAGTACGTCGCGCGCACGTTGAGGTTCATCGTCTTGTCCCACGTGGCGGCGTCCATCTCGAGGAACGGCCGGTCGAAGAAGCTGCCGGCGTTGGCGACGAGCAGGTCGAGGCGCGGCTGCGCGGCAAAGGCGGCGGCCACGAGCTTCGCGGAGGCGTCGGGCGCGAGCAGGTCGCCGGTGACGAAGCTGCAGCCGGCGGGAATCACGTCCGGTTTCGCCGTGTTGCCGTGGTAGACGACGGCAGCCCCGGCCTGGTGGAGGCCGTTGGCGATGGCGAGGCCGATGCCTTTCGAGGAGCCGGTGACGAGGGCGGCGTTAGGCGCGAGTGAGAACGGATTCATCCTTGAGCTGGAGGAGAGTGAGCAGGTTGTCGTGGCCGGCGGCCTGCTTGAGGGGCGCGGGCAGGGCGTGGAGGCAGGAGGTTTCCTCGGCGTAGGTGCTGATCAGGGAGTAGTCCTTGTCCACGTAACTCTGGAACGGCGTGTCGGAACCCCAGATCAGCTTGCGCGGATAGGCCTCGGCCAGCGCGAGCAGCACGGCGGTCGGGTCGCGGTAGTCGGCAGGGAAGCGGCGGTCGGCCGGGGCCACATTGGCCAGGCCGAGCTGCACGCTCTCGCAGTGGATGCGGTGGGCGGAGCAGTCGAACCACGTGTTGGGCAGCTCGGCGACGCGGTCGAGGCACTCGCGGTCGAAACGGCACGAGTGCGCGAGGCAGAAGCGCACGTGCGGCGCGGCGGCGGCGACCTTGAGGATATCCTTGGCCTGCGACCAGACGTCGGACGGCATCACGCTCGAGTGGATGATGAATGGCAGGTTGAACTCGGCGGCGAGGTCGAGGAAGCCGCGGCCGACGCCGAGGAGGGCCTTCACGTCGGACTGGATCACGGTCGCCTGGATCTTGAGGCCGTGGAATGGGAACTGCGCGTGCAGCTCACGCAGCCGCGCGAGCTGGGCCGCGGGCTCGCGCAGCGGATCGAGGATGGCGAAGGGCAGGGTCAGGCGGCCGAGCTGCGGGTAGAGCTCGTACAGCTCGCGCAGCATGCGCTCGTTTTCGAAGGCGTAGGGCACCTGCTCCAGCCCGCCGGCGACGAACTGGCCGCGGCGCATGGCGGCGACGTCGAAGGCGAGGTTGCTCACCATCGGAAACACGACCCAGCGGTCGATCCCGCAGTGGCGCCCCTCGGTCACGAGCGTCGGCAGGTCCTGGGCATAGGGGTGAAAGCCGTTCAGGTAGAAAAACAGATCAACGCCGAGGTGGTTGTGGCAGTCGATGAGCACGGGGCCGGAGAGAATTCCAGCCAATACGCGCCAGTCAGCGGGTCTGTTCAACGTCAAAACGCGGGCTTGGCGGCGACGGGCGCAAAGCCTCATGCTCGGGACGGCTGTCGCTTCAGGATTCCCGTCGCATTTCCACCATGTCCTACACGTTCGCCAAGTCCCAGGCTCTCTTCGAACGCGCCCAACGCAGCATTGCGGGCGGCGTCAACAGCGGGATCCGCAAGCTGGAGACGCCTGTGCCGCTCTACTTCTCGCACGGTAGCGGCGCGCGGATCTGGGACGTGGACGGCAACGAGTACATCGACTTCAAGCTCGGCCAGGGTGCGCTGCTTTACGGCCACGCGCCTGCCGGCATGGCGGCGGCCATCGCGGCGCAGGCGCAGCGCGGCACGCATTGGGCCGGGCAGTCGGAGCTCGAGCTCGAGGTGGCCGAGCGCGTGCAGCGCATGATCCCGTCGGCCGAGCTCGTGCGCTTCGGCAATTCCGCGACCGAGTCCGTCCTCTCCGCCTTCCGTCTCGCCCGCGCCCACACCGGGCGGCCGCTCATCCTGCGGTTCGAGGGCCACTACCACGGCTGGGCCGACGAGGGTCTCGTGGGCTTCGCCAACCCCATGGACCACTGGGGTGACGACGAGCGTCCGGCGCAGCTGCACCCGAGCAAGGGCGTGATCGCCGAGGTGCTCAAAAAATTCGTCGTGGCGCGCTGGAACGACGTCGCGCATTTCCGCCGGCGCGTCGACGAGTATCGTGGTCAGATCGCCGCGGTCGTATTCGAGCCCGCCTTGTGCAACACCTGCTGCATCGAGCCGGCGCCCGGTCTTATGGCGGCGATCCGCGAGCGGTGCGACCGCGATGGCATGCTGATGATCTCCGATGAGACCATCACGGGCTTCCGTTTCGGTGCCGGCTGCGCGCAGGGCTATTACGGTTACCGGCCCGACCTCACCATCCTCGGCAAGGCGATCGGGGGCGGCACGCCCTTCTCCGCACTCGCCGGCACGCGGGCGGCGATGGCGAAGATCCTTTCCGGCGAAGTCGTGCAGGCCGGCACCCTCAACGGCAACCCGCTTTGCCTCGCGGCCAGCAAGTGGTGTCTCGACCAGGTCCTCGCCCTGGGCGCGGCGCATCCGGCGGGCACGCAGGAGTTGGGCCGCCGGTTGATGAGTGGCCTGGCGGAGCTCGCGGCTAGGCACGGCGTGCCGCTGCACCCGCAGGGCCCGGGGCTCATCTTCCACACGGTCATGCTCAAATCCGGGGCGGCCGCGGGTCCGGTCAATGACTACCGCGACTACGTCCGCCGTCACGACGCCCCGCGCTGGGCGCACCTGCGACGCTGCCTGCTTGAGGAAGGCGTGAGTTCAATCGAGCGCGGGCTGTGGTCCATCAGTCTCGCGCATACGGCGGCCGACTTCGACGAGGCGTTGGCGCGCGCGGCGGTGGCGATCAAGCGGCACGCGGAAACATGGCGCGCGGCGTGACGCCGCGCAGCCAACATCCAACATCGAACATCCAACGCCCAACATCCAATGGCGCAGGCATCTGTTCTCTCCGCTTTCTCCTGCATAACGGATTGACTCGCTGAACCGATGAAGGCTCACCGCGTCCTCCTCGCCGGGCTCTTCCATGAGACGCATACGTTTCTGGAGGGGCGGACGACGCTGGCGGATTTCGCGGCGTGCCGCGGGGCGGAGTTGTTGGGCAAGGCGGGTGATGGGTCGCCGGTGGCGGGGTTTCTCGAGGTGGCGGCGGCGGCGGGGTGGGAGGTGGTGCCGGCGCTGGATGTGCGCGCGACGCCGAGCGCGATGGTCGAAGATGAGGTGCTCGAGCATTTCTGGTCGGAGTTTGCCGCGGTGGCGCAGCGGGAGGCCGGCGCCGGGTTGGACGCGGTGTATCTCGTCCTGCACGGGGCGATGGCCACCGTGAGCGTACCCGATGTCGAGGGCGAGGTGCTGGCGCGGTTGCGCGGGCTACCGGGATTTGCGCGGCTGCCCATGTTCGTCGTGCTCGACCTGCATGCGAACGTCACCGCGCGCATGGCGCGGCACGCCAATGCCCTCGTGGCCTACCGCGAGAATCCGCACACGGATGCGCACGCCACGGCGGTGCGCGCGGCGAACCTGCTGCGACGCTCGCTCGAGACCGGGGTCGTGCCGCGCACGA
This sequence comes from uncultured Opitutaceae bacterium, assembly GCA_964526145.1. GTDB lineage: Bacteria > Verrucomicrobiota > Verrucomicrobiia > Opitutales > Opitutaceae > UBA2377. The sequence continues at coordinate 14,904 of CAZGJB010000040.1, forward strand.
GCTGGCGCCGCGCGCCGCTGATCTGGGCGCCGCCGGGCACCGGCACGGCGCAGGAGCCGATGCGCAGCCTGGAGGCGCAGGCGCGGGCCCTCGAGCGCACGGATCCGGCGGTGTGGGACGTGAGCGTGACACCGGGGTTTTCCTTTGCGGACACGCCGGAGACCGGCCTGTCGTTCTGCCTCGTGACCACGGAGCCGGAGGCGGAGGCCCAAGCGCAGCTCGCCACGCTATGCCGCGAGGCGTGGCTGCGGCGCGCCGAGGGTGAGATCACCTATCCGGCGGTGGAGGCGGTGTTGGAAAAGATTCTGCCCGTGACGCGCGGCCCGGTGCTGCTCGTGGAACCATCCGACAACATCGGTGGCGGCGCCCCGGGCGATGGCACGGGCATCCTGCGTGGCCTGCTGCGGTTCGACGTCCCGAGCGCAGGCGTGATCCTCAACGATCCCGCGGCCGTCGCCGCGGCGACGCGGGCGGGAGTCGGGGCCACGCTTACGCTGGCGCTCGGCGGCCGGGGCTCGGCGCTCGATGCCGGGCCGGTGGCGCTGGCGGTCGAGGTCATTTCACGGAGCGACGGCCGATTCGAGCTGGAGGATATCCACAGCCACCTCGCCTCGATGGGCGGCCGGTCGGTCGACATGGGCCCGTGCGCGGTGGTCCGGCACCGGGGCATCACGATCCTGCTCACGAGCCGGAAGACGCCGCCGTTCGACCTCGGCCAGTGGCGCAGCCAGGGCATCGAGCCGCGCGACCTCGGTCTCATCGGCGTGAAGGCCGCGGTGGCGCACCGGCGGGCCTACGACCCCATCACGGTCGAGTCCTTTTTCGTGGATACGCCGGGGCCTTGTTCGAGCAATGTGCGCGCGTTCACCTTCAGGCATCTGCGTCGACCAGTGTGGCCGCTCGATGCGGAGTTGGAATGCCCGGAAGTGCGGGCCGACGACTGAGGCAGCCCAGGGAATGGTCGCACCCCTCATGCCGAACTGATCGGGAAGTCGGAAACACGCGAGAGCCGTGGCCCATCAGGTCTTCACCTGAGTCCGCAGATCCCAAAATCTATTCGCATCGCCGTGCGGGTTTCCCCCAGAATCGGCGCATGGCGTCAGAAGAAGCCGAAATCACTGAGATCCCTGCGCTCACCCCCGGGGAGAGCTCATTGCTGGACATGCACACGCTGCTCAATGTGCTCAACGTGTTGTATGGCGAATTGAGCCTGCTCGGCATCACATTGGGCAACGATCCCGAGTTGTTGCGCCCGGCCCTGGTCCTGTGCGACCGGTTCAGGGCGGACTTGGGCGACCCGGCGGCCAGCCTGCGCCAGGCCCAGGGCTTGCCCACGACCGTCGCCGCCATCCAGCAGGTGGTGGATGCGGAACTGGACCGCCAGCCCGCGCGCCGGGAAGAAACCGAGGTCCGCGACTCCCTCGCCAACCTGCAATCCGTCTTCAAGGTCCTGGGCGTCCGCTCGCGCGAGATCCTGGCGCGCAGCCGCACCCCGGATGACTGGGTGCCCCTGCCCATCGAGGACCTCCGGACCGATTTCCGGGAGGTCTTCGCGGCGATCGAGAAGAACAGCCGCGGACGCTACCGGATCATCTACAACCTCGCGCGCCAGGAACCCGCGGACTACTTCATCAATTTCGACATCGAGAGCACGACACCGTCGGTCGTTGCCATGCCCCTGGTCTTCAAGGATGTCATGCGCGACCTGATGGCCAATGCCCGCAAGTACACGCCGCCGGGCGGGACGATCAACGCCGGTCTCTACGAAACGGCGGAGACGCTGAGGTTCAGCGTGCAGGACACGGGCCGCGGCATCCCGGCGGAGGAACTGCAGACGGTGGTGCATTATGGCAAGCGCGGCAGCAATGTCGGGCAGGTGCGCACGTTGGGCGGCGGCTTCGGCCTGACGAAGGCGTTTCTCGTCACGAAGCAGTTCGGCGGCCGGTTCTGGATCCGTTCGGAGGTTGGGATCGGCACGCGCATCCGCATCGAGATCCCGCGGCCGGTGGCCAAGGCCGAGTCGGCGGCGTGAGCGTCGCGGTCGTGCCTCAACCCAACCTGACCGGGGTGCCGCGGTTGGCTGACTCGTAGAGGGCGCAGACCAGGGCGACGGCCTTGCGCGCCTCGGGACCGTCGATCGCCAAGAGCGCGCCGGTGCGGAGGTGGTCGACGAGGTTGGTGATCTGGCGCTTGTGGCCTTCGTGACTGATGGCGTTGGGCGCACCGGCGCCGGAACCGAGGGCGTCGCCGGCCGGGGTGGTCACGGTGGCGTCGCCGGGCTCGGCGGTGCGGAATTGCCAGCGCACGATGCGGTCGTCCTCGAGGGCGATGGAGCCGTTCTCACCACAGAGCTCGATGCGGCGCGACCAGCCCGGGTAAAGCGCGGTGCTGGCTTCGATCACGCCCAGGGCACCGTCGGCGTAGCGCAGCGCGGCGCACGCGGTGTCCTCGGCCTCGATGCCGGTGTGCACGCGGCGGGTTTTCCACGCGAAGACCTCGGCCGGCAGGCCGGCGAACCACTGCAGCAGGTCGAGTCCGTGGATTGCCTGGTTCATCACCGCGCCGCCGCCGTCGAGGGCCAGCGAACCCTTCCACGGCTGGCTTTGGTAATACGCGTCGGTGCGGTGCCATTTCACGTAGGCGCTGGCGAGCACGAGGCGGCCGAGCCGGCCGGCCGCCACCGCGGCCTTCACGCGCTGGGCGCCGGCGCCAAAGCGCGATTGGAAAATGGGTGCGACGATCGCGCCGGCCTTGGCGGCCGCCTGCAGGAGCGCGTCGGTGCGCGCGACCGTCACCTCGAGGGGCTTCTCGACCACCACGTGCTTGCCGGCGCCGATGGCCGCGAGGGCCGGCTCGAGGTGGGCGCCGCT
>CAZGJB010000041.1:0-17451 GCA_964526145.1 uncultured Opitutaceae bacterium
CAGGCGAGCTCCGCCTCGCCGGGCGCCGCCTCCGCGTGCTCGTCGTAGCGCGCGTAGAACGGCCGGCGCACCCAGTCGGGCTCGCGGGCTTGCACAAACCGCAGGCTGAAGACCTTCTCGCCGGCGATCTCGGTGATGCCATCGACAATGACCTTGCCCGGCGTGGCCGACATGGAGGGCCCGCGTACCGTGCGCTCGAGGCCCGAGACGCGGCGGTACGCCTTTTGGAAGATCTCATAGCACCGCGCCAGCGGCACCTCGAAATAGCCCTTTGGTCCCGTGTCGCGCTCGACGAACATGTAGTACGGCACCGCGCCCAACCGGACCTCCGTGCGCCAGAGGTCGGCCCAGGTGTCGGCATCGTCATTGACGTGCCGGATCAGCGGCGCCTGGCAGCGCACGATGGCGCCGGTCTGCTGGATGCGCCGCACCGCGGCCTGCGCGACGGGTGTGGAGAGCTCCACCGGGTGGGAATAGTGCGACATGATCGCGAGGTGGCGGCCGGCGGCCTTCACCTCCTCGAACAAACGCAGGAGGTCGTCCGCGTCGGGGTCGGTCACGAAGCGATACGGCCAGTAGGCCGTCGCCTTGGTCCCGATGCGGATGACCGTGACGTGGTCGAGCTCGGGAGCGAGCAGCGGCTCGATGAAGCGGCGCAGCACCGGCGTGCGCATGATCATGGGATCGCCGCCCGTGAAGAGGACGTTGCTTACCTCCTTGTGCTCCTTGAGGTAGCCGACCAGCGACTCGGCCTGGCGCGCCGCAAACTTGAGCTCGTCGATACCGACGAACTGCGGCCAGCGGAAACAATAGGTGCAATAGGCATGGCAGGTCTGTCCGGGTGCCGGAAAAAACAGCACGGTGTCACGATACTTGTGCTGCATGCCGGGCAGTGGCTCGCCGTTGAGCATCGGCACGTTGAGTTCCATCTGGCCGGCGGGGTGGGGATTGAGGCGGTCCTGGATGTCCCGGGCGAGGGCCGCGATTTTGTCGGGCGCGACCCCTTTCTCGAGCAGCGTGCGCAGCCGGCGCAGGTCGCCGGGTTCAAGCATGCCGGGTTGCGGGAATGTCAGCTGGAAGATCGGGTCATCCGGGACGTTGTCCCAACGGATCAGGTTCTCGATGACGTAGTTGTTGACGCGAAACGGCAGGACGGAGGCGACGGCCTGCATGCTCAGGCGCACATCCGGCGAGAGCCGGTTCAGCTGGGGGATGGCCGCAAGGTCATTGCGGGTGAAAACCCGGTACTTCGCGGGTTTGATCTTGGCGGTGGCAACCATGACGGGTCCTTTGGTTGATGGTTGGCGGTCGCACACTGAACAGCCCACGACCGCGTGGATGAAGTGGGAGCGCCCCGGGTCGACCGACCCAACCCGCTCCCGTGAAAAACGCCGTAGGAACGACGGAAGAGCCGCCAATATCCCGATGCGATTACGCCGCGGCAAGCCTCACCGGCGGATTTCCGGAAAAATTCTCAACCCCGTCACTGATACCGCGCCGAACGCCCGAGGTAGTTCAGCATCCAGATTTCCTTCCAGACACGGTAGCGGCCGGCTTGGGAGATCTTGCCGAATTCCTCGCGCTCGGCGGGCGGGTTGAGGAACCCGAGGCGCGTGTTGAGCTGGTCGAGCTCGTGCTGCTGCGCGTTGAGATCCGTCAGCGGATCACTCACAAACGCCACTGTCTCCTCGCGGGCGATCCTCGCCTGGTGCCGGGCGAGCATGCGCGGCAACGCGCGGCGGAGAGGCAGGCGCTCGACGAACCAGTGCTCGGGATAGAAGCCGGCGAACGGGATGTAGAAATTGTCGGTCACGAAGCGCGTGCCGTCCGCCGTGAGCGAAATCAACGAGTAGCACACCGCGATCGCCCCGCCGGCCTGCGGCAGGAAGGTCACATGGATGCGGATCTTCGCCGCCGCGTCTTGGTACACCGCCACGCGCAAGTGGATGCCGCCGCCGATCTCGGCGCGCAGCGCCTGCACTGGCCGGAAGCCCTGGCCGCGCAGCCACTCTCGGACCCTCAGCAGGCGCGGCTGGACCGGCCATTCCTCGCCGCCGGGTGAGGGCACGTAGCGCGGGAAAAGCGGGAGCGGACTCACGCTCAGCGCCTGGATGCCGAGCCAGTTGTAGAGTGTGTCGCCGAGAAACCAGATCAGCACAAACACGGTCACCAGCGCCCAGAAGGGCCGGTCAATCAGATGAAACTCCTGGCAGATGTGCGCCGCACCGAAGGCGAAGATCAGCCAGCGCAGCCAGCGCTCGAAGATCGCGAGGACCGGTGAGCCGAGACGCAGGTTGACCTGCGCCGAGACCAGCGAGACCGCGATGGCGGCGAGCAGGAGGTATGCGATTTCCATGACGGATGAGCGGGGGCCGGCATCAGGCGGGCGAATGGGACCGACCCAACCGCCGGGCAGACGAAAGCCTGTCGGAAAAAATCAGCTCAGCCGCACCGGCATGATGACGCAGATGAAGCTCTCGAGCGTCTTGAACACGCCGGGGCTCACCTCGTCCTTCACCTCGAAGAACACCTCGTCCTTCGAGAGGGCGCGCAGCGGATCCATCACGAACGCGGGGTTGAACGCCACCTGCAGCTCGGGGCCGCTGTAACCGATCGCCATCGACTCGTGGGCCTCGCCGAAGTCGGGGCTCTGCGCGGTGATCTCGAGCAGGTTGCTCGAGAGCTTGATCTTCACCGAGTTGGATTTCTCGGAGCACACCAGCGCGGCGCGGTGGACGCACTGCAGGAAGAGCTCGCGCTCCAGCTTGATGCGCTGGTGCGTCTCCTTCGGGATGACCTGCTGGTAATTCGGGTAGTTGCCCTCGACCACCTTCGAGTAGAGGTAAACGCTGTCGACCAAGCCGCTGTTGTCCTTGTCGGTCGCGATCTGGAACGCCGCGCGGCGGTCGTTGAAGTTGATCTTCACCTTCTCGCCCTTGTCGAGGAGCCGCAGGAGCTCGCCGACCGTGCGGGCCGGCAGAATGATCGCGCCGGCGCTGCTGGCGGGCACTTCCATCTCCTTCGACACGAGCGCGAGGCGGCGGCCGTCGGTGGCCACGAGCGCGAGCTTGGCGTCCTTGAAGTTGAAATAGACGCCGTTGAGGATGTAGCGCGTCTCGTCGGTCGACTGCGCGTAGGCGACGCTGCGCAGCATCGTGGCGAGCTCGCCCTGCTCGAGCGAGTACGCCTTCTCATCACCGAACTCCGGCAGCGGCGGGAATTCCTCCTTGCCGATGCCCATGATGCGGAAGTTGGAACCGCCGGACGCCAGCTTGACCTGATGGTTGGGCGAGGCATCGACCGCGACATCCACGCTGGGGAGCTCGCGGACGATCGTGGCGAGGCGCTTGACGGGGAGGGTGACGGCGCCGGTTTCCTTGACCTCGGCCTTGATCTTGCAGCGGATGCCGAGGTCGAGGTTCGTTGTGGTGAGGGAAATCTGATCCTTCTCCGCTTCGATGAGCACGTTGCTCAAGATCGGCATGGTGGCCTTGGAGCCGACCACGTTGAGCACCTGGGCAAGGCCGTTGGCGAAGTGATCGCGATTGATTTTGAATTTCATTTTGCGGGGCGGAGCGGGTGTTCCAGCTGGAAGCTAACAAAGTCTAAAAGAATACCTATTCAATAAGGAATTATATCCGTATTCATAGGGGCGGCCAAAAAGACCAGCAACTGTCGATTTCCCCTCGGGAAAAGATGCATCTGGCGGCTGTGAAGAACTGGCGGAAACCGACCAATAACCCCGGACTTGTTCGCAGGGTGGGAGTTATTGGTCGGTTGCCGTGACGTTCTTCACAAGGAATGAGGCACGGCCTTGGAACGCTGGCGGCGGCGGATGTGGCGGACCAGACCGAAGAAGATGTAGCCGAGGGTCGCGGCAAGCAGGGCGACCTCCTTGAACAGGACCACCGCGCCGACGAAGACCAAAAAGGCGACAAAGGGCATCAGCCGCGTCTTGGTCTGGAGGTCGACGTTCTTGCCGCTCGGGTAACGGATCGTGCTGACCATCAACACGGCAATGAGGCCCATGAGCGGCGGCAGCGCGAGCGCCCAGCGCTGCAGGGACTTGTCGTTGGCTGCGAGGTGCAGGAGGAAGAGCACGAGGGCGGCGACCGTGGCGGCGGCGGCGGGCACCGGCAGGCCGACGAAGTCCTTGTTGGTGTCGTGCTTGTCGCGGTGGAGGAGGGGGTTGGTGATGACGTTGAACCGCGCCAGGCGGATGGCCGCGCAGAGCAGGTACACGAAGCCGAGGAACCAGCCGATGTTGCGGAAGACCTCGTAGCCCTGCGTCGGCGAGAGGATGAGGAAAAACATCATCAATGCCGGCGCGATGCCGAACGAGATGACGTCGGCGAGCGAGTCGAACTCCGCGCCGAAAAGCGATTCACGGCCGCCCATGCGCGCCAGCCGGCCGTCCAGCATGTCGAAGGCCGCGGCGCCAAAGATGAACCACACCGCCGAGCGGTAATGATCCGCCGGGGATTGGTTGAGGTACTCGCCGCCGGACGATTCCGCGAGGCGCGCCTGGATGCAGTGGATCACCGCGACGAAGCCGCAGAACAGGTTGCCGGCCGTCATCAGGTTCGGCAGAAAGTAGATCCGGCTGGCCTGGGAGACGTGGTAGGGGTTCTGCGGGTCGTCGGGACCGCTCTTCGGGTTGGTTTCGTCCATGGCCGTCATTTCTTCGTCAGGCTTTCGAGGTACTTCCAGAACTTCGAGTGCTGCTCGACGAGCTGCTGCTCGGATACCGGCAGCTTCATCCGGAAGAGCCAGTCCTCGAGCGAATTCTTGTGCAGGATGTATAGCGTGTGGATGGTGTCGCCGCCCACGGTGAAGTAGAAACGGTGGTCGCCCGAGCGCAGCCGGTAGATCTCGCGGCCGGCGCGATGGAAGCGGCCGAGCGGCTCGCGCGGATTGGCCAGGTCGGACGGCTTCAGGTTGCTGATCGGGTCGATCAGCGCGAGCTGCGCCATCGTGTCGACCTGCTTCAGTTCGTGGAGGGCCTGTTCGGAAAAAGTGACTTGGTACATGCGCGGGGGAGGGAGGAATTCAGGAAGCGGTGTAACCCCCGGCACCCCCCGGCGTCATTGCCGGAGTAGTCATCATCGAACACTCAATCCTTGAACCCATGAACCAGCGTCAATTAACCCCCCTGCTCCTGTCGGCAACGCTATTCCTTGCCGCCCACGGAGTCCGTGCCGCGGAGGAATCCTCCGCGCCATCCGCGCCGGCCCCCAGCTACGGTCCGCGCCACGCCGAGATGTTGAAGCAATTCGACCAGAACAAGGACGGCCAGCTCGACGAGTCCGAGCGCGCCGCCATGCGCGAGCAGCGCCGCGAAGCGCGCCACCCCGGCCGCCCGGCCTGGGGCGCCCGTCGCGGTCCCGACCAGGGCCCGCGACACGGCCTGCGACGCATGGAAGACCCCGCCTTCCGCCGCGGCTACATGCTCGGCAAGTTCGACGCCGACGGCGACGGCAAGCTCGATGAAACCGAGAAAGCCGCCGTGAAGGCCGCCGCCGAGAAGCGCGTGCGCGCCGGGATGGAACGCCAGCTGCAGCGGCTCCGCTCGGTCGATGCCGACAATGACGGCAAGATCAGCGATGCCGAATGGACTGCCGCCAAGGAGAAGCGCCAGGCTGAGAAGGCCGCGAAAGCCGCCCAGCGCGACGCCGATGACGACGGCCCGCCGCCGCCCCCGCCCGGCCCCGGCGGATCGGATGACGACGAAGAAGACACCGATTACTGAACGCCAACGTTCCCAAGTTCGGCCTCCATTTCCCAAGGCGGATCCTAAACGGGTCCGCCTTTCCTTTGCGCGTTTTCCGGCTTTCCACATTCGTCCCTTCAGGCGATCGGCCGCTTCCACATTCCTGTTTCCAACCGCGCGCCGGTCGCCAGACTCCGCGCATGCCTGTCACTATCGCCGACATCCGCGCCGCGCGTCGCCGCATCGCCGGTGGAGTCATCGTCACCCCGTGTGCCGAATCCATCCCGCTCTCCGAGGCCGTGGGCGCCCATATTTTCTGCAAGCTGGATAACTTCCAGCGCACCGGCTCGTTCAAGGAGCGCGGGGCCCGCAACGCCCTCCTCAAGCTGACCCCCGCCGCGCGCCGCCGCGGGGTCGTCGCCGCCAGCGCCGGCAACCACGCCCTCGGGCTCGCCTACCACGGCAAGCTCCTCGGCATCCCGGTCACGGTCGTGATGCCCGACTACGCGCCGCTCATCAAGATCACCACCTGCCAGCGCCTCGGCGCCAACGTGATGGTGCACGGCAAGGATTTCATCGAGGCCCGCGCCCGCGCCGATGCGCTCGCGGCCGAACACGGCTACACTTACATCCACGGCTTTGACGCCCCCGACATCATCGCCGGCCAGGGCACCATGGGCCTCGAGATCCTCGAGCAGGTGCGCGACGCCGATGCCGTCGTGTGCCCGATCGGCGGAGGTGGCCTGATCGCCGGCCTGGCGCTCGCGATCAAGTCCGTGCGCCCGAAGGTGCGCGTCATCGGCGTCGAGAGCACGGCCACGGGCAACTTCGCCGCGGCCCTGCGCGCCGGTCGCCCGGTCGTGCGCCCGCGCCGGCCCACCCTGGCCGACGGTCTGGCCACGCTCACGGTCGGCGCCAACGCCTTCGCGCTCGCGCGCCGGCACGTGGATGAGGTTGTCAGCGTGACCGAGGACGACATCGCGCTGGCCATCCTGCGCATGGTCGAGCTGGAGAAGACCGTCGTCGAGGGCGCGGCTGCGACGCCGCTGGCCGCGATGATGTCGGGCCGGCTGCCCAAGCTGCGCGGCAAGAAAGTCGTGCTCGTCGTGTGCGGCGGCAACATCGACCCCGCCATCCTGAGCCGCGTGATCGAGAAGGGCCTCGTGCACGACGGCCGACTCACGCGTTTCACCGCCGTCATCAGCGACCGCCCGGGTGGCCTCGCCCGACTCGCCGGCGTCATCGCCGCCAGCGGCGCGAGCATCAAGGATATCACCCACGACCGCGCCTTCAGCGGCCCCGACGTCTCCGCCGTCCACGCCGTCTGCACCGTCGAAACCCGCGACCGCAACCACGTCCGCGAATTGCACCGCGCGCTGCGCCGCCATGGTTTTCCCACGGTCTAGCTGCGAGATCCGGACGCCAGGGTGGAGCGTCTTGCTCGCCCTCGTCCTCCTCCTCACCGGCTGCCGTAGCTTGCCGGAGCGGCGGGCGGAGGAACGCCGGGGTGAGGAGATTGTCGTGGCCGGACGCTTTTTTCCCGCCGGCACGCGCATCGTCACGTGGTTGGATGCCGGCGGCTACGATCTTTATCAATCCCCGCCGGCTGCGCCGAAGAACCACGAACCGCGCCGCGCGCTGGCGGGTGTCACCAGCCGCCGCGGTGAATGGCGGCGCCTGCAGGCCACCGTCGACCAGCTCGTCCTCCACTACGACAACACCGGCTCGAGCGCGACGACCTTCGGCGTCCTGCGGCAGCGCGGACTCAGCGCGCATTTCCTGATCGATGTCGACGGCACCGTCTACCAGACGCTCGATCTGCGCAAACGCGGCTGGCACGCGACCATTGCCAACGAGCGCTCCATTGGCGTCGAGATCGCCCAGATCGGCGCCTTCCCACCCGCCGAGGTTGCGACGCTCACCCGCTGGTACGAGCCCGACCCCGCCGGCGGCGTGCGCCTGAAGACCCGCCTACCCGGCACCTTCCGCCCGCTGCGCCGGGAACTCATCCGCGGTGAAATCCAGGGCCGCGACCTCCAGCAGTACGATTTCACCCCCGAGCAATACACGGCCCTCGCGCACCTTACCGCGGCTCTCAACCGGGTCTTCCCCAAAATCCACCTCGACGCTCCGCGCGACGCCAACGGGCGGGTCCCTCCGCGCAAACTGGACGACAAGACCTACACCACGTTCACCGGGATCATCGGCCACTACCACATCCAGGAAAACAAGATCGACCCCGGGCCGGCCTTCCAGTGGGAAAAGCTAATCCAAGATGCGCGAGAAGCTCGAAAGTCGAAGGACCGGGGATTCTGACCACGGCCCCCACCTTCACGCTTTCTTGCCGAAAGCCGGGTCCACCTTGATCAGCGCCGTCATACCCAGCGAAGGCAGGGTGGCCACACACACCCACGCGAAGAAATTCACGTAGCCGATCTGCTCCTGCAGCCACCCCGCTGGCATGCCGGGCAGCATCATGCCCAGCGCCATGAAGCCCGTGCAGATCGCATAGTGCGCCGTTTGGTGCGGACCCGCTGCGACCATCATCATGTAGACGAGGTAAGCCGCGAATCCCATGCCGTAGCCGAACTGCTCCACGCACAACGCCGCACCAATCACCGTCTGGCTCGCCGGCTGGAACCACGCCAGCAGCACATAGACGACGTTCGGCGCATTGATCGCCACCGCCATCGGCCAGAGCATCCGCTTGAGTCCGTAGCGCGAAATCAACCACCCGCCCGCAATGCCGCCGATCGTCAACGCCAACACCCCCGCCGTGCCATAGACCAGCCCGACCGCCTGCGTGGTCAGGCCGAGTCCGCCCTCCGCGCGCGGATCGAGCAAAAAGGGCGTCACCAGCTTCACCAGCTGCGCCTCGGCGAAGCGGTAAAACAGCAGGAAGCCCAGCATCGTCAGCACCTGCGGCTTGCGAAAAAACTCCACGAACACCGCGGCAAAGCTCCGCCACGGATCGACCGCCGCGCGCGGGGCCGGTTTGTCGTCGGCCGGCCGCGGCAGCACCAGCAGGTGATAGACCGCCAGTGCGCCAAACCCCGCGGCGAGGATCCAGAACACGACGACCCACGCCTGGGCGGTGTCGCCGTAACGCACCTGCAGCGTGCCCGCGAGCCACACGAGACCGCCCTGACCGGCGATCATCGCCAGCCGGTAAAACGTGCTGCGCACCCCGACGAACGCCGCCTGTTGGTGCGGTGGCAGCGCGAGCAGGTAAAATCCGTCGGCCGCGATGTCGTGCGTGGCCGAGCTGAACGCCAGCAGCCAGAAGACCAGCAGCGTCCACCGGAAGAAATCCGGCCCCGGCACCGTGAGCGCCACCAAAGCCAGCGCCGCGCCAACGACGAACTGCAGCGCCACGATCCACCGGCGCTTCGTGCCCAGCAGATCCACCAGCGGCGACCACAGTGGCTTGATGACCCATGGCAGGTAAAGCCAGCTCGTGTAGAGCGCGATGTCGGTGTTGGAGATCCCGAGGTTCTTGTACATCACCACCGCCACCGTCATCACGACGACATACGGGATGCCCTGCCCAAAATAGAGCGTCGGAATCCAGGTCCACGCCCGCAGGGGAATCGAGTTATTCTCCGCCATGGTAGGCCCGCACGCTGATCGGAAGGACCCCCCAGCGCAACGGCAGAGCAGTAAGCGGCAATAATCCTCTCCGCGAACTCCGCGCCTCCGCGAGAGCCACGTGAAATTTCCTCACGCGGAGACGCAGAGTTCGCGGAGAGAGCACCGCTTTAGTCGTGACCTCGGGGTGAATTACACAAGAAGAAGGAGTTAACCCCCTCCTTCCTTGACCTCTCCCAAGCCCGTCAACGGGCGCATCATCATCGACCGCACCAATTCCCCTTGGCAGTCGCAGCAGGTGCAGGAGCCGTGCATCCTGCAGAACCCGAAGGACCCGACCCGGCTCATCATGCTCTACTCGGGCGTGCCCAAGGCCAATCGCGCCACCTGCACCTTCGGCAAGGCGTGGGCCTCGATCGACGACCCGATGACCTGGCACCAGGACCCGGCCAACCCGGTGTTCGGTCCAGGCCAGACCGGCTGGGACCGCGGCAGCATCCGCCTCGACACGATGCTCTACATCCCCGAGGAGGACGCCTACTACATCTACTATTCGGGCACGATCGACCAGGTGCAGGACAACATCGGCCTCGCGATCTGCCCCGCCGGCGCCGACGGCTACTCGAATCTCACCTGGGACAAGATCATCCGCCACGGCGCGAAACCCATCCTCCCGCCCGACCGCGAAGCCCCTTTTCGCGAAACCTACGCCTCCCAAGCGGCCGTCATGCGGGAATGGAACGCCGCCGCCGGACGCTGGGACTGGCACATGTATTACTCGTACCGCGACAAGGATCGCACCCTGCCCGGCATCCGGTACGCCGCCTCGACCGACGGCAAGACCTGGAAGCGCCGCTGGCACGACGCCGACCCGCGCGGACTCGGCCACCTTTTTCCCTCCGTGCCCGATTCCTATTACGAATGGCACCAGATCCGGAAGATCGGCCGCACCTACGTGCTGAGCATGGAAGTCGGTCCGCAGTTCGGCAAACAGTGGCGGACCGTCCTCGCCGTCAGCCCGCATCCGGTGAACGGCTGGCACCAACTCGACCCCGACACGCTCCTGCAGACCCAGTGGCCCGGCATCTACTCGGAACAAACGATGTTCCACGTCGCCACACCTGCTTTCTACACGTTCAAGGGCCGCCATTTCCTTTTCACCCAGGCCTGCGCGCGTCCCGGCAACGACAACTACATCGACGGCAACTGGGAACTCTGGGGCTTCGAATGTGAGCGCGAGTTGAGGCTTCCCGGTGGCGACACCCTCATGGTTCCATGACGGCTTGAGCTTTCCCCGATGACCCACCGCGAGCGCTTTCTCGCCACCGTCCTGGGCCAGCCGCGTGACCGCGTGCCATACTGGCATTACTGGTGGGTTTGGGGCGCCACGTGGAAGCGCTGGCAGCGCGAGGGACTGCCACCGGAGTTCGCGACTTTCGCCGACGTGAAAGCGCACTTTGGAGCGGACGAGACGCCGCGGACCCTGCCAGTGAAGCTCGGACCGTTGCCGGATCTGAGCGCCAAGGTGGACGAGGATGCGACCTCAGTGACCTACATCGACAGCTGGGGTATCAAACGGCGCAACCTCAAGGACGACGAAGGCATGTCGGAATTCATCGCGTGGCCCGTGCGCAACCGCGACGACTGGCGGCGCTTCCGCGACGAGCGCCTCGACCCCAACGATTCACGGCGACTGGCCGGCGACTGGCGCGAACAGGGTCGCGCGTGGATGGCGGCGGGCCTGCCCATCCAACTGGGCACCTTTCCCGACACCGGCGTCTTCGGCGCCCTGCGCTGGCTCCTCGGCGACGAGGAATGCCTCATGGCGTTCTGCGCCGAGCCGGACTGGGTGCACGAGATCATGGAGCACGTGACCACGTTGTGGCTCACCGTGTTTGCGCAGGTCGTGGGCGAGGTTCGCGTGGACGTCATCCACCTCTGGGAGGACATGTGCGGCAAGCAGGGTCCGCTCATCTCGCCGGCGCACTGGCGGGAATTCATGGCCCCGCAGTACCGCCGCATCCGGGACTTCGCCGCGGCGCACGGGATCCCGGTCATCTCGGTCGACACCGACGGGCAGCCCGACCTCATTGTGCCGCCGATGCTCGAGGCGGGGGTGAACCTGCTCTTCCCGATGGAGCCTGCGGCCGGCGCGGACGTGAATGTCTTCCGCCGGAAGTATCCCGGCCTCGCGCTGCTGGGCGGCATCGATAAGCGCGCCCTGGCCGCCGGCCCCGCCGCGATCGATGCCGAACTGGCCCGCATTCGCCCGGCCCTCGCGAGCGGTCGCTACATCCCCAGTCTCGATCACCACATCCCGCCCGACGTCTCGTGGCCCAATTTCCGCCACTATGCCGAGCGGTTGCGGGAGATGCTGAGACCGTAGGTCCTCCGCTTACCCCTTGCTGCTCTTCACCGGTGCCATCAGCACCTTGTCCACGCGGTTACGGTCCATATCCATCACCTCGAAGCGCCAACCGCCCCACGCGAAGGACTCGCCCGGGCGCGGGATGTGACCGAGGCGGTCGAGCACGAAGCCGCCGAGCGTCTCGTAACTTTCCTCGTGCTCGCGGGGCAGGGGCTCGAGCTTAAAACGGCGGCGCAGGTCGTCGACGTCCATCGAGCCGTCCACGAGCCACGAGCCGTCGTCGCGCTGCACGGCATCGGGCCCGCGGCGGTCGCCCGGCTCGGGCAGGTCGCCGACGATGGCCTCCATCACGTCGATGAGCGTGACGAGCCCCTGGATGCCGCCGAACTCGTCGGTCACGAGGGCGAGGTGCTTGCCGGACTTCTTGAAATTCTCGAGGAGCTGCACGGCGTTGACCGTCTCCGGGACGAAGAGCGGCGGCGTGAGGTGATTGCGGAGGTGGCTCGCGAGGCCGATGGCGGAGTTGGCCCAGAGCGCCTTCACCGCGACCAGGCCAAGCACGTTGTCGCGCATGCCCTCGTAAACGGGAAAGTGCGAGTGGCCGCTGGCGACGATCTTGCGCCAGTTGACCTCCTCGGGGTCGGCGATGTTGAGCCAGACGACGCGGTTGCGGCGCGTCATGATCTCCGTCACCGGCCGCTCGTCGAGGCGCAGCACGCCCTCGACCATGGCGCGCTCGGCCTTGTGGAACACGCCGGCTGACGTGCCCTGCTCGATCAGGTGGGCGACCTCCTCCTCCGACGGCGGCGCATCAACCTCCTTGCCGAGCCCGAGGACCTTGAGCACGAGGTTGGTGGACTGGGTCAGCAGCCATACAAACGGCGAGGCCAGCCGCGAGAGGGAGTTCATCGGCCCGGCGACCAGCATGGCCTTGCGCTCGGGGTTGTTGAGACCGACGCGCTTCGGCACGAGTTCGCCGATGATGAGCGAGCAGAACGTGATCGAGCCGACGACGATGAAGAGGCCGATGCCCTGGCTGTAGGGCGCCAGCACGGACACGTGCGCCACCAGCGCCGCCGCCTCGTCGGTCAGATTCGCGCCGCCATAGGCACCCGCGAGGATGCCGATGAGGGTGATGCCGATCTGCACCGTGGAGAGAAAACGCGTCGGCTCCTGCGCGAGCGCCAGGGCGGCCTGCGCCTTGGCCGAGCCCTCGTTGGCGAGCTTCTTGAGCCGACCCTTGCGCGAGGAAACGACGGCAATCTCCGCCATCGCGAAAACGCCGTTCGCCACCAGCAGCAGGAAGATGATCAGGATCTCGGTCGCGATCTGGTTCATGGTTGGTCGCTCAGTCCCTTGATGAAGGCGTCGGCCTCGCGGATGGACTGTTCCATGCCCGCGATCAGCCGGGAGACATCCTGCTGGAGGGTCCGCGACGTCGTGTCGAGGGAGCGCACGGCCTGGGCGTTGAGGTTATGCTTGAGGAAAAGCACCTGGTCGCGGTACGTGGCGAGCACGGGATCCATGCCGGCCGCGGCGCGCCGCATCGTTGCGAGAAGCGCGGTGTAGCGCGTGCGCGTGGCGGCGAGCTGCTCCTGGCTGCGGGTGCGCAACTCCGGGTTGCTGTAGAGGCCGAGTTCGTTGCCCCACTCCTCGAACAGGGCCCCGGCGACCTCCTCGATGGCGTCGATGCGCACACGCACCTCCTTGGCGGCGGACTCGCTCGCCTTGTAGCGGTCGTTGAGCTCGTCGTACTTGCGCTTCAGCTCCCCGCCATCGACGCGCGTCACCGCGAGGAAAGCCTGGAGCGCGTCAGTAAACTCTTCCTTGGCCTCCGCCTGCGCCGAGCGCGCCTTCTCCACGCGCGAGACCAGGATGTCGCGCTTCGCAAATCCGACCTTCTCCATGGCGCCATAGTAGGCGGACGAACAACCCGCGAACAGCAGCAAGGCCAACAGAGAGGGGAGAAGGCGACTCATGCCGGCAGTTTGGCGAGTGAAACCGGCAGAAGGAAGAAGGAATAAGGACAAGAGTCTCTCGCGGAGGCGCGGAGGACGCGGAGGATGCCGAACCAGAATGGCCACATAACGTGCAAAGGGCTCAGAAGGAGATATATCAAAACCTCCGGTCCTTTTGTGCCTTATGTGGCCATTGCGTGATCCGTGCCATCCGTGAATCCGTGGTTAATAACTCCGCGCCCTCCGCGTCTCCGCGAGACCCCGTGAACCTCAAATACCAACCCACGCGCCCGACTTCATCGAAGCCAGCACCGCGGCGATGACGCGCTGCGCGCGAATGCCGTCGGCGAACGTCGGGAAGTCCACTTTCTCGCCGCGGATGGCGTGGACGATCGCGCCGGGGGTGGTCGGGCCGCCGCGGCCGAGGAAATCCGTGGGCAGTTTCTGCAGCGGGAGGTCGGTCTTCCACGTCGCGTACTTCGTGAGCGTGGCGCCGGCGCGCAGCCAGATCTCCTCCGGGTGGTCCGAGTGCACCGCGAGCGTGCCGCGCTCCCCCGAGATCTCGATACGGAAGAAATTGCCGTAGCCCGGCGCGACCTGCGTGGTCTCGAAGGTCGCGATCACCCCGCCGGCCAGCTCGGCGAGCCAGGCGGCGTTGGTGTCGGTCGTGACCGGACGCACAGTGCCGGCAGCATCGGGCTTTTCCGGGATCAGGGTCTGCGCGAGCCCCACCGCGCGGCGGTAGTCGAGGCCGGAGAGGAACCAGACGCCGTCGACCATGTGCACCCCGAGGTCGCCCAGCGCGCCGAAACCGGCGAGGCTCGCGTCGTTGCGCCAGGTGTGCGGCGTGGCCGGGGCGCCGAGGAAGCTCTGCAGGTAGACGGTGTTCACGCGCAGGATGCGTCCGAGTTCCCCGGCGGCGATCAGCTCGCGGGCGAAGCGGAACGCGGCGACGTTGCGGTACGAGAAATTGATTCCGCCGAGCCGTCCGGCCGCGGCCCGGGCGGACTCCATCGCATCGGCCTCGGCGACGGTCATCGCCATGGGCTTTTCGCACGCGACATGCGCGCCATGCTTGAAAGCGAGCAGGGCCGACGGCGCGTGGAATTTGTTCGGCGTGCAGATCGAGACGAGATCCGGCTTGGTTTCACGCAGCATGGCCTCCGCGTCCTGAAACTGTGGCGCCGCACGGTGCGCCGCTGGCAGCCGCCAGTGCTTGGGATCGGCCGGATCCGCGACGCCGACGAGCGTGACCCCTGGCTTGGCCAAGATGTCGTTGAGGTGCACGTGGCTGATGCCACCAGCGCCGATGACGGCGTAACGCAGCGGTTGGGTATCCATGAGAGGTTATTGAACCACGGATTTCACGGATGGCACGGATCAAACCAACAACTCCGCGGCCTCCGCGTCTCCGCGAGAGCTTCGCATCATTTCGTCGGCAAGTTCTCCCGCACGGACGCGGCCCAGTCGGTCAGGGCTTTGATTTCTGCGGGGGTCAGGCGGGCGTCGGCGTGGGTCCAGGTGTAGGAGGCGAGGGGCATTTTTCCCTCCTCGACCTCCTCGATCAGCTCCTCGAGCTTCCGCGTCTGCCGTTTGGCGGGATAGGTGCCGAAGGTGGAGAAATTCAGGTGCGCCTTGCCCTCCTTCACGTGATCCGCGAGCCACCAGCCGAGCGGCTGGATCTCGGCGTACCAGGGATAGCGCGTGTGGTTAGAGTGGCAGTCGTAGCAGGCGCGCTCCAGGATGGCCTTCACCTCGGCCGATGGCGGCCGCAGCACCGTCAGGTCATCCGGCCCCGGCGCCCCGGGCGCGAGGTTCCTGGCCGGCCGGACGAATTGCGCCCCGACGAGCAGGACGCCGAAGACAAGCAGGATGATTTTCAGCACACGGGTGCGACGGGAGGACATGGTTCAGGAAGTGGGATGCTCCACGCGCCGCTTCTCCTCCTCGCGCTCGAGGTAGGGAATGCCTTTTTCCATCCATTCCGGAGCGGGGGCGCCGCGCAGATAATGGTCGAAGAACTGCCACAGGCGCAGGGTATAATCCTTCAGGTCGGCGCGCCGCCGCAGGCCGTGGCGCTCCTGGTTGTAGTTGAAGTACCAGGCCGGCTTGTCGTGGCGCCGCAGTGCGAGGAACAGCTCGATGCCCTGTTCCCACGGTACGGCGTCGTCCATGTCGTTGTGCAGCATCAGCAGCGGGGTCTGCACATTGCGGATATGGAAGACCGGGGAGTTCGCCAGGTACAGCTCCGGCGCGTCGGTGAGCGGCCGCCCGATGCGGCTCTGGTTCTGTTCGTACTGGAACATGCGCGGCCGGCCCGGACCCCACCGGATGCCCGCATACGCGCTCGTCATGTTGCCGACCGGCGCGCCGGCGGCGGCGGCCTTGAACCGGTTGGTCTGCGTGACCATGTAGGCGATCTGGTAACCGCCCCAGGAGTGACCCTGGATGCCGACGTTGACCGGGTCCGCGTAGCCCTTCGCCACGAGGGCTTCCACCGCCGGCAGCACGCAGTCGAGCGCACTCTGCCCCGGCTGGCCCTCGCGGTAAACGATGTCGGGCATCAGCACGATGTATCCGTTGCTCGCGTAGAGCGGCGGATTGAGGTTCTGGCTTGGCGCTGGCGGGATGAAGCGGTGGATCGTCTGCGTCAGCTTCTCGTAGATGTAGACGAGCACCGGGTATTTCTTCGCGGGATCGAAGTCGGCCGGCAGATAAACCAACGCCTGCAGCGGCAGGCCCTGCGCGTTGGTGTAGTCCATCAACTCCGCCCGGCCCCATTTGAACGGCTCAAGCTGCGCGCCGAGCGTCGAGATCTTCGTCAACGAGGTGAGCGCGGACGTGGTGGTGTAAACATCGGGAAACTCGTCAAAGCGTGAGGCCGTGACGAGCAGCACGTCAGCCTCGAGCGCGCGGCCGACATACGCGTGGTAACGGTCGCTCCAAAGCAGACGCTGCGGTGCGGCCGCGGCGGCAAAGGTCGTGCGGAAGAACCCGGTGGCGCGCGTGCGCTCGTTCTCGGCCTTGAGGATCAACGGCTGGGTGGGATCGAGTCCGCGGTCCTCGTCATCCTCCTCGCGCGGGGTGATGTCCTGTACGCGCAGGACGGTCTTGTCCTTGCGGCCGGCGCCGACGGTGAGGTTCCGCGGGGTTCGACCGTCGGGGAAAAGCTGCCAGACGTCGAAGCGGTCGTAGGCGAGGAACGACGCGCTGTCGCTCGTCCAGCCGCCCCAGCCATACGACGGTGCCGGCTCGGGCATGTCGTGATCCTCCACGGTAAAGGTCACCGGCAGATTGCGGGTGAGTTCACGCGTCGCGCCCGTGGCGGTGTCGAGCACGCGCCAGTGGCCGGCGTCGAAGTACGCCGCCCAGCGTCCGTCCGGCGACCAGCTCAGCGACGGACCGCCGCGCGTGCTGCCGCGCAGGGCCTCGAGGACGCGCTGCCGCGCGCCGGTGGCGGTGTCGACGAGGTAGACATCGGCGTAGGCGGCATCGTAATCCTCGCGGCGCCGATAGGCCCGGTCGTCGTAGCCGAGCGCGCGGTTGCCATTGTCGCTCAAAGTGACCGTGGGCAGGGTTTCATCGGCCAACTGCGTGTAAGTGCCGGTCGCGAGGTCGTACGCCCCGCGGTAGGTGCGGTTGCGCTCCTGGATCGCGCGCACTTCCTGGATGGGCTGCACGTAGTCGTCGGCTGTCCGCCAAAGGTCGGCTGTGACCTTGTCCTCGGGATCGGTGGCCGCGTCGGCGTCCGGTTCCGGCACGGGCGCAGGGGCGAGGCCGAGGTAGAGTTTCCTGCCGTCGCGTGAAAACGCGGGTGAGGCCTTGTC
>CAZGJB010000042.1:0-16880 GCA_964526145.1 uncultured Opitutaceae bacterium
GGTCGCCGAAATCCAGCCCGCAATCGCGCAGCGCGAGCGTCGCCCCGGCGAGGGCAAACTGGGTGTGCCGTGGCAGGCGGCCCGCGCCGCGTTCCGCGACCAGCGGCGCCAGCACGTCGTCGTCGACCTCGGCCGCGACAAACCGCCCCCCGCCCTGCCGGGCGAAGCCCCGGTACTCCCGCACGCGGCTCACGGGCTCGAGGATGCCGGCGGCGAAGGCCGCGCGTCCGATGCCCGCCGGGGTGACCGGGCCGAGGCCGGTGATCTTGACGCGCCGGCGCTTCATCGCGGGGCGCGGACCGAGCCGCGGACTGGGAGCGCAGGGTGGCTCACGCTTTGGCGG
This sequence comes from uncultured Opitutaceae bacterium, assembly GCA_964526145.1. Lineage (GTDB taxonomy): Bacteria > Verrucomicrobiota > Verrucomicrobiia > Opitutales > Opitutaceae > UBA2377. The sequence goes on from CAZGJB010000042.1 coordinate 344, forward strand.
CCGGGAACACCAGACGCACCTTCGTGCCCTTGCCGGGCGCCGACTCGATCGCCAGGCTGGCGCCATGGGCCGCCAGCAGGTGCCGGCAGATGTTGAGGCCCAGCCCGGTGCCCGACACCTTGCTAGTGAACCCGCCCTTCTGCGCGCGCTGCAACGCCTCGGGTGACATGCCCGCGCCGTTGTCGCGGAGGATCAGCTCCAGCTCGTTGCCCTGGCGGCTGACCGCGAGTTCGAGCTCCGAGGCGCCGGCCTCCTGGGCGTTCTTGAAGAGATTCTGGAAGATGCGCATGAGCTCGAACGCCGAGCCGCGCACGACGGCCTCAGTCAGGCCGCTGCGGCGGATCCTGAGGTTGTTGAAGAAGATCACCTGGCAGACCTCGTCGATCACCTTCAGCAGGTCCACCGACCGGTAGTCGGCGGCGCGACGGGCGCCTTGGCGCCAGTTTTCCGAGAGGTGCTGGCAGTACTCGGCGGCCTTCTCGACCATCGTGGCGTACTCGGCCATGCGCTTGCCGCGCTCCGGGTCGGCCGCGGCAATGGTCCGCGCCTCCTCGAGCAGCAGCGTCGAGTAGCCGATGACGACGGTGAGGGGGTTGTTGAGGTCGTGCACGAGCTCGACCGAGGCGCGCGCCTGCCAGATCTGCGGTTCGTTCTGCGCGATCTCGCTCTGGAGCGCGGCGTTCATCGCGGCAGTCTCGCGGTTGATGTGCGCCTGGCGGCGGCGCAGGCGCGTGGCCTGCGCCTGCTTGCGCACGGCCTCGACCAGCTCGGCCACATCCGGCGGTTTGCGCAGGTACTGGTTGGCCCCGGCCAGCATCGCCTGCTGCGCCGTGAGCAGCGTGCCGTACCCGGTGAGCATGATCACCGCGACCTCGGCATCGATCTTGCGCAACTCCTCGAGCGCGCGGATGCCGTCCATCTCCGGCATGCGGATGTCGAGGACCACGACCGCATACGGCTTCTCCTTGATTTTCGCCAGGGCCTCGATCGCCCGACCGGCGGTATCGACGGCAAATTCCGCGGCGAGCGTGAAGGCGATGGACTCGCGGGGACCGTATTCGTCATCGACCACCAGCACGGCGGGTTTTTCGGCCGGCGGGGCGTTGAGGGTAGAATTATCTGTCACGGGAAGACTTGGCTGGACGGAAGGAATGCCCGACCCCGGATAGGCCCGAATGGGGCATACGCGTGTTTGCAGTTCGCGTAACCTTGTGTCAAGGAACGCATCCGCCAACGGATCGCCCTTAACCCTCGCCCGCCGTCTTTACGTGAATTTTACCATCACCCTCATCATCGCCGCCGCGGCCGCCTTCGTCACCTGGCTCGTGCTCCACGGTCGCCGCGCCGCCCTGGTCGAGCGTCTGCGGGCGCGCGAAGAGGAGAACGCCCGACTCACCGCGGAGGTCGCGACCCTGCGCGCCTCCGAGACCGAACTGCGCACGGCCCAGGCGCGCCTCGAGACCGCCCTCGCCGCCGAGCGGGCGGCCCACGAGCGCCTCGCCAACGAGTTCAAGGCGCTCTCGGCCGATGCCCTCAGCCGCAACTCCGCCGAATTCCTCACCCTCGCCCGCGAGACCTTCGGCAAGCTTCACCAGCAATCGGCCGACGACCTCGGCAAGCGGCAGCAGGCGATCGACGCCCTGGTGCAGCCGCTGCGCGAGTCGCTCGACAAGGTCGGCACCAAGATCGGCGAGATCGAGCAGGCGCGCGCCTCCGCCTACGGCCAGCTCTCCGAGCAGCTCAAGTCGCTCACGACGACGCAGGGCCAGCTCCAGGCCGAGGCCGCCAAGCTCTCCACCGCCCTGCGCTCCACCACGACCGCCGGCACCTGGGGCGAACTCCAGCTCCGCCGCGTCGTCGAGTTGTCGGGCATGAGCGCGTACTGCGATTTCACCGAGCAGCAGACGTCCGGGGCGTTCCGCGCCGACATGCTCGGGCGCCTCCCCGGCGGCCAGCAGATCGTCGTGGATGCCAAGGCGCCCAACGACGCCTACCGCGAGGCGGCCAACGCCGCCGACGACACCGTGCGCACCGCCAAGCTCGCCGAGCATGCCGCCAAGGTCCGCGGGCACATCGACGCCCTCGGCAGCAAGGACTATTGGGCACAGTTCCAACCCTCACCCGAATTTGTCGTCCTTTTCCTCCCCGGCGACCAGTTCCTCTCCGGCGCCCTGCAGGCCGAGCCCACGCTCATCGACCGCGGCATCGCGAAGAAGGTGCTCCTCGCCACGCCCGCGACCCTGATCGCCCTCCTCAAGGCCGCGGCCTATGGCTGGCGCCAGGAGGCGGTGTCGAAGAACGCCGAGGAGATCAGCCGCCTCGGCCGCGAGCTGCACGACCGCGTGGCGACCTTCGCCGAGCACCTCGAGAAGGTCGGCAAGGGCCTCGATGGCGCCACCCGCTCGTACAACGCCGCGATCGGCTCCTTCGAGCAGTCGGTGCTCCCCGGCGCCCGCAAGTTCAACGAGCTCGGTGCCAAGGGCGCCAAGGCCCTGCCCGAGCCCGGCCCGATCGAAACCGCCGTGCGCGAGGTCGCCAAGCGCAGCTGACGCACGCATCCGTGCATCTCAGCGGCATCTACATCTACCCCGTCAAGTCGCTGCGCGGCGTCGCCGTGCCGGCGGCCACGCTCGATGCCCACGGGCTCGTGGGCGACCGGCGGTTCCTCGTCGTGGATGACACCGGCCGCTTCCTCACCCAGCGCGTGCTGCCGCGCATGGCGCTGATCGACACCGAGCTCGGCCGCGAGGAACTCATCCTGCGCCACCCGCAGCACGGGTCGGCCGCCGTGGGCCTGGCGGACGACGGTCCGCCCGCCACGGTGCAGATCTGGCGCGACACGGTCCAGGCCGTGGACTGCGGCGTCGAGATCGCCGTGTGGCTGTCGGATTTCCTGCGCCACCCCTGCCGGCTCGTGCGCATGGGCGCGGACTACCGCCGACCCGTGAAGCCGGCCAAGGCGCAGCCCGGCGATGTCGTGACCTTCGCCGACGCGTACCCGCTGCTCGCCCTGAGCGAGGCCTCCCTCGCCGACCTCAACGACCGGCTCGTCACGCAGGACGAGGAGCCGGTGCCGATGAACCGCTTCCGCCCCAACGTCGTCATCGCGGGTTGTCCCGCGTTTGCCGAGGACGCGTGGCAGCGGGTGCGTGTCGGCGCCGCTGTGTTTCGCGCCGCCGGGCCGTGCGTCCGATGCAGCATCCCGACCATCGACCAGGCGACGGCGGTCAGGTACAAGGAGCCGATCCGCACCCTCGCCGCCTACCGCCGCACCGCCGCCGATGCGAGCGAGGTGATTTTCGGCCAGAACCTGATCCACGAGACGAAGGCGGGTGAGATCAGGATCGGGGATGCAGTGACGCCGCTGGAATGAGTCTCTCGCGGAGTCGCGGAGACCGCGGAGTTTTTTCCACTGATCTGGACTGGTCTAGGCTGATTGGGATGGAATCCCCCCTCATTTCTGTGAGGATCAGTGTGCATCAGTGGTCACGCTTGCTCCGCGGTCTCCGCGCCTCCGCGTGAGCCCGGTTTGGGCCACAACCCTCCGACCGTCTCAGTCCTCAAAGCCCCGCCCGCGCTTGGCCTTGATCTTGGCGCGGTGCTTCTTGGCCTCGATCATCCGCGCCTTTTGACCGGGCGATTTCTGCCGCGTGCGGCGGCGCTCGACCTCGCGGACCTGTACCCGCGCCATCCGTTCCGCGCTGCGCGCCGCCTCGAGCCGCGCACACAGGGCCGCCCAGGCCGCCTCGCGGTTGGCGGCTTGGGAGCGCTCGGCCTGGCAGCGGACCTCGAGGCCCGACGGCCGGTGGCGCAGCACGACCGTGCTCGAAGTCTTGTTGATTTTCTGCCCGCCGGGTCCCGTGCCGCGGATGAACCGCTCGTCCACTTCGCCGGGCCGGACGCCGAGGGCGGCCAGCCGTCCGTGGATTTGGGGTGGTAATGCCATGGCCGTGACTCTTTTCTGTTTGAAACCATTCCCCGTCGGCGGAGTCAAATCCCGCCACTCCCACCAGCCTCAATCACCCATGATCACCGGTCCCGCCTGGTCCCAGAAACTGCGCGACGAAATCGGCCAGGCCGTCATCGGCCAGGACGCCGTCGTCGAGCGCCTGCTCGTCGCCCTCCTGGCCAACGGCCACGTCCTCCTCGAGGGCATGCCCGGCCTTGCCAAGACACTGCTCATCAAGTCCCTCGGCACGGCGCTCGGCGTCCAGTTCGAGCGCATCCAGTTCACCCCCGACCTGCTGCCGAGCGATGTCGTCGGCACGATGGTCTTCTCGCCGAAGGACGGTGCGTTCAGCCCGCACCGCGGCCCCATCTTCGCCAATCTCGTCCTCGCCGACGAAATCAACCGCGCCCCCGCCAAGGTCCAGAGCGCATTGCTCGAGGCCATGCAGGAGCGCCAGGTCACGATCGGCGGCGGCACGCATCCGCTCCCCAAGCCGTTCTTCGTGATGGCCACGCAGAACCCCATCGAGCAGGAGGGCACCTACCCGCTGCCCGAGGCGCAGACGGACCGCTTCCTTTTCAAGCTCATCGTCGAATACCCCAGCGCCGAGGAGGAGGCCTCCATGATGCAGCGCTGGGGCCAAGTCACGCAGCAACCCGTGCTCGCGGCGGCCTCCAGCGGTGAGGAACTCCTCGCGCTGCGGGCCGACGTGGATCGCATCCACGTCTCCCCGGCCGTGCAGGGCTACATCCTCGCGCTCGTCCGCGGCACCCGCGCCCTCGCCGAGGCCGGCACCGGCAAGCGCTACCTCAACTTCGGCGCCTCACCCCGCGCCTCGCTCGCCCTCTTCCAGGCTGGCCGCGCCCTCGCCTGGCTCCGCGGGCAGGACTACGTGTCACCCGCCCACGTCCAGGAACTCGCGCCCGACGTCCTCCGCCACCGCATCGGCCTGACGTACGAAGCCGAGGCCGAGGAGATCAGCCCGGACAAGATCGTCGCGCAGGTGATCGCGCAGACGCCGGTGCCGGCGAAATAAGAAAATCCTGAAAACCTGACCGGATGAAATGTGGAACTCACGAACCCTCGAAACAGGCCACGGATTCCTGGTCCGTTCCTCCTTTCCTGAGTTCCACATTTGTCCTTCAGGGTCTTTCCAGCCGAAAGCTGACGATCCGATAAATCGTGCCCGCTGACGATATTTCCCCCACCTCCGCCTCCCCGCTGGCGCTGCTGCGCCAGTTGGAGTGGCGCGTGCGGCACGCGGTGGAGAACGTGCTCAGCGGCGAATACCGCTCGGCGTTCCGCGGGCGCGGCATGGAATTCGACCAGGTGGTCAAGTATGAGTTCGGCGACGACGTTCGCGATATCGACTGGAACGTCACCGCGCGGCTCGGTGAACCCTACCGCAAGAAGTTTGTCGAGGAGCGCGAGGTCACCCTGCTGGTCGTGTTCGAGGATTCGCCCTCGCTGCATTTCGGCTCCGGCGCGCAATCGAAGCGCGAGGCGCTGCTCGAGCTCGCCGGCCTCGTGATGCTGCTCGGTGCGGTCAATCGCGACCGCGTCGGCTTCGTCCACGCCGCGCCCGGCGGCAACCTGTTCCGCGAACCCGTGCGCGGCCGCGGCCAGATACTCCACGCCGCCGCCACCCTCCTTTCCCGCCCGGCCCCGCCGGCAACCGCCGCCAACCCGGCCATCCCCTGGCGCCTGCTCGCCCGCGCCGCGCCGAAGCACAGCGTACTCCTGTGGCTCGGCGACTTCCCGCCACGGCCCGAACCCGAGGGCTGGACCGTGATCCAGCGGCGATACCAGACCATGGGTTTCCGCGTGGACGACCCCTGGGAGCGCGAGTTGCCGGGCGACGACACCTTCGCCGCCTACGATCCCACCGCCGGCCGTCTCGTGATCCTCGACGGTTCTGCCGCCGAGCGCGCCGCGCACGCCACGTGGCGCGGGCAGCGTGAGGCCGCCTGGCGCGAGTTGTTCCCCGATCCGCTCAGCCGCCTCGTCGTCGGCACCGCGGAAAACCGCCTCGATGCCCTCGTGAAGTTTTTCCACGCCCGCATGCGCGCGCGGGCCATCCGCTGACCATGGGCCACCTCGTCTTCCACGATCCCCTCTGGCTGCTGGCGCTGCTCGCGCTCCCGCTCCTCTTCTGGCTGCGCGGCCGCCGCAAGGTGCCGGTCCTCCTCGTGCCATTCGCCGCCGCGTGGTACCGGCCCTCGCTCGCGTCGGTCTCGCGCTGGCCCGTCGCCCTCGCCCTGACCGGGCTGGCGCTCCTCATCGTCGCCCTCGCCCGCCCGCAGCGGATCGAGGACAAGCGCGAGGTGCGGACGCAGGGCTACGACCTCATGCTCGCGATCGACCTCTCCGGCTCGATGCTGGCCGAGGATTACGAGCGCGATGGCGACCGCGTGAACCGGCTGCAGGCCATCAAGCCGGTCATCCAGGCCTTCATCAACGAACGACCCTCCGACCGCATCGGCATCGTCGTGTTCTCCGGCAAGGCCTACACGCTCGCGCCGCTCACCTTCGACCACGACTGGCTGGCGCGGCAGACCGAGCGCCTTCGGATCGGCCTCATCGAGGACGGCACCGCCATCGGCGACGGTCTTGGGGTCGCCCTCACGCGCCTCGAGCAGGCGCAGCGCGAGTCCGGCGGCCGGCGCCAGGGTGCGTTCGTCGTGCTCCTGACCGACGGCGCCAACAACCGCGGCGCCCTGACCCCGCTCCAGGCCGCCGAGATCGCCAAAGCCCGCGGCATCCCCGTCTACACCATCGGCGCCGGGCGCGACGGGATCGTGCCCTTCCCCGTCTTCGACGAGCAGGGCAACAAGATCGGCATGCGCCGCCTGCTGTCGGACCTCGACGAAAGCGCGCTCCGCGACATCGCCACCGCGACCGGCGGACGCTATTTCCGCGCCGCCGATCAGGACACGATCGCCGCCGCCTTCAACGCCATCGACCAGGCAAAGAAGATCGAATTCCAGGCCAAGAGCCACCTCGTGACCACCGAGTTGTTCCACTGGCCGGCGGCACCTGGTCTGCTCGCCCTGGTCCTCGGGGCCTTGTTCGCCCGGCCACCGCTGCGGAAGGAGGCGACGGCATGAGCTTCGCCTGGCCCCATCTTCTCTGGCTGCTCGCCCTGCCCTTCGCGCTGGTGATCTGGGACCTGCGCCGTCGCACCGGCCTCGCCACCGAACACCACCCGAAGATCCTGCGGGCCGAGGCGGGCCACCACCACCTCGCGCTGGCCGCGGGCCAACCCTCGGTCGCGCGCCGCGGGCGGCTTTGGTTGGGCCTCGGCCTGGCCCTCGCGATCGTCGCCCTGGCCCGGCCGCAGTGGGGCCGCATCGAGGAGCCGGTCTTCGACCAGTCGCGCGAGATCGTCATCGCGATCGACCTCTCGCGCTCGATGCTCGCGGCCGACATCAAACCGACGCGCCTTGAGCGCGCCAAGCTCCTCATCCGCTCCCTCCTCGAGAAACTCGCCGGCGAACGCGTCGGTCTCATCGTCTTTTCCGGCACCGCCTTCCTCCAGACACCGCTCAGCGCGGACTACGAGATCCTGCGCGAGTTCCTGCCCGTGCTCGCCCCCGACTATCTCCCGGAGGGCGGCACCAACTACTCCGCGCTCGTGGACACCACGCTGCAGGCTTTCGGTTCCGGGACGACCGCCGATCGCTTCCTCATCGTGCTCAGCGATGGCGAGGCCAACGACGAGCACTGGAAAGGCAGCATCGCGGAGCTGAAGAAGAAGGGCATCCGCGCGATCTGCCTCGGCGTCGGCACCGAGGCCGGGGCCATGATTCCCGACGGCGCCGGCGCCTTCGTGAAGGACGAGCGTGGCGCCGTCGTTCTCTCTAAGCTCAACGGCGCTTCCCTGCGCGAACTCGCCGACCAGACCGGCGGCACCTACCGCGATGCCAGCGCCTGGCTCGACCTCGCCGGCGTGCTGCGCGCCACGGTCGAGGCCGGCCGCAAGGGCGAGTTCACCGAGAAGCACAACGTCCGCCTCGTCGAACGCTTCCAATGGGCCCTCGCCCCGGCGCTCTTCTGCCTCCTCGTCAGCCTGTGGCGCGAGTTCCCGGTCCGGCCGAAGCCGCGGCAGCTGCAGATGACAGACGGCCGGGGGCAGACGGCCGATCAGGCGCAGTCAACCGGACTGCCTGCGTCCGGCGCCACCGCGGCCACCATGGCCCTGCTGCTCTTCCTGTCCGCCTTCTGGCTTCCGTCCTCCGCCCTCGCTGCCGCGGGGGCGGCCGCGGCCGCCCCCGCGCCCTCGCCGCTCGGCAAGATCGTGGGCCGCCTCGCCGGACAGGACGTGCGCACCGGTCGCGACTGGGCGGAATTTGCCCGCGAGACGGTGACCTGGGGACAGAAGATCCAGTCCGAGCAACGCCCGGTGCCGGAGGGCCCGGTGCGCGACGCGCTCGCCGCCGTGGACCTCGGGGCGGGCCTCGACGCCAAGACTGCCGACTGGCCGCAATTGCGCCGCGAACTTGAAGCCCTGCTGCAACAGCCGGAACCGCCACCCTCGCAGCAAAAGCAGGAGCAGCAGGATAAACAGGACCAGGAGAAACAGGACCAGGAGAAACAGGACCAAAAGCAGCAGCCGCAACAGGACCAGCAGCAGTCGGAACAGTCGCAGTCCGACCAGCAGCAGGAGAAGCAGCCGCAGCAATCCGACGCCGCCAAGCCCGAGGAGAAGCAAGGCGGCCAGCAGGACTCCGCCTTTGGCGACATGAAGGAAAAGACCGAGCCGCCCCCGCCGACCCGCGACACCCAGAAAGTCGGTGGCACACCTGAGAAGCAGAAAGGTGACAAGGAACCTGCCGATCCCTCCCTCGCCATGCCGCTGCAGAAACTCGACCAGATCCGCCACCAGGACTCGCCGGCCCGGCTCTTCCAGCTGATGGAAGGCGAGAAAAAGACCGCGCCCGCCAAGCCGGGCAAGAATTGGTGACACCCATGCGTTCGCTCCGCCTCGCCTTCCTCTTCTGCCTGACCCTCACCGCTGCCAGCGCGCAGTCGGTCCAGTGGCAGACCTCCGACTCCGGTGATCCCTCGGAACTCCAGCTCGTCTTTGAGAATTGTGCGCCCGAGGGTGACCCCGCCCTGCCGTCGGTCCCGAACGTGACGTTCAGCTTCGCCGGCCGGGCCGAGCAGACCTCGATCGTCAATTTCAGCATGACCCGCTCGGTCATCCTGAACTACCGCCTCCGCGCCCGCGCCGCCGGCAGCGTCTCAATTCCCGCCTTCACGGTCAAAACCACCGAGGGCACCCTGCGCGTGCCGGCCTTCACCACCGGGGCCATGCGGCAGGCAGCCGAGGCCAACATCTACGCCCGCCTGCAACCCGGCGTCACCTCGGCCTGGGCCGGGGAAGTCTTCCCACTGGCCTACTCGCTCGACGTCTCTCGCCGGAACTTCAACCAACTTGGCGGCCCCATCGAATGGGACTCCGCCCCGCTCATCGTCGAGGACTGGTCAAAGCCCGAGCCGGCGGAATTCACCGCCAATGGCGAGACCCGCCTCAACATCGCCTACAAGACCCGGGCCTACGCCAAGGCCCCGGGCACCGTCACCTTCCACACCGCCAGCCAGCTCGTGAATGTCGCCACCGGCACCATCGGCTTCGGCTTGTTTCAGCAGCCACGCGTGGAACAGCTGTCGGTCACGTCGAACCAGCCCACCGTCAACGTCCGCCCGCTGCCGTTGCCGGCACCCGCCGGCTTCAGCGGCGCCGTCGGCCAGTTCCGGCTCAATTCCAAGGTCGTCCCGGCCACCGCGGCGGTCGGCGAGCCTGTGACGTGGACGCTTGAGCTGAGCGGCACCGGCAACTGGCCCGACGTCGCCGGCCTGCCAGCGCGCGAGGTCTCGCGCGATTTTCAGGTGATCTCGCCCCAGGCCAAGCGCACACCCGCCGAAGGCCGGTTGTTCGACGCCACGCTCGCGGAGGACGTGGTCCTAGTGCCCACCAAGCCGGGCACCTACACGCTCGCCCCGGTTGAGTTCACGTATTTCGACCCCAAGTCCGGCACCTACCAGACACTCACCACGCCGCGCACAACGGTCACCATCTCCGCCCCGACCGCCCCGCGCTTCAACATCGCCCCGCCGTCCGAAACGGCCGATGCGGCCACCGACGCCGCGCAGCCGCCCAAGCCACCTGCGCCGCCAGACCTGCCTTCAGCCCTGCCGCGGGATCCCCTGCCCGGCAGCGCCTCGGCCCGCGTGCCGTTCGCCGGAGCGCGGCCCCTGATTCTCGCGTTGCTCGCGCCCTTCGCCGTGCTCGCCATCGGCTGGCTCGGCCTGGCGGCCCAGCGCGCCGTCCACACCGATCCCGGCCGTCAGCGCCGCCTCGCCCGGAAGCGCCTCGCGTCCACCCTCGCCCGCCTCGCACAGGCATCGGCCACCGAGCGACCCGCCCTTCTCCTGGCCTGGCAACACGACGCCGCAATACTCTGGCAGATCCCGCTGGCGGCACCGGCCGCCTCTGCGCTCGTAGATCCCGCGTGGCGGCAACTCTGGTCCGAGGCGGATCGCACGCTCTACGGGCCGCCGAACGACCTGCCCGCCGACTGGGTCAGCCGGGCCCGCGCCGCGCTCGCCGCCCGTCGGGCCCCGGGCTTTGCCGCCTGGCGCATCGTGCATCCGCGCAACCTGCTGCCCGCGCTGGTCCTGGCCGCGATGATCATCCTCCCCGACCTGCGCGCGGCCGATGCCGCCGCGGCCTACCGCCAAGGTGACTATGCCACCGCCGAGAAGACCTGGGCCGAGGCCGTGCAGCAGAATCCGGTCGACTGGGTCGCGCGCCACAACCTCGCCCTCGCTCTGGCGCAGCAGGACCGTTGGGACGAGGCCGCCGCGCAGGCGACGGCCGCCTTCGTGCAGCATCCGGCGGATGCCGGCGGACGCCTGAATCTCGCCCTCGCCTGCGAAAAAGCGGGCTACACCCCCGGCGCGCTGGCTTCCTTCCTCGCATCCGGTCCGCGTCCGGCCCTGGCCCGCCTCGCCTCGCCTGCGGAATGGGAATGCGTTGCCGTCGTGAGCGCCGCGGCGATCGCGCTGGCCCTCGGCGGATTGCTCTACGGTCGCTTCCACCGCATCCCGACCTGGAGCCGGCACCTCGCGCTCGCAGTCATCCTGGCTGGAGTGCTGGCCGGGGCCGCGGCCTGGGTGGGACGCGATACGTACGGTCTGGCGGCGAGTCCGCAGGCGGCGCTCGCCTGGCGCGGCACGACGCTGCACTCGATCCCCACGGAAGCCGAAATCAACCAGCAGACCACCGCGCTCGCCGCCGGCTCGCTCGGCGTGATGGATCGCACCTTCCTCGGCTGGGTGCGCCTGCGGTTTGAGGACGGTCGGACCGGCTGGGTGCGGAAACAGGAACTGGTGCCGCTCTGGCGTTGAGGGGTCAGCTGCCCGCGCGGCAACAGCGCAGCTACGGTCAGGCGTAGCGCTGCTTTTACCTATACCGCAGCCTTGTCCCCGGGAGACCGGCCCGGCAGCCTGCCCGGCCATGGAAGCGCCCCAGCCTCCGACCGGACCGCAGTGCTCGCGCGCACGCATGGTCGGTTACTCCGTCGGGGAGTGTGCGAACTCCCTGCTCATGAACTCGCTCTTCGGGTTCGCGATGCTCTACTACACCGAGGCGCTCGGCCTGAGCCATGCCCTCGCCGGCATCGCCATGGGCGTCGCGGTTTTCTGGGATGCCATCACCGACCCGGTGATGGGCCACATCACCGACAACACCCGCAGCCGGTTCGGGCGGCGGCACCCTTACATCCTGTTCGGCGGCGTGGTGGTGACCATCATCTACGTCTTCCTGTGGGTGGTGCCGGACTTCGCCCGCAGCAGCCCCCAGGCGCTGTTCTGGTATCTGCTCGTGATCAACCTGCTGCAGCGGACCGCGATCACGGTCTTCGGCGTCCCGTATGTGGCGCTGGGCTTCGAGCTGTGCTCCGACTACGACGGCCGGGTGACGCTGCAGGGCATCCGCTCGGCCATGAACATGCTGGCCAACCTGCTCGGGGTGGCCCTCGCCTGGTCGATCTTTTTCTCCGACAATGAAACCGTCCGGGCCACCTCGCTCTCGGAGAACTACGTGCGGATGGGCCTGGGCTTCGCGGTCGTCTCGCTGGCCTGCATCGTCTTTGTCGTCTTCGCCACCCGGAGGCAGATCACGGACAACCGGCGGCTGCCGGTCGCCCAGCACGGCATCCGGGGATTCTTCCGGGACATGAAGGAGATCGTCAGTGATTTCTACCCGCGCTACGTGTTCGCGTTCATCGTCATCGTCACGGTGGGCATCGCGCTGGTGAGTTCGCTGCAGATGTATCTCTACGAACACTTCATGAAGTTCGGCGGATACGAGAAAACCGTGGCCCATGGCGGCAGCATGATCGGTTTCGGCATCGGGTCGTTGATCGGCGGCATGCTCGTCCGGCGGCTGGAAAAAAAGGGCACGGTGGTGTTTGCCGGCCTCCTCAGCATCGGCAGCAATTTCACTTTGGCCGCGTTCTTCCTCACCGGCACGCTCGTGCCGGGGCAGACGACCGACGTGCTGGGCTGGTCGTTCCCGTATGCCTTTGTCGTCTTCGTGCTGCTGCACGCCACCTACTGGCTGGGCAACGGCGTCATCTTTCCCACCGCCACCTCCATGATGGCGGATGTGGCCGAGATCAACGAGCTCCGGACCGGGGTGAACAAGGACGGGGCCTACGCGGCCATCTTCAGCTTCGCGCTGAAATGCGCCATCTCGATCGGCGTGCTGCTCAGTGGCTTCATCCTCACCCGGATCGGATTCAAGACCGGGGCGGGCCTGGAGCAGACGCCGGCCACGGTCTGGACACTCTGTGGCGTGACGCTCCTCGCCGGTCCGGCGATCTCGTTGTGCTCCCTCGGGCTGATCCGGTATTACCCCGTCAACAAGGGGCTGCTGGAGCGCCTGCGGGCGGAATCGGCCGGTAGCAGGCCTGTACGGGCGGCTTAGCCGGCCTACTTAATTTCCGCGGTCTTGTGCCGGACGCCGGAGGTGTCAGTCTGCCCCGACATGGCCGCTTCCGTGCCTCCGTCCGTCCCCGCCTGTCCCCGATCCCGCATGCTCGGGTACTCTGCCGGTGAGATCGCGAACTCCCTGCTCGGCAACTCCATCACCGGGTTTGCCATGCTCTTCTACACCGAGGCTCTCGGCCTGAGCCCCAAGCTGGCCGGCATCGCCATGGCCATCGCCGTGTTCTGGGACGCCGTTTCCGATCCGTTGATGGGCCACATCACCGACAACACCCGCAGCCGGTTCGGCCGCCGCCACCCCTACATTTTGGTGGGCGGCATCTTGGTGACGATCATCTACGTCTTCGTGTGGTATGTGCCCGGTTTCGTGCAAAGCCACCAGGCCGCGCTGTTCTGGTATCTCGTCGTGGTCAACCTGCTGCAGCGCACGGCCATCACCGTATACCTGATCCCCTACATCGCCCTGGGGTTTGAGATCTGCGGCGATTACAACGGCCGGGTGACGCTGCAGGGCATCCGCTCGGGGCTGAACATGCTGGCCAACCTGCTCGGTCCGGCACTCGCCTGGACGCTGTTCTTCTCCGACAACTCGGGCCTCCGCGCCACGGCCGTCCCGCAGAACTACCTGCACATGGGCCTGACGTTCGCGGCGGTCTCGCTGGTCAGCATCCTTTTCGTCACGTTCATCACCCGGAAGCATATCGTCGACAGCACCAGCCTGCCGCGGAGCAGGAACAGCGTGCTGGATTTCTTCCGCGACATGCGGGACATCCTCACCGACATCTACGCCCGCCATGTCTTCGGCTTCACCGTCGTGGTGATGATCGGCATCACCCTGGTCGCCTCGCTGCAGATGTATCTCTACGAGCATTTCATGCGGTTCGACGGCGTGCACAAGACCATCGTCCACGGCGGGAGCATGGTGTGCTTCGGCCTGGGCTCGCTCTGCAGCGGCCTCCTGACGCGGCGGTTCGACAAGAAGGGCGCCGTCTATTTTGCCGCCGTGCTCAATCTCTGCGGCTCCCTGAGCCTGGCCGCGGTGCTGTTGACCGGGACCGTGGTGCCGGAGCAGACCCTGGCGGTCGCCGGCGTCACCCTGCCCTGGGCCACGATCGTCTTCGTGCTGCTGCACGGCACCTACTGGGTGGGCAACGGCATCATGTTCCCCACCACGCTGTCGATGATGGCGGACATCGCCGAGCTCAACGAACTCAAGACGGGTCGCAACAAGGACGGCGCCTACGCCGCAGTCTTCAGCTTCGCGCAAAAGGTCGCCATCTCCGTCGGCCTGCTGATCAGCGGCCTCGTGCTCACCGTGATCGGCTTTCAGACCGGGGTCGGTCTCACCCAGGCCCCGGCCACGGCTGCGAAGCTCTGCGGCGCCACCCTGGTGGCCGGTCCCTGTGTTTCGGTGTTCGCCCTGCTCCTGATGCGCCTCTACCCGGTCACCAAGGACCTGCTGCAGCAGAAACGCACCCAAGCCGGCCAGGCCAACCCGGCGCCTTCAGCATGAGCCCGCGGCAGCGGAAGCCCATCCGCGTCGGCGTGGTCGGCCTCCGCCGCGGCCTGAGCTACGCCCGGGGTGCGACCGAAAGGCTCGGCTTCAAGCTGGTGGCGCTCTGCGACGCGTGGGACGAACGCCTGCAGCCCGTGTGCCGGGAACTGGGAGTGGCGGGCTACAACGACTACGCCCGGTTCCTCGCGCACGACCTCGATGCCGTTATCCTCGCCAACTATTTCCACCAGCACACACCGCTGGCCATCCAGGCGCTGAAGGCGGGCAAGCATGTGATGAGCGAAACCACGGCCTGCTTCACCCTGGCGGAGGGCGTCGCCCTCATCGAGGCGGTCGAGAAATCCGGCGCCATCTACCAGTTCGCCGAGAATTATCCCTACACGGTGGCCAACCTGGAGTTGCAGCGACTCTACCAGTCGGGCGCCGTCGGTGAGTTCATCTACGGCGAGGGCGAGTACATCCATCCGGACTCCGCCGATTTCTGGAACGGCATCTCCCGCGGCGTGGATCATTGGCGCAACTGGCTGCCGTCGACCTACTACAGCACCCATTCGATCGGGCCGCTGATGGTCATCACGGACACGCTGCCCGCGAAGGTGAACGCGTTCAGCATGCCCTATCGCGCCGACGATCCCGTGTTCGCCCGGCGCCCGGTGCGCAACGACGCCTGCTCGATGATCTCGGTGCGCATGGACAGCGGTGCGGTGTGCAAACTGTTGCAGTATTACCTGCGCGGCCACGGCGGCTGGGTTCGCGTGCACGGCAGCCGGGGCCTGATGGAGGGACTGCGCGGCGGCGACCCCCGCCGCGTGCGCCTTGTCCGCGAGCAATACCACGAGCGGAAGACCACCCCGGTGCAGCAGGTCTATCAGGCGCGGTGGCCCAAGGAACACGCGACCGCCGCGCGCGCCGGCCACGGCGGGGGCGATTACTTCATGAATTTCCACTTCGCCGAGGCCATCCGCAAGGGCCGGCAACCCTACCTCGACGTCTACCGCGGCGTCGCCATGAGCGCGGTCGGGATCCAGGGGTGGCGCAGCGTGCTGGCCGATTCGGCCACCTTCGAGATTCCCGACTTCCGGCAGAAATCCGTCCGCGACCGCTATCGCGACGATCACTGGAATCCTGATCCAACCGAGAAGGCGGCCGCGGGAGTGGTGAAACCGCCCTGCAGCGTCAAAGGCGTGCTGCCGATCAGTCGGCGCCAGCTGGCCTATGCGCAGAAGAACTGGCGGAAAAAGTAGGACCGCCCCTACGTCTTTCGCACCATCCGCGCCATCGACTCCTCGGGGTTGAGTGCCGCAACGCGGTCCAACTCCACCCACGCGAGGTCGTGGGATTCGTCGGACACCACCAAGGGCTCGCCGGGATCGGCCTCGATCAGGAAACGCAGGTCAAAATGCCAGTGCGCCGGCACGTCCTTGCGTGCCGGTATCCAATGCCGGTCCAGGTCGAAGATGTCCGGGCTCATCAGACGCAACCGTGTCAGCCCGCTCTCCTCCCGCGCCTCGCGCAGCGCCACGGCCGCCAGGTCAGGATCGCCGTCGGCGTGGCCGCCCAGTTGGAGCCAGAGGTCCAGCTTGCGGTGATGCGTCAGCAGGGTCCGCGTGCGGCCCGCGTCCACGACCCAGGCGGAACCCGTGAGATGGCCGGCCAGTTGGGAACGCAGCAGGCAATCCGCGTGGTCCGTGACGAACTGGATCGTCGCGGCCGTCATCGCCGCCTCGTGCGGATCGAGCGACCGCGCGGCATGCGCTTGCAGGAGCTGCAGGACAGGAGCGCGGTCGCGGTCCATGCGCTCAGCGCGTGTCAAACCACTTGAGCTCGGCCCGGGCGCCGGCCGCCTCGTCGAGCTTGGTGAAGACCTCCGGCACAGTCCGCGCCACGCGGAAGAGCTGCAGGTTCGACGGCTTGAAGAATTTCTCCCGCAGCATGGTGTCGAACAGCGCCAGCAGCGGGTCGTAGAAGCCGTCCTGGTTGAGGAAGACGCAGGGCTTTTTCACAACGTCGAGCTGCCGCAGCGTGAGGATTTCCATGATCTCTTCGAGCGTGCCGAA
>CAZGJB010000043.1:0-16824 GCA_964526145.1 uncultured Opitutaceae bacterium
AGGTCGAGCAGCTCGCGCAGGAGCACGACTTCACGGTCTGGCCCGGCCTGGAGGAATTCATGCCGACGCTGGACCCGCGCTACTACGTGGCGACCAACGGGGCCTCGTTCTTCGCGCCAGCTTGGGGTCGCTGGTATTACTTTGGTGGGACGCGGGGCAGCCCGGAGTCGAAGCGGCCGGGCTACGAGGGGCCGCCGCCGGGGCACCCGGCGCGGCTGGCGATGGAGTTGTATGACCAGGCACAGGTCGCGCCCACCGCGGCGGAGCGGCACCGGCTCTTCATGCGCATCCTCGACATCGCCGCCGAGGAGCTCTGGTCCATCAGCCTCGCCACGCCGCCCCCTGGGCTCATCGCGGTCAAGGACGGTTTCCGCAACGTGCCCGACGGCGCGCTGTCGGGCTATTTCTACATGATGCCCGGCAACGTGGGCATGGAGACCTTCTACTGGGACCAGCCCAACGATCCGCCGGGCGTCGCCGAGCGCATCGAGGCGTCGATCGCCAATCCGGACCGTTTTCCCACCGCCGCCGCGGGCGACGGCGAACCCACCACGAGCGGCGGCGGCCGCCTGCTCGCCTGGGGCCTCTGGCTCGCGGCCGGCCTTGGGCTGGTGATGCTGGCGCTGCGACACCCCTTCGTGTGGCGCCGCTTGCTCACGCTCGTGCCGACCCTCCTGATCATCTCGGTGATCGTCTACACCATCGTGCAGCTCCCGCCGGGCGACTTCATCGCGTCCAAGACGGCCGAGCTCTCCCTCAGCGGCGACCCCAACGCGGCGACGCAGCTCGAGGACATCCGGAAGAACTTCCACCTCGATGATCCCGCCTGGCGGCAATACGTGCGCTGGATGGGCTTCGCCTGGTTCGTGACCTTCGACCAGGCCGACACGGGCCTGCTGCAGGGCAACCTCGGCCGCTCGATGGAGAGCAACCTCCCGGTGAACGAGATCCTCGGCGACCGGATTTTGCTCACCTTCGTCATCTCGGTGCTGACGATCCTCTTTACCTGGGCCATCGCCCTGCCCATCGGCATCTATTCGGCCGTGCGGCCCTACACCTTGGGCGACTATTCGCTGACCCTCGTGGGCTTCATCGGCATGTCGGTGCCGCCGTTCCTCTTCGCCCTCGTGCTGATGTACCTCAGTTCGGAGTACTTCGGCGTCAGTGTTTCCGGCCTCTTCAGTGTGCGCTACGTGGCCGATCCGGCGTGGTCGTGGGGCAAGGTCGTGGACCTGCTGCAGCACGTGTGGGTCGCGGTCGTCGTCCTCGGCGCCGGCAGCACCGCGGTGATGATCCGCGTCATGCGCGCCAACCTGCTCGACGAATTGAAGAAGCCCTATGTCGTCGCCGCCCGCGCCAAGGGCGTGCGGCCGCTCAAGCTGCTCCTCAAGTACCCGGTGCGCATGGCGCTCAACCCCTTCGCGTCCGGCATCGCGGCGCTGTTCCCGCAGCTCGTGTCGGGCGGCGCCATCGTCGCCCTCGTGCTCAGCCTGCCGACCATCGGGCCGGTGCTGATGATGGCGATCCTCAACGAGGACACCTACTTCGCGGCCTCGATGCTCATGATCCTCAGCGTGCTGGGCGTGCTGGGCACGCTCGTGAGCGACCTGATTCTGCTCTGGCTCGACCCGCGCATCCGCCTGGGAGGAGGCACGCGATGAGCGACGACGGCCAGATCCGCCAGGAATCGGTGCTGTCTCCCTGGGAGCTCACGCTGCGGCGCTTCGTCCGGCACAAGCTGGGCATGGCGGCGTTCTTCCTGCTCATCGTGCTCTACGGGCTCGCGCTGGGTTGCGAGTTCTTCGCACCGACGACGCGCGAGTGGCGCAACCTGGACATGTCATACTGCCCGCCGCAGCCGATCCACTTCAGCCTGGGCGACGGCTTCTACGTGCATGCGGTGAAGCGCTACGACAACCCGGTGACCTTCGCCCGCAGTTACACGCTCGACGAGAGCATCAAGGTGCCGCTCGGCTTCTTCGTGCGCGGCGAGTCCTACAAGCTCTGGGCCCTGATCCCCTGGGACCGGCACTTCTTCGGCGTGGACCGTGACGCCCTCGCCGCGCAGGGCCGGGCCGGGGAAAAGGGCGCCGTGTTCTACCTGCTCGGGGCCGACAAATACGGGCACGATGTCCTCAGCCGCCTGTTCTACGGGGCGCGCATCAGCCTGTCGGTTGGTCTCATCTCGATCGTCGTCACCTTCATCCTCGGCGTCACCCTCGGTGGCATCTCGGGCTATGTCGGCGGCCGCTGGGACAACGTCATCCAGCGCGGCATCGAGGTCATCAACGCGCTGCCGCAGCTCCCGCTGTGGCTGGCCCTCGGCGCGATCTTCCCGGCGCATTGGTCGCCGTTGTCGGTGTACTTCTGCGTCACCATCGTGCTCAGCCTCATCGGCTGGACCGGTCTCGCTCGGGTCGTCCGCGGCAAGATTCTTTCCCTGCGCGAGGAGGACTACGCGGTGGCCGCGCGGCTCCTCGGCGCGAGCCATGCGCGGGTGCTTTTCCGGCACCTCGTGCCGGGATTCACGAGCCACATCATCGTGACCCTGACCCTGAGCGTCCCGGGCATGATCCTCGGCGAGACCGTGCTCAGTTTCCTCGGCCTCGGCCTGCGTCCGCCGATCGTGAGCTGGGGCGTGATGCTGCAGGACTGCCAGAACCTGCAGATCGTCGCCAACTACCCGTGGCTGCTGGCCCCGGTGCTCTTCATCGTCCTCACGATCCTGTCCTTCAACTTCGCCGGCGACGCCATGCGCGACGCCGCGGATCCGTACAGCAGCCGGTGAGGAATACTCAGGGTGTCGCGAACGGCCAGAGGCTGACGCCCTGCATGCGCTTTTGGAGGTCGAACTTCCGGAAGAGGGCCTCGGTGTCCGCGGCGGAAACACGCGCGGTGGTCAGGCCGGGTTCGTTGGCCAGGCGGTAGACGAGCGCGGCGATCGCGGCGGTGGACTCGGAGATGAGCTTGGGTTCGACCTTGTCGATCGTGTCGGCGAGGTCGTGGTAGTAGCGCACCGACTCGGGCGGGATGACGCCGGCGAAGGTGATGGCGCGGATGCCCTCCAATTGGTACGGCGTGTGGTCGCTGCCGAACCAGTTGATGTTGGTCACGCCCTGCTTCAGCTTATTTTCGCCGAGCGACTCATTGTAGCGCTCCAAAACCGGGACGAGGTCGTCGTAGCCGAGGGAGTTCACCGCCAGCGGGAAGCCGACCATGTCGAGGTTGATGGCGGCGGCGACGGGGCGGTCCTTGAGGGTCGGAGCGTGGACGCGCGAACCCCAGAGGCCCTGCTCCTCGCCGTTGAACCAGACGAGCTCGATCGTGCGTTCGTTCACGGGTGAGTGCTCCTTCAAGACCTTCGCGATGGCGAACACCTGGGCGGTGCCGGTGCCGTTGTCCATGGCGCCCTGGCCGAGGTCCCACGAGTCGAAGTGCGCGCCGACGACAATGGTGTCGGCCGTGCGGCCGGGCAGCGTGGCGACGATGTTGGCGGTCTCGACCTCCTGGCAATGGGAGCGCGTGTGCAGGCGGACCTTCACGGTCTGGCCGCGCTCGATCAGGCGGCGCAGCCAGAAACCCTCCTCCTGCGTGACGTTGTACATCGGGATCACCAGGGGCTGGCCCTGGAAGGAACCGGTGCGGGCGAGGAGCTGGCCGCCGTTGACGCGGTTGATCCAGAGGATGGCTTTCAGGCCGGCCTTGACCGCGGCCTTCTCGTATTGGCCGCGCGGGACGGAAGTGTGGGGCGAGAGGAGACCGATCTTGCCCGCGGGGGCGGAGAGCTTGGCGATGTCCTCCTCGCGGCCGTCGCCGATGTCGACGACCTCGGCCTCGAACGGCGCGTGGGGGTTGGTGTAGCTCAACGCGGCGGCGCGGATACGGCGCGCGACCGGGGCGAGCAGCGTGACCTCGTCGTCGCCGCGCACCCAGCCGGGCATCTTGAACTTCTCGAGCCGGGCCTCGATGCCGAGCGCCTTGAGCTCCTCGATGGTGCGTTCCATGGCCGCCCAGTTTTCCGGCGTGCCGGTGAGGCGTCCGCCGAAGTCGTCGCAGAGGCGCGTGAGGTAATCATGACCGGCCGAGTCGGCAACCGCGTCGGCGTAGATCGCGTCCTGGATCTTTTGGTCGGGCTGGGCGCACAGGGCCGTGGCCAGCAGGAGGGTGGGCAGCAGGGACTTTAGCATGATGATTAGGATTCGCGGATCCACACGCGCATCTCGCCCTCGCCGCGGTTGGCCCAGAGGCCGTACGGGATGGCGCGGAGCGGCGCCGGCTCGGTGGCGGTGGCAAGGGTGGAATAAAGATCGGAGGTGGGCCGCTGGCGCGTGCCGGCGGCCTCGATGAGGACGCAACCGCCGAGGAGCGACGGGTCGCGGCGGGCGGTGAGCGGCGCGCTGCGCGGGAGCGTGAGCGCGGCGAGGTTGGGTCCGTGGTCGGCTTCCTCGATGCAATACACGACCGGGCCGCGCTGCAGGGCGGTGCAGCCGGCGACAGTCGCCACGCGCGGGTCGGCGCGCACGCGCTCGATGGGCATGGGGAGCGAGAGCGCGACGCGGTCGCCGGCCTGCCAGGTGCGGCGGAGGGCGGCGTAGCCATTGACGGTCGTGAGGGTCTGCGGCTGGCCGTTGACCGCGAGCGTTGCGCCCCGGCACCAACCGGGGATGCGGAGGTGAAGGGTGAACTCGGTGGGCGCGGCGGGCTGCACGGCGATGGCGACCGTGTCGTCCCACGGGTAGTCGGTCGTGACGGCGAGCCGCACGTCGCGGCCGCCGGCAGTGAAGCGGAGATCGCTCGCGGCGTAGAGGTGGAGGGCAAGGCCGTCCGGGCGCTGCGAGGCGACGTATTCGCCGAGTGAGGCGAAGAGGCGGGCGACGTTGGGCGGGCAGCAGGCGCAGCCGAACCAGCCGACGCGCTGGGTCTTCACGAGGTGGCACTCGTAGCGGCGCTTGGCGACGGCGGGGATGAGCTCGAGCGGGTTGACGTAGAAGAACTTCGTGCCGTCGACCGACATGCCGCTCTGCACGTTGTTGTAGAGGGCGCGCTCCATGACGTCGGCGTACGCGCCGTGCAGCTCGATCTCGAGCATCCGGCGCGCAAAGAAGATCACGCCGATGGCGGCGCAGGTCTCGGCGTAGGCGCGGTCGGGCGGGAGGTCGAAGGGCTCGGTGAACTTTTCGCCATAGGGCTCGGAGCCGACGCCGCCGGTGAGGTAGAGGTGGCGGCGCACGATGCTGTCCCAGAGCGTGTGGCAGGACTGCAGGAGGGACGCGTCCTTGTTCTCCACCGCAAGGTCGGCCATGGCGGCGAGGAGGTACATCTGGCGCACGGCGTGGCCGACGGGCTCGGTGAGTTCGCGCACGGGGCGGGCGGCCTGGAGGGTGGCGAGGCCGTCGTGGTACATGTGCCAGGGGAGCTTGTCGCCGCGGCGCTCGGTCTCGGCCTGCAGGTAATTGGGTTCCTGGCCGCGCTGGTTGATGAAGTAGGACGCGAGCTTGAGATAACGCGGCTCGCCGGTGGCGCGGGCGAGCTTCACGAGGGCGAGTTCGATCTCCTCGTGGCCGCAGTAGCCGGGGATCTGGCCGGGCTGGAGGCCGAAGGTGCGGTCGACGAGGTCGGCGAGCTTGCAGACGACGTCGAGGAGCGTGCGCTTGCCGGTGGCGCGGAAGTGCGCGACGCCGGCCTCGATCATGTGGCCGGCGACGTAGAGCTCATGGCAGTCGCGCAGGTTGGCCCAGCGATTCTGCGGCTCGACGAGCTGGAAGTAGGTGTTGAGGTAGCCGTCGGCGCCCTGCGCCTTGGCGAGCGTGGCGATCAGCCGGTCGATCTCGGCCTCGAGCTTGGGGTCGGGGTGCGTGGCGAGGCGGTACGAGGCGGCCTCGAGCCACTTGGCGAGGTCGGAGTCCTGCCAGAAGAGGCCGTAGAACTTCCCGGGCTTCTCGCCGGCGGCGACCTGGAAGTTGTGCACGCAGCCGCTGGGCTCGGCGCCGGGGACGCGGTCGTTGAGGGCGTCCCACTGGTACGGGATGACGACGTCGCGCACGAGGCGGGTGCGCTCGGCGAGGAAGCCACCAGTGAAGCGGACGCTGCCGAGCGGCAGGGCGGAGGGGTAGTTCATGCGAAACGGAGCAGGGCGACGGAGCCCGGGGGCAGGGTGACGGTGATCTGGCCGCCGGCGGTGCGGACGCCGTCGAGCGGGCGCGACGTCACGGCGCGGGGGCGGTCGAAGGTGTTGCAGGCGTTGAGGTCGGCCGAGGCAAGCACGCGGGCCTCCGACACCGTGGCGGTGCGGCCGGTGAAGGTGAAGGTGACTTCCGCGGGCTGGGCGGGGTCGGTGTTGCAGAGGGTGACGGCGATGGTATTGTCGGCGGCGAGCGAGGCGGTCGCGGACACGGCGGGGAAGGATAGGCCCTCGTGTTTCAGCGTCGCGGCGTCGCTGTGCACGGGCAGGCGGCGGGCATCCTGGTGGGCGGCGTAGAAGCCGAGCACATCCCAGGTCGGTGTAAGCACGAGCCGGCCGCCGCCCTCCTCGGTGAGCGCCACGGCCTGGAGCACGTTGACGATCTGCGCGAGGTTGGCGAGGCGCACGCGCTCGCAGTGGTTGATGAAGATGTTGAGCGTGAGGGACGCGAGGACGGCGTCGCGAATCGTCTGCTGCTGGAAGAGGAAGCCGGGGTTGGTGCCGGGCTCGACGGCGTACCAGGAGCCCCACTCGTCGACGACGAGGGCGGTCTTGGCGGCGGGGTCGTAGCGATCCATGACGGCGCGGTGGCCGCGGACGTACTCGTCCATCTTGTAGCCGAGGGCCATCACCCAGTTCCACCCGGCGTGGTCGAAGCCGGAGGCGGGATGCTTCGGCGGCCAGTCGCCGGGGACGGTGTAATAGTGGAGGGAAAGGCCCTGAAGCATGGGTCCGCCGATGGGGCCCTTGAAGGCCTCGCGCATGAGGACATCGGTCCAGTGGTAGTCGTCGCTGCGCGGGCCGGCGGCGATGCGGTACAGCGGGGCGTTGGGGAAGTCGCGGGTGTAGGTGGCGTAACGGCGGTACTCGTTCGCGTAGTACTCGGCGGTCATGTTGCCGCCGCAGCCCCAGTTCTCGTTGCCGACGCCCCAGAGGCGGACCTTCCACGGTTCGCGTTGGCCGTTGGCCGCGCGCAGGTCGGCGAGGGAACCACCGGCGGCGTTGCAGTATTCGACCCAGTCGCGGAGTTCGGCGGGCGAGCCGCTGCCGACGTTGCCGGCGAGGTAGGGCTCGCAGCCGATCTGGGCGCAGAGGTCGAGGAACTCGTGGGTGCCGACGGCGTTTGTCTCGATCACGCCGCCCCAGTGGGCGTTGATGCGACGCGGACGCTTTTCGCGCGGACCGATGCCCTCGCGCCAGTGGTAGTCGTCGGCGAAGCATCCGCCCGGCCAGCGCAGGTTGGGGATGCGGATCTGCCTCAGCGCGGCGACGAGGTCGCTGCGCCACCCGCGGATATTGGGCACCTTCGAATCGGGCCCCACCCACAGCCCGTCGTAGATGCAGCGGCCGAGGTGCTCGGCGAAATGGCCGAAGATATGCCGGTCGATGACGGGACCGGCCTCGGCGGCGTGGATCGTGAGGTGCGTGGCCATGGGCTTACTTGGTGACCTGGTCGGTGATCGTGAGGGTGTTGAAGTCGAGGACGCGCTTCAGGTGGCCGTGGGTGATCGTCATCTTGCGCCCGCCGACCTCGGCGTTGAGGTACGGGCCCTCGAAGAGCTTCCACTTGGAATAGTCGAGGGGCTGGCCGTCGATCACCGGGGTTTGACCGTAGGTGAAGGTCACCTGCTTGCCGCGCAGGGTCTTCAGCGTGACGGTGGGCACGGGATCGAGGCTGTACGTGAGCGGGAGCGCCTTGATCGCGGCCTGGAACGCGGCGAAGTCGGCGAACTCGTCCACGCTCGCGGCCTGGACGATGGTGCCGTTCTTCAGGTGCGGGCTGACGAGTAGCTTGCCGCCGAGGGGCAGCTTTTCCTTGGCCCAGCCGCCGTTGTAGTGGAGGTAGGGAATCCAGTGGTAGGGCGCGAGCGGGCGGTAGGCCAGGTAGGCGCGGCCGCCATGGGCGAAGATCCAGCCGGACTTGTCCTCGGTGACATTGACGAGGTCCTTCGAGAAGAACCCGTTGATGTGCGGGAAGCGCTCGCCGGGCGCGATGTCGTAGAGGGCGATGACGGTGTCGAGGTCCTGGAAGACCTTCTCGTAGGGCGAGGCGCCGAGGATCTTGTCGGGGGAATCGTACGACGGTTTGCCCTCGAACGTTACGGCCGTGATCATGGCCTCGGGGTACGTGGCGAACTGCGACTGCATCCACTTGGGCGAGGAGTGCGGGTGCAGGGAGAACATCGTGTTGTGCTTCCCGCGCGGGTCGGGCTCGGCCCAGGTGACGTCCCAGACGTGCGACTGGATGGCGTCGTTGACGATGCCCTGCGTGGAGCCGACGGCGTAGTCGCGGCGCAGGTAGTTGGTCTTGTAGACCGGCGGCGAGAGCACGTCGCTGTAGCGCCAGTAGCGGCGGGTGCGGGCGCGGTCGCGCTGGACGTAGTCGCCGGCGCGGTCGGTGGCGATGCGGTAGATGACCTCGGGCAACTGGTAGTTGTGCGCGACCGGCGCGAAGTAGACGCCCCAGCCGCCGAAGCCGGAGGGCGTGGGGGTGTTGCCGAAGAGCAACCAGCTGAAATAGGACGACAGGGCGTTCCAGCGCTCGATGGCCGAACCCTCGTCCGTACGGGAGTTGGGTCCGCGCAGGACGCCGTTGAGCGAGTTGGCGGCGAGCTCGGCGAAGAGCCAGTCGAGCATCATCTTGCCGCGGATCCGCATCTCCGGGTCCTTCGCCCAGGTGGCCATGAACAGCATCGGGATGGCGTACTCGCCGATGTAATGGCTGGGGTTGTACTCACCCTGGCCGACGGAGGTGGTCAGCTCGTCCATCCAATGCACGAGATACTCGCGGGATTCGGCGAGATTCTCCGCGGAGGATTTGCCGGAGTACCAGGTCTCGGCGGGCTCGTTGGGATAGAGTTCCGCCATGAGGTAGAGCGACGCGTAGTACATCAGCCAGTGGTTCTCGGTGTCGCCGCGCAGCTGGCGCGCGGTGCGCCAGGCCTCGCGGATGGCCTTCTGCGCCTCGGGCGTGAGCTTGTCGCGGCCGGTGTAGGCGACGCAGACGGCGGGAAACATCCAGAACGGGCCCGTGCCCGGGTCTTTCATCAGCTCGATCACGCGCTGGCTGCACACGTCGTAGTGCTCGCCGCGCGTGAGCAGGACGGCGATCGCGGCCATGTCGAGGTGCTTGTCGGGCTGGGTGATGTCGATGCGCCCGGCGCGCCAGTCGAGGACCTCGTTGACGCGCTTGAGGTATTCCTCGTGGCGCCGGCCGGCGTCCTGCACTGGCGCGGTGGACGGTGGCGGAGCCTCGAACGAGGGCTGGGCGGAGAGGGTGACCGTGGCGGCGAGGGCCAGGAGGAAAAGGGGAAGACGGTTCATGGCGAAAAAGTGGGGAGGGTTCACTGCGCGGAACGGGGGAGGAGGAGGAAGCTGTTCACGAGCGAGCCTTCGAGGGCGTCGCGCCGCCAGGTGCGGCCGAAGTCGTCGGAGACGTAGAGCGTCTCCTTCACGACACTGGCGTAGAGCTTGCCCTCGGGATCGACGCCGACGCGCCAGACGCAATGGCCCTCGGGCAGGCCGGCGTTGCGCGCGGTCCACGTGGCGCCGCTGTCCTCGGAGGTGAGCACGCCGTGCGCCCAGCTGCCGATGGCGAAGCGCTGCGGGTTGGTGACGTCGAAGGTGATGTTGTAGAGGGCGCGGTCGGAGGGAACGCCGGGCAGGTTCTGCCAGGTGAGGCCGCGGTCGCGGGAGATGAAGGCGCCGGCGCTCTGGGTGGCGGCGAGCCAGACGGCGGGATCGTGCGGGGACTGCTGGATGTCGGTGACGGTTTCCTGCGTCGGCAGGACTTGGCGCCAGTTGCTCGCGCCGTCCTCGGTGAGGTAGATGCCGATCTCGCAGGCGGCGAGGACACGGCCGGCCTGCGTGCGGTCGACCTTGATGGCCTGGGTGTACTTGCCGCGGGCGGGCAGGCCGTTCTCCTTGCGGACGAGGGTCTGGGCGCGATCGGTGGAGACGGCGACGCCGTCGGTGAGGGCGAGGTAGACGTGGTCGGGGGCGTTGGGGTCCACGGCGACGTCACGGCCCTCGGTCATGTCCCAGCTGTTGCACATGCGCCAGGTCTTGCCGCCATCGAGCGTGCGGAAGAGTCCGTTCATGAGGGACGTGTAGACGACATTGCGGTCGCGCGGGTCGAAGGCGACGGCGGTGATGCCGGTGTCGTTGTATCCGTGGTGCACCCAGGCGCCGGCGGCGTCGCGGATGTAGACGCCGTTGAGGGTCGTGATCTTCGAGCCGACGACGTAGTTGCGGTTGATATTCGCGCAGATGATGAAGTCGTACGCGGGCGCAGCGGCTTGGGCCGAGGCAGCGAGGAGGAGGGCGAGGAGGAAGCGGGGGCGCATTGGGTTTGGGTTGATGAGAGTGGG
This sequence comes from uncultured Opitutaceae bacterium, assembly GCA_964526145.1. GTDB lineage: Bacteria > Verrucomicrobiota > Verrucomicrobiia > Opitutales > Opitutaceae > UBA2377. The sequence goes on from CAZGJB010000043.1 coordinate 10,552, forward strand.
AGGAGCGAAGCTTCGGGGTTTGGAATGTGGAAATCAGGGAATCAGGAAAGGGATCGAGCAGGGAGGAATCTGGAACTCAGGAACTCTGGGAACAGCCGGAGTCGCCGGGCCGTTATTCCAGAGTTCCTGAGTTCCAGATTCATGATCAGGTTTGTTCCTGCCTTCCTGATTTCCACATTTCATCCTGCTCGGGCTTCCTTATTCGTTGACCTGGTCGGTGATGGTGAGGGTGTTGAAGTCGAGGGTGCGCTGGAGCTTGCCGTGGGTGATGGTGAGGAGGCTGGAGCCCTTCTCGGCGTTGAGATGCGGGCCCTCGAAGAGCTTCCACTGCGAGTAGTCGATCGGCTGGCCGTCGACCACCGGGGCCTGGCCGTAAGTGAAGGCGACCTTTTTGCCGCGCAGGGTGGTCAGCTTCACCGTGGGCACGGGCTCGAGGCTGAACGTGAGGGGCAGCGCGTTGATGGCGGCGCGGAAGGCGTCGAAGCTGGCGAACTCGCTCGCGCTCGCAGCCTGCACGATCGTGCCGTTGTGGCGGTGCGGGCTGTGGAGCAGCTTGTCGCCCTTGTCGCCGTGGTCGACGCGCTCCCAGCGGTAGCCGCCGCCTTGGGAGGGGAGCTGGCGGTAGCCGAGGAGGTGCTGCCACTCGTAGCCGGCGAGCGGACGGTAGGCGAGGTAGGTGTTGCCGCCCTGGGCGAAGATCCAGCCGGACTTGTCCTCGGTGACGTTGACGAGGTCGCGCGAGAAAAAGCCGTTGATGTGCGGGAAGCGCACACCCTCGGGGATGGCGTAGAGGGCGATGACCGTGTCGAGATCCTGGAACACCTGCTCGTAGGGCGAGCTGCCGAGGATCTTGTCGGGCACGTCATAGGACGGCTTTCCCTGGCTCGCGAGGCCGTCGATCATGGCGTCGGGCAGCTCGGTGAAGTAGGTCTGCATGACCTGCGCCGACGAGAGCGGGTGCGCGGAGAAGATCGTGTTGTGCTTCCCGCGCGGGTCGGGCACCGCCCAAGTGACGTCCCAGACGTGGGCCTGGATGGGGTCGGAGAGGCCGCCCTGGTACGAGCCGACGGCGTAGTCGCGGCGGATGTAGTTCGTCTTGTAGATCGGCGCCATCTCGACGTCGCTGTAGCGCCAGCGGCGGCGCGAGCGCTTGAGGTCGCGCTGCACGTAGTCGCTGCCGCGGTCGACGGCGATGCGGCGGATGACCTCGGGCAGCTCGTACTGGTCGGCGAGGATGGCGAAGTAGATGCCCCAGCCACCGTAGCCGGAGGGCGGGGGCGTGTTGCCGAACATCTGCCAGCTGAAGTAGGACGACAGGGCGTTCCAGCGCTCGATGACCGAGGTGTCATCGGTGCGGGCGTTGGGACCGCGGAGCACGCCGTTGAGCGTGTTGGCGGCGAGGTCGGCCATGAGCCAGTCGAGCTTCATCTGCCCGCGCTGGCGCATCGCGGGGTCCTGCGCCCACGTGGCGAGATAGAGCATCGGGATGGCGTACTCGCCGATGTAGTGCGTGGGGTTGAACTCGCCCTGGCCGATCGTCGTGGAGATATCGAGCCAGTGAATGAGGTACGCGCGCGCCTCGGCGAGGTTCTCCGCCGAGCTCTTGCCGGTGAACCACGAGGTCCCGGGCTCGTTGGGGTAGAGCTCCGACATCAGGTAGAGCGAGGCGTAGTACATCGCCCAGTGGTTCTCGGTGTCGCCGCGCATCGGGAAGTAGGTGCGCCAGGCGTCGCGGATCGCGGCGCGGGCCTCGGGCGAGAGCTGGTCGCGGCCGGCGAAGGCGACGGCGGTCCATGGGAACATCCAGAACATGTCGCCCGACTGCGGCTCGGCCATGAGCTCGAGCACGCGCTGCGAGACCTGGGCGTCGCCCTGCTGGCGGATCAGCTTCACGAGGATCTGTTCGCGCGTGAGGGGTTTATCCGGGGTGATGGCGCTTTGGTACCAGTCGAGGGTCTCGGACACGCGCGCGAGGTAATCGCGGCGGAGCACGTCGGGCCGGGCGTCGGCGGGCGGCACCGGCACGGGGCCGCTGAATGACGGCTGCGCGGTCGCGACGGCGGTGCAGAGGGTGGCGAGGCTGAGGAGGAAAGAGAGGCGGCGCATGGCGGAGAACGGGCGGGGTTACGGTTGGACCTTGGGCACGAAGGCGAAGCCCGAGATGCGGGAGTTGGGCAGGCCGGCGGCCTGCCAGGTGCGGCCGAAGTCGTCGGAGACGTAGAGCGAATCGTAGACGACGGCGGCGTAGAGGCGGCCAGTGTCGGGGTCGATGGCAGTGCGCCAGACGCGGTGCTTCGCGGGCAGGCCGTCGTTGCGGGCGGTCCAGGTTGCGCCGCCGTCCTCGCTGGCGAGCACGCCGTAGGTCCAGCCACCGATGACGATGCGCTGTGAACTCGTGGGATCGAAGGCGATGTTGTAGTGGGCCTTCTCCGACGAAAGGCCGGCGACCGATTTCCAGGTGAGCCCGCCATCGCGCGAGGCGAGGACGCCGGCGCTCTGGGTGGCGGCGAGCCAGAACTGCGGGTCGTGCGGCGATTGCTGCAGATCGTTGACGGTTTCCTTGGTCGGATGGACGGGTCGCCACGACTGGGCGGCGTCCTCGGTGAGATAGATCCCGGTCTCGCAACCGGCGAGCACGCGGCCGGCGCGGGTGCGGTCGACGGTGACGACCTGCGTGTACTTGCCGCGGGCAGGCAGGCCGTTCTCGCGGCGGGTCCAGGTCAGCCCGCGGTCGGTCGAGACGCCGAGGCCGTCGGGCAGGGCGGCGTAGACGGTGTCGGGGGCGTTGGGATCGACCATCACTGTCTTGGGCTCGGTCATGTCCCAGCTCGTGCCGATGCGCCAGGTCTGGCCGCCGTCGCGGGTGAAGAGGACGCCGTTGATCGTGGCGACATAGAACACGCGCGGGTCGCGCGGATCGAACGAGCCGGCGAGCATGGCCGGGTAATTGATCCCGAGGTGCTTGAACGTGCCGTCGGCCTGGCGGAGATAAACGCCGTTCAGCGACGAGTCGCGCGAGCCGGCGACGCGGCCCTGGATGTTGACGGCGCCGAACAGGTAAAGGTCGTGACCGGGGCTGGTGCAGCCCGCGGTGACGGCGGGAAGCACGGCCAGCGCCAGCAGGGCGAGGAGGCGGGATAACGGTTTCATGAAAGTGGGGAGATGGGGGTGGGGAATGTGGAAATCAGGAAGTCAGGAACCGATCCGAATCCCTGATTTCCTGATTTCCACATTCACAAAAGGCGGGGTTTCCGTATCAGGGGAGGCATGAGCCTGAACTATGTTTCCATCCTGCGTCGCATTCTGGTGGTGCTGCTGGCCGCGAGCGCGGTCGGTGGCCTGAGGGCGGCGACGCCTGAGGAGAAGCTGCAGGAGCTCGGCATCACGCTGCCGGCGGTGCCGGCGGCGATCGCCAACTACGTGCCGGCGGTGCGCAGCGGGAACATGGTGTTTCTCGCCGGGCAGATCGCCAAGGGACCGGATGGCAAGTTCGTCACGGGCAAGGTCGGGCGCGACTTCACCGTGGAACAGGGCGCCGAGGTGGCGCGCACCTGCGCGATCCAGCTCATCGCGGTGCTGAAGGCGGAGGTCGGCGATCTGGCCAAGGTGAAGCGCATCGTGCGCGTCGGCGGTTTCGTGAACTGCACGGACGACTTCACCAACCAGCCCAAGGTCATCAACGGCGCCTCCGACCTGCTCGTGGCGGTCTTTGGCGACGCGGGCCGGCATGCGCGCGCCGCCGTCGGCGTCAACTCCCTGCCCGCCGGCGCGCCGGTGGAGGTGGAGTTGGTGGCCGAGCTGGCGGAGTGAGCGCGCCGGCATGATTCACAGGTCGCGGCTCGCGGCGCGGACGCCGGCGATGACGCGTTCGCACTCGGCGGGCGAGTTGAACACGTGGGTCGAGATGCGCACGGCCTGCAGGCCCTGCTCGGTGACGGGGCGGCAGCGCAGCCCGTGTTTCTCGCGCAGGTAGTTGAAGAGCTTGCCGGCGCCGGCCCGGGCGTGGGTGATCGTGGTCATGGAGCCGCGCATCTCCGCAGGTCGCGGCGTAAGGACGGTGATGTCGGATATCTTCGTGAACGCCTCGAGCAGATGCGTCGCCATGCCCTTGCCGTAGGCGGCGATGCGGTCTCGGCCGATGGCTTCCTGGAGACGCACGGCCTCGGCGAGACCGGCGATGAGGCCGGCGTTGCGCGTGCCGTACTCGTGGCGGGAGGCGGCCTGGTCGAGCTTGATGGCGCCGGGCAGATGGGTGAGTTCGCCGGCATGCGCCCCGATGCCGGTGACGGTCACCGACTCGAGTTTCGACTGGCGGATGTAGAGCACGCCGGTCTCATGCGGTCCGCCGATCCACTTGTGGCCGCTGAAGGCGTAGGAATCGCAGCCGATGGCGTCGAGGTTGACCTGGATCATTCCGACCGACTGGGCGCCGTCGATGTGGAACCAGATGCCGTGCGCCTGCGCCAGATCCGCAATGGCGCGGACTGGAAACACGAGGCCGGTGGTGCAGGTGATGTGGCTGACCTGAATCACCCGGGTGCGGGGCGTGATCAGCGCGCGGATCCGGGCGAGATTGGCCTCGGGGCTGGCCGGATCGGGTTCAAAGAGCTTCACTTGCACGCCGCGGAGGGTGGCCTGATTGGCCCAGGGGAAGGAACCGCCGGGATGCGCGTGCGACTCGAAAATCACCTCGTCACCCGGCCGCAGCGTGAGCCCGGCGGCGATGATGGAGTTGCCCTCGGTGGCATTGCGCGTGAAGCAGACCTCGGAGGGTTTCACCCCCAGGTAGCGGGCCATTGACTCGCGGGCCGGGTGAAAATGCTCATAGCCCGTCTCGGAGTGCTCCTGCAGCTTCGACATGGTCGAGTAGACCGTATCGAGCACCGACTGCGCGGCGGGCCCGAGGCCGCCGGTGTTCAGGTAAACCGGGTCGTCGAGCAGCGGATACTGCGCGCGCACGGTGCGCCAGAACGCCTCGTCCGGCACGCTACCGTACGTCGGCAGCGCGGGGATGGACCGCGCGGCGGCGGAGGCGGTGGCAGTCGGGGTGTTGCAGCCGGCGAGGGCGCCAAGGGCGCCGACGCTCAGGCCCTGGAGGAAGGTCCGGCGGTCAAGACTCATGATTGGGCGGTGAAGGTGAGGGTGTGGTCGATGGCGAGGTCGGCGCCGGCGGCGATTTCCAGGTTGCGGTCGAATTGCACCGGCAGTGCGGCCAAGGGGTAATTGCGTCGCACGAACCAGTGGAGGGGGCCGGCGTTGTTCTCGAAGCGAATGATAACGCGGTTCAGCGTCGTATCAAGCTGGCCATGCCATTCCATCCAGCGTGCCGCGGCGCCGTGGACGGCGGGGATGCCCTCGAGGCCGCCCTCGGCGACGATCTTGATCGTCGGGTCGAGGTGGTCATCGAGCAACTCGCGCGCGCCGCGGAACTCGAGGCCCGTGTAGTGCGAGCCGGCGAGGCCGCCGTTGGAGGCGGGGTTGCCGAGCGAAAGCGTGCGACCGCTGACATTCGTCAGCTTGGCGCGCCAGTGCAGCGACCAGGCATGGCCGGCGGCGTCGAGCGAGATGACGAGCGTGCGGACCTCGCGGAACAGCACCTCGTTGAGGCGGCGCCACTCGAGTTCGTGCTCCAGCGTGGTCTTGGTGCCGATGGTCTTGAGCTTGTGCCACTCGATGTGCTGCTGCACGCCGTGGTCGTCACGCCACTTGTAGCCGTCGGGCTGGAGGCAGGTCGGGCCGCCCCAGAAGTTGGCGCCGGACACGTTGTTCAGCGTGAAGCACAGGCCGTGGTGCCAGGGGTGGTCGTTGGGGCGGAAATTCGTCAGCGTGTCGCCGGCGAGGGAATTGACCGGATGGAAATACGGCTTGGGCGATTCCTTGAGGTCGACCGCCGAGGCGTAGACATAGCGGCAGAGCAGCTGCTTGCCGGCGAAGACGGAGACGGCCTGGCCGTTCTCGTGATGGATGCGGAGCGATTTCTTCATGACAGGTCGTAGCTTTCCTTGATGACGCGGCCGGTGAACTCACGGGTGCGGCCGTCGGGGGCAACGACGGTGGTCGGAAGATCGGCTGGCAGGTTGACGGTGAGATGGAGTTGGCCGTCCGCGACGCGCCAGGCGACGCGGATCAGGCCGTGGGGCGTGCAGACGCTGCCGCTGGCGTGCGTGAGGCCGCAGCGGCGGGGCTGCACGCGCACGCGGGCGAAGCCGGGCTCGGCCGGCGTGACGCCGAGGATGCGCTGCTGGAACTCGAGCACGGGGTGCGCGGACCACG
>CAZGJB010000044.1:0-16542 GCA_964526145.1 uncultured Opitutaceae bacterium
GGGCCGCGACCTCGTCGGCCGACGGCTTCCACGCCCCGCGCTTGAGCAGCCGGACGGTGGGCACGGCCCCGCAGGTGCAGGGCAGTCCCGGCGGGCACGTGCAGCCACCGGTGGCCGCCTGGCGCAGCCGATCCTTGACGATGCGATCCTCACCCGAGTGGTACGCGAGCACTGCGATGCGGCCGGCCGGCATCAGCAGGTCGATGGCCCCGTCGATGCTGTCGGCGAGGATCTCCAGCTCGGCGTTCACCTCGATGCGGATGGCCTGGAAGGACCGGGTGGCGGGGTGAATCTTCGAGGTGTGCCGGTCGCGGGCCGGGATGGCGGCGGCGATCAGGTCGGCCAGGGTCGCAGTGCGGGCGAGCGCACCGGTGCCGCGGGCGTTGGTGATCGCGCGGACGACGCGTCGCCAGTGGTTTTCCTCGCCGTAGTCGCGGATGGCGCGGGTGAGCATCTCGGCCGTGGCCGTCTCCAGCCAGCGCGACGCCGGCACGCCGTGGCGGGGATCCATGCGCATGTCGGCGGGGGCGTCCGACCGGAACGAGAACCCGCGGGCGGAGTCGTCGAGCTGGAAGGACGAGACGCCGAGGTCGAAGAGAATGCCGTCGAGGTCCGCCACCGACAGGTCGGCCAGCCGGCCAAAGTCGGAGTCGATGAAGGTGAAACGCGCGCCAAACTCGTCGGCCAGGGCGGCGGCGCGGGGCTGGGCCGCGGGATCGCGGTCGAGGGCGGTGACGTGGACATCCGCCGCCGCCTCGAGCAGGGCGCGGGTGTGGCCGCCGCCGCCGAAGGTGGCGTCGAGGTAGCGACCGCCGGCGCGGGGTGCGAGGAACTCCAGGACCTCGCGGAGGAGGACGGGCTGGTGGCCGGGCGTCATGGTCGCGGCGGGGGTTTCAGCGCACGCGGTACGCATCGGACGAATTCCGCGGGCGGCGCTTGGCCACGAGGCGGAGGCAGAGGCTGTCGCGCACGCGCGGCATGACCACGGCGAGAGGGTTGAGCAGGCCGGGTTCGGCGGCGTCGACCCAGGCCGGGAATTGCCGGTTGGCGAGGAGGTCCGCCGCCACCTTGCGCAGCGGCAGCCGCACGGGGGAGATCTTCGCGGCGTAATGCATGGCTCAGATGCCGAGGCGGCGCATGAGGTCGCCGAAGTTCTCGCCCGACGTGCGCGCCTCGACCTGCGTCCAGCGCTCCGGCGTGTAGATGTTGAATTTCGTGAGGCCGCCGACGAGGACCGCGTCCTTCGTGATGTTGGCGTGCTTCAGCAGCTCGGCGCTGAGGTTCATGCGCCCGGCTTTGTCGAACCACAGCGAGTGCGTCTGCGCGAAGAACCGCGCGACAAAGTCCTGCCCCGCCCCGTCGCTCAGCGCCATCGCGGCGATCTTGGCGCGGAGTTTCTCGACCTCGGCCGGCGGCAGCACGGCGACGTAGCCGTCCGGATGCGGCGTCGCGAGAAACGTGTCGTTCTCCCCGTGCGCAAACCGCCACGCCGACGGAATCGTGAGCCGATTCTTGTCGTCCAACGTGTGCCTGAAAAGGCCGGTATACAGCGGTGGAATGGATTGCGACATGGGGTCGGGGGCGCCAACTCCCCCAAAGTGCCCCATTTCAACCCATTTTTACCCACTAAGGTCAAGCATGGAGACGTAAAAAATGACGGAATTTATTCACAATGTGTGCACATACAGGCGGGGGTCCGGAACTGATGAACCACGGATTCCACGGATGGCACGGATGGGCCGCGGTAGGCTGCCTGCCCGCGGGCGCGGTCTGTTGGCTCGGGAACGCAGCCGAACTAATCCGACCGGACGAATCGCATCGCAGAACGTGAAACCGCCTCGCCAGAAAACTCGAGGCACGTTCGCTACCTAACTTTTCCCCGCCACCCGACTTCGAAGACAACGGCATGCCAACCTTATTGCGGATCGGTCCATTTCGCTTTCACTTCTACTCTGATGAACAGCAGGAGCCGCCCCACGTGCATGTGCGTAGCAGCGACGGTGAATGCAAATTCTGGCTGTCACCGGTACAACTCGCCAGCAACCGGGGGCTTGCTCCACACGATCTGAGGACTATTGAACGTCATGTCTTCGCGCACCGGGCGTTCCTCCTCGAAAAATACCATGAATTCCACGGCTGCTGATCCTTTGCCCCAAGTCGAACCGGCGGCCATCCGCGTATGGACCGAAGGACGCATGATCTACATCGAGTTGACCGACGGCCGCATCATCGGTTTTCCCGCGTCCCGTTTCCGCCGGCTACGCGACGCCTCGGACAAGGAATTGGCGCAGGTCCGCTTGGAGTTACAGGGCCATGCCCTGCGGTGGGAAGCGATCGACGAGGACCTGACGGTTCCCGGTATTGTGGCGGGCAATTTTCAGCTGCCGCCCTAGGCCGGATCCGTGCGGTTGAATGCTTCGCCGTGGCCTTCCGGGTAAAAACACGGCCACGGATAGTTGCCAACGAAATCAGTCGCACTTCGCCGACTGTACTATCTCACAAGCGGATTGCGTCTGGCTGACCGGAGGCCGAGAGTGGCGGCCCGAGCGACGCCTCTGCGACCACGCGTTCTGTTTCGAACCCGATGAACGACCCGAACCTGCCCCCGCCCTTGCCCACCACAGACACGGAGCACCTCCGGCTCCTGGCGATATTCCACTATGTTGTCGCCGGCATGGGAGCGTTGTTCGCCTGCCTGCCGCTGATCCATGTCGCGATCGGGATCATGATGGTCACCCAGCCGGCAACGTTCGGCGGCAGTAACCAGGGGCCGCCGCCCCCGGTCTTTTTCGGGTACCTGTTTGCCGGCATGGGGGCCTTTTTCGTTCTGCTGGGTTGGGCCGGGGCCGTCTGCACGTTCATCTCGGGACGCTCCCTGGCCCGCCGGCGCAACCGCCTGTTCAGTTTCGTCATGGCCGCGTTTCTCTGCATGTTCGTGCCGTTCGGCACGGTGCTCGGCATTTTTACGATCATCGTGCTCAGCCGGGATTCGGTTAAGCGTCTGTACGAATCGTCATGACGGATCGCGCTGCGACCGGCCACTGCCGTCACAGCCGCTCGGCCACGCAGCGGAAATGGTGGCCGATGATGGCGAGTTCGATCGCCACGCGGAACTGACGGGGCCGCCGGAGCAACGTGGTCACGGAAAACCACCAATAGGCGAAACGCCCGCGGTGCCACACGCCGAGCAGCCAGAAGGACTTGATGAAGGCCGCGATGTCCGACTGCGACAGGTGGAGCCGGCCGCCGTTCACCTCGTAGTTCTTCAGGAACACGCGAATGCGCCGGTAGTAGTTGCGCGGTTCATAGAGCCGCCGCATGAGCTCGCGATAGCCGTTCTCGAGATACTCGCGGTTGAGCTTTGGCCGGAAGTTGAGGGACGCCGCGGTATTGTCGCCGCCCGAATCGGCGATGAGGCGGTTCTCCTGCTTCAAGCGCTGGTAGAGCCGCGTCTGCGGCAGCGCCGTGAGCAGGCCCACCATGGCCGTGACGACGCCGGAGCGCTGGATGAAATCGAACTGCTGCTTGAAGATGTCGCCCGTGTCGCTGTCGAAGCCCACGATGAACCCACCCATCACCTCGAGCCCCGCGCGCTGCAGGACCTGCACGGCGGCGACGAGGTCGCGGCCGCGGTTCTGCAGCTTGCGGCACTCGTCGAGCGAGGCGGCCGACGGAGTCTCGATGCCGACGAAGACCTTGCGGAAGCCCGCCCGCACCATGAGGTCGAGCAGGTCCGGATCGTCGGCGAGATTGATGGAAGCCTCGGTCAGGAAGCCCATCTGCGGCTTGGTGCGCTCGCGCCAGGCGATGAGGGCATGCAGCAGGGCGCGGGTGCGGGCCTTGTTGCCGATGAAATTGTCGTCCACCACGAACACCATGTCCTTCCAGCCGCGCTGGCGCAGGGCCTCCAGCTCGCCGACGAACTGCTCCGGCGATTTCGTGCGCGGCACCCGGCCGTTCATCACGATGATGTCGCAGAACTCGCAGTCGAAGGGGCAGCCGCGGGAAAACTGCGCAGCCATCGTGACATAGTCCCGGACCCGGATGAGATCCCAGCGCGGCACCGGGGTCTGCGCGAGGGCGGGAAAACTCGGCGCCTGGTAAACCCGCTGCAGCGTTCCCGCCTGCAAGTCGGCCACCACCTGCGGCATGATCTCCTCGGCCTCCCCGAGGACAAAGTGCGGGATCTCGGGGAAACCCTCATGCCCCGTGGTGAAGAGCGGCCCGCCGGCAAGAATCGGCCGGCCGAGGTCCGCGCAGCGCTTGGCGATTTCGCGCACCGATTCCTGGTGCACGATCATGGCGCTCAGGAAGACCCAGTCCGCCCAGCGCACGTCGGCGTCGGTCAGACGGCGGACGTTGAGGTCCACCACCCTGAGTTCCCAATCACGCGGCAGCATGGCAGCGATCGTCAGGAGACCGAGCGGCGGGAACGCGGCCTTCTTCGCCACGAAGCGCAACACGTGCGCGAAACTCCAGAAAGTGTCCGGCGTTCTTGGACTGACCAGTAGTATCTTCATCGTGAATCCTTCAACTGCAGCGTGCGGGGAACGATCGTGCGCCCCACTTGCCGCTGCCAGCGCGATTGCAGCGCATATCTTGCCGCCCCGATGCACGCATGAATGATGTCTTCAAGCTCCCAGCACTCGCTTGATCTCGCCGATTTTCTTCTGGGTCCTGCCTTCGCCTTTTTGGGCGATGCCCTTGGCTCGCAGCTGGTCGTTTCCGGCGAGCTTGCCTGCGGTTTGCTTGACGCGGCCGGCGACGATTTTGGCCGTGCCGACAACCTTGTCTTGTGTACTGGATTTCATGTTGAGAATCCCCCTGGTGAGAGCCGAATGCCCTCCATCGAATTCTATTCCCCCCGAGCCTTCGGACCTATGGGCTGTTCACCTACCTCGCTGACCGATGCATTCCCCTACCCGCGCGTCCTCCGCTGAACCGCCTCTCCGCGAACCAGGCCAGTCGGTCAGCGCCGCCTACCGACGCGACGGCGCACTCCGCTACGAGGCGGACGGACTCGCGATTGTCGGACGCAACGGGCCCTATTTCAACAACCGGCCCCTGTATTGCCGCCTCAACACCGACGGCGCCGTCCTCACCGGCGACCGGCCGCTGGTCCGCCTGATCGCCAAGCCCTACCTGCACGGCGCGCTCGCGCTGGCCGTGCAGCGCGGCGCCTGCGCGCGCTGGTTGCATGATTTCGCGACGGTTGAAATGGCCTATCGTTGCGGGCGGATGCGCTGGCACTGCACCGACGAAGCCTTTGCCGGCCTCGCCCTCACGCTCGATGTCGTGCCGCTGCAGGAACCCGCGGGTTTCGCCGCGCGCCTGGAGAGCGCCGGCGCCGAAGCCGGCGACCGCCTCATCTGGGCCTACGGCGGCGCGCGGCTTGAGGAGGGCGACCCGCGGCTGAACTGGGATCCGGTCATGCGCGGCAACCCCGACATCGTCCGCGGCGGCGACCCGCGCCGGCCGCTGCTCGCACAGGGTGTGGTGCCGGAGTTCTGCCCGGGAAACGTGGCGAGCGGGCAAGGCGGGAACACGCCGGGCTTCACGCTCGCCGCCAGCAGCGACGCCACGCAGGTCGCGATCGGACGCGCCACCCGTAGCGACGTCGTGCGCATCGGCGCCGCCCGCACATGGGCAAACCCTGCGGCTCTGCTTGCCTCCACCGCGGACGCCGCCCCGCTGGTGGTCGGCGCCGCATCGTTGGCCCCGGGCAAGGACACGTGGAGCCTGACGGTCGAGGTCGCGGCGGCGGCCACGGCGGCCGACCGCCGATCGCTGCTCGACCCGGTTCGCGCCCATGTCGAGGCGGTTGCTTACCTCGTCGCGACTGAGCGGGCGGCGGCGAATACGCCCGATCCGCGTCTCGACGCCGCGTTTGCCGCCGTTTGCCATGCGGTGGACGCAAGTTGCGAGCGGGATCCGTACATCTTTCGCCACGGGTGCATGGCGTTCAGCTGCCGGTTCGTCGGCTGGCGCGTGATCTGCGGGGCCACGGCGCTTGGCTGGCACGAGCGCGTGCTGGGTAATGCGGTCTACACTCTCGGGCTCCAGAAGACCGTCGACCCCGCTCGCACCGGTCCGTCGGCGAACGTCGAGCGACTGCGGGTGCACGAGGGCCGCGAATCGCGGCTCTACGGCCAGGGTTCGCTCGACCGGGACTTCCCGATGTACGACGTGCAGTCGCAGTTCTTCGACCAGACCATCGCCGGCTGGCGGGCGTCGGGCGATCCCGCGCTCGAGCGTCTGCTGCGGCCGGCGCTGGAGTTGCACGTTGCCTGGCTCCGCGAGTGCTTCGATCCGGACGACGACGGGCTCTACGAGAGCTACATCAACACCCTGCCGACCGATTCGGTCTGGTACGACGGTGGCGGCAGTGCCGAGGCGTCGGCTTACGCCTTCACCGCGCACCGCGCCGCCCGCGACCTCGCGCGGCGGGCTGGGGACGACGCGGCGGCGGCCCGGCACGAGGCGCAGTGCGCGAAGATCCAACAGGCCCTGCGCACACTGCTCTGGTTGCCGGAGCGCGGACACTTCGGGCTCTATCGTGAGCAGCTCCAACCGCACCGCGTGCATGCCGATGCGTGGACCTACAGCGTATTCCTGCCCATCGACGCCGGATTGTGCACGCCAGAGGAAGCGTTGCAGTCGTTGTTCTACACCGAGTGGGCTCTGGAACGCATCCCCCTGCCTTTCGGCGGCACGCTCTGCCAGCTGTCGAATTGGGTGCCGTGGAAATGGTCGGTGCGCGACGTCTTCGGCGGTGATGTCTGTGCGCTGGCTCTCGCGTATTTCCAGACCGGGCTGGGCGACGAAGGCTACGAACTGCTCCGCGGTGTGACGCACGAAAGCGCATTTGCCAGCGCGGTGCCGGGCGGTTTCAGCCACATCGGCGCGGCGACCGACTTCGGCGACAACGTCCACATGTACGCCCGCACGGTGGTCGAGGGCTTGTTCGGCTTCGTGCCCGACTATCCCAACGGGAACGTGCTGTTCCGCCCGGCATTTCCGTCCGCCTGGCCGCACGCTGCCCTGACCACGCCGGACTTCTCGCTCGAGTATGAGCAGGCGAATGGCTCCGAGCGCTACCGATTCCGCCTGACCCGGGCGGCGCAAGTCACCTTTCGACTGCCGGTGCGCGCCGCACGGATTCGCGGCGTCACGGTCGACGGCCGCACGGTTGCATGGCGTTCAGAACCTGGATTCGGTCACGTGGTGACCGTTGTCGAGCTGCCGGAGGGTACCGGCGGTGAAATCGTCATCGCCACCGAGGGTCCGCAGCTGGCCCTGGCACCGATCAGCCTGACGGGCCGGGTCGGTGCGGTCGTCCGTCTGCCCCTGCCCGATTCCGCGGCGCCGCGCTGGCGCGACCTGCACGGCGTGCTGTCCGATCCCAATGTGGAGAACAGCGCGCTCACGGCCCGATTGGCGGCCAAGCCTGGGCATCATTTGGTCTTGCTCGAAGCGCGCACCGGCGACCTGACGCGCTGGCAGGTCGTGAAGCTGCACATCACCGACCCTGCAGCTGAAGCGGCCCAGGCGGCGCGCACCCCGCGCACGGCTCCGGCGGACGCGGCGTGGGCCTGCCTCGATCTGGCGCCGGTGTGGAACGGCGACATCCGCACGATCTTCCAGCAGCGCTACCTCTCCCCGCGTCCGGCCACGTGCTCGGTGCGTCTGGGCATCGACGGGTATTCGGCCTGGACCTTCCCGTATTGGAACCTGCCGCCGCCGGAGATCGCGCTTGATCGCGTGCCGGCGCTGCTCGATGCGTGCGGCCGCATCGCCACGCCGGCCGGCGCGCCGTTCGCGGCCTTTGCGGCCGATCGCAACATCGCGTTCACGTCGCGCTGGGACAACTGGCCGGATCGCGTGACCGTGCCCGTCGGCCGGACCGCGCGCACGGTGTGGCTGCTGGTCGGCGGCACGACGTTTCCGATGCAGACGCGCATCGCCAACGCCGTGGTGCATTTTCGTTATGCCGACGGAGCGACCGAACGGTTGGAACTGATCCCGCCGAACAACTTCTGGATGCTGTGTCCGTGGGGCGGCGAAGACTACAGCTACGAGCACGACGCCTTCAGCCTGCCGCCCGAACCGCCGCCGCAGGTGCAGTTGGGCAGGAATTGCCGGGCAATGGTGCTCTCGTGGCGCTTGCGTCCGCAGGCCGTGCTGCGGGAGCTGGAACTCGAGTGCCTCTCCCGCGACGTCGTGATCGGCCTGATGGGCGTCAGCCTGGAATTTTAGCGGCGCTCAACCCGCCTTCGCGCGGTGGCGACGCCAGAGCCAGACGGCGCCGGCGCAGGCGAGCACGGCGATGATGATCGAGACGACGAGGGCGTAGCTCTGGGTGCGGTCGAGCGCCCGGTGGAACGCCTCGATGTCGGCATGGAAACGCGCCCACAGCCAGTGACCGAGCCAGACGAAGACCGGGACACTGATGGCCGCGGCGAAGCCGTCGAGGAGAAGGAACTTGAGATAGCCGACCTTCATCGAGCCGGCGGAAAAATAGATGGGCGCACGCAGGCCGGGCAGGAACCGCCCGAGGAACAGGCCCTTGGCGCCGTGGCGCTCGAAGAAATACTCCACCTTCTCCTGCTTCGCCGCCGAAAACAGCTGCCGCACCCAGGCCAGCGCCAGCAGGCGGGTGCCGAAGAAGCGGCCGGCTACGAAGATCATCGAGTCGCCGCTCAGCACGCCGACATACATCACGGCGGCCACCGGCATCCAGTCGCGGCCGCCTTCGGAGGCCAGCACGCCTGCGACGATGAGCACGATGTCTTCCGGGATCGGCACCCCGAGCCCGCAGGCGAGCAGAATCAGGAAGGGCCCCCACAGCTCGAACGCCGTGCCCTGGAAGAATTCGATCAGGGCATCAAACATGGCGGCGGGATTCGGGGCGCGGACAATTCACGGGAGCCGCAGATCAAACGCTCCCGGGGTTCGCTGCCAAGGGGATTCCAAACCAGGCGATCAACCGGCCGTTACCGCTTGAGGCCCGGGTAATCCAATGTCGCGAAGTGGTCGGCCAGGGTCTCCGCGCGGCGGATGACCTTGAACTTGTCCCCACCCTGCCAGAGCACCTCGGCGGAGCGGAGCTTGCCGTTGTAGTTGAAGCCCATCGCGTGACCGTGCGCGCCGGTGTCGTGGATTACCACGAGGTCGCCGATCGCGGGATCGGGGATCTCGCGGTCGATGGCGAACTTGTCGTTGTTTTCGCAGAGCGAGCCGGTGACGTCGTAGACCTTCTTCGGGGCATTCTCCTTCCCGGGCACGGTGATGTGGTGGTACGAGCCGTACATGCCGGGACGCATGAGATTGGCCATGCAGGCGTCGAGGCCGACGTAGTTCTTGTAGATGGCCTTCTTGTGGAGGACGCGTGACACGAGATAGCCGTACGGACCCGTGATCATGCGGCCGCACTCCATCGAGATGCGGATGGGGCCGAGGCCGTTGGCGACGATGGTCTTCTCATAAGCCGCCTTGATCTGGCGGCCGACATAGGCGAGGTCGACGGCGGTCTGGCTCGGGCGGTACGGGATGCCGATGCCGCCACCGAGGTTGAGGAACTCGAAACGGATGCCGAGGGCGCGGTTCAGTTCGACGACGAGATCGAAGAGCATCTGGGCCGTCTCGACGAAGTAGTCGGGGTTGAGCTCATTCGAAGCGACCATCGTGTGGAGGCCGAAGCGCTTGACGCCCTTGTCGCGCAGGATGCGGTAGCCCTCGAAGAGCTGCTCGCGGGTGAAGCCGTACTTGGCCTCCTCGGGCTTGCCGATGATGACGTTGCCTTCCTTCAGCGGACCCGGGTTGTAACGGAAACACAGCATTTCGGGCAGCTTGCCGCCGAGCGTCTTCTCCAGGAACGCGATGTGGCTGATGTCGTCGAGGTTGATGATCGCGCCGAGCTCGTACGCCTTTTGATACTCGTAGGCCGGCGTGTCATTGGAGGTGAAGACGATGCGGTCGCCCGTGATGCCGGCGGCCTCGCACAGCGCGAGTTCGGCGAACGAGGAGCAGTCGCCGCCGAGGCCCTCCTGCTTGAGGACGTCGAGGACGTGCGGGTTGGGCAGGGCCTTGACCGCGTAGTAGTTCACGAAGCCGCCGGGCACCCAGGAAAACGCGGCGTTGAACGCCCGCGCGTTTTTGCGCATCGCCGCCTCGTCGTAGATATGGAACGGCGTCGGCACCTGGGCGGCGATGGCCTCCAATTGGGCAAGGGTGAAGGGCAGGGACTTGTCGGTCATGGGCGGAAAAGCCCGCAAAGGAGGCTGCGGTTGGCCCCGGTGTCAACTTTGGGGTCTGTCTTCGCCGGTCCGCCCCTTTTTCCTCGCGACCCTCCCCTCGGCCGTAATGATCCCCGGCCAGCCATGAAAGCCCGCCCCTCGCCTTCCGCCAAGGCGACCCCGCGATCCCGTCGTGCCGCATCTTCGACTCAGGCTAACGTGCCGGTCGAACTCACCTTCACCGCCAAGGACGGTTACGCCGACCCCTTCAACCAAGTGGTCCTCGACGCGGTCTTCACCGATCCCGCCGGCACCGCCTGCCGCGTACCCGCCTTCTGGGCCGGCGGCCGCACGTGGAAGGTGCGCTACGCCTCACCCCTTGCCGGCGCGCACACTTTCCGCACCGAGTGCAACCGCGCTGCCGACGCCGGACTCCATGGCCTCACCGGCGCGGTCAGCGTCACATCCTACCGCGGACGCAACCCGCTCTACGCCCACGGTCCGGTGCAGGTCGCCGCGGATCAGCGCCACTTCGTGCACGCCGACGGCACACCGTTCTTCTGGCTCGCCGACACGTGGTGGATGGGCCTCTGCAGCCGCCTCAAGTGGCCGCAGGGATTCAAGCAACTTACCGCCGACCGCGTGAAGAAGGGCTTCAACGTCGTCCAGATCGTCGCCGGCCTCTATCCCGACATGTACGCCTTCGACCCGCGCGGCGCCAACGAGGCCGGATTCCCGTGGGAGGAGGGCTACGCCCACATCCGCCCCGAGTATTTCGACCGGGCCGACCAGCGTCTCTCCCACCTCGTGGCCAACAGCATCAGCCCCTGCATCGTCGGCGCCTGGGGTTGGTTCATCGATTGGATGACCGAGGATCAGCTCAAGGCCCACTGGCGCTACCTCTTTGCCCGCTACGGCGCCTGGCCCGTGCTCTGGTGCACCGCCGGCGAGGCGAACCTGCCGTGGTACCTCGCCAAGAATTTCCCCGAGGATGACCGCACCATGGTCAAGCGGTGGACCCGCCTGATCCGCTTCCTGCGCGAGACGGACCCCTTCCGCCGCCCGATCACGATCCACCCGACCGCGATCAACCGCTATACCGCGCGCAACTGCACCGAGGACGAGACCCTGCTCGACTTCGACATGCTCCAGTGCTGCCACGCGCAGAACGAAGCCGTCGGCATCAGCATCAAGGCCGTGCGCGAGAGCTACGCCGCCACCCCGCGCCTGCCCGTGCTCAACGGCGAACCCTGCTACGAGATGCTCATGGGCACGATCACGGCCCCCTGGCCGCGTCGCGCCTTCTGGTCCTGCGTCCTCAACGGCGCCATGGGTCACACCTACGGCGGCAACGGCATCTGGCAGGCCAACCAGCCCGGCATCCCGCACGGCGCCTCGCCCCACGGCGGCAACTACGGCAACACGCCCTGGGTCGAGGCGATGCGCTTCAGCGGTTCGGCCCACTGCGCGATCGGGAAAAAGCTCCTCGCGCGCTTCCCGTGGCACCGCTTCGAGCCGCACCCCGAGTGGGCCGCCTACTCCGGCAACGTCTGGCTTCCGCTCGACGGCGCGGCCTGGCTTTGGACCTCGCGCGATGTCCCGGCCAAGGACGCGCCCAACCGCCGGAGCTATTTCCGCAAGACCTTCGACCTGCCCAAGGGCCGCAAGGTTGTCCGCGCCCGCCTGCGCTTCACCGGCTCGGCCCACGTCGAGGCCCAGCTCAACGGCGCCTCCGCCGGCACCGGTTGGGAGTGGCGCACCGGACCGCAGTTCAACGACCGCGCACACCTGCTGAAGCCCGGCCGCAATGTCCTCACGCTGTGGTGCGAGCACCGCCCCGCCACCGGCGACGCCCCCGGCCTGCTCGCCTGCCTCGAGCTGCGCTTCGCCGACGGGGGCGTGCAGCGCATCGTCACCGACGCCTCGTGGAAGGTCTGGCCCGCCAAGCTCGGCGGCTGGGAGGCGCGCACCTACGACGACTCCGCCTGGCCCACCGCCCTCGTGGTCGGCCGGCTCGGCGACCAGCCCTGGGGTCCCATCGCTGCGCCCGACTCCGACCTCTTCGGTCCGCAATCGGCCGGCATCCCGGGCCAGCTCCGCCTCACCTACGTGCCCTACGCCGAACCCGTGGTCGTTCGCGACCTCGGCGCCGGCACCGCCTGGCGCGCCACGCTCGTCGATCCCGCCACCGGCAAGGAGTCCAAGCCCACGCGGATCGTCGCCGGCAGCAACGGCACGTGGACGTGCCCGCCGCCAAAAGGCGACAGCGACTGGATCATCGTGCTCGAAGCCGCCTCCTGATGCTCACCCTGGCCAACGATCGCCTCGCGTGGCGGGCCGACGCCACCGGGGCCACCCTCGACAATCACCTCACCGGCCGCGCGTTCGCTCTCGGGCTCGCGCCTGCCCTCGTCTTCTCCGCCGCGACTGACCGCATCGCCGAGCCGCTGCGACGCGTCGACGACTTCACGGTCGCGTCCGTGCGTCGGCGCGGACCGCATCGTGCAGTCCTGACGCTCCACAGTGCAGCCGCCAATCTCACGGTCACGCTGCACGTCGAGTTGGATGGGGCGACACGCCGCCAGTGGCTCGAGTTCACCAACGATTCCGGCCGCGAGGTGCTCCTGCTCGATGTCGAACTCGAGCGCTTTGCCGACGACGGCGCGGCTGGCGGCGGTCAAGGCCAGCCGATCTTCATCCACGACGAAGCCTTTGCAGCCATCGAGCATCCCTCGGGCGAGAACCTGATCGCCGACGGCCTCGTCGTCCTCGCGCATCACCCGGGCAAGCGCCTCGCGCCCGGCGCCAAGTTCCGCAGCCACGTGGCGCTCTTCAGTGTCGCCCCGCGCGGCGAGGCGCCGGCGCACTTCATCGCCTACATCGAGGCGCACAGTCAGCCGCGGGCACGTTTTCTCGGCGTCTACACGCCCTTTGGCATCAATAACCAATGGGGCGCCTGCCCGACGCTCGACGACGAGCAGACGCTCGACGTACTCGACCACCTCGCGACGCTGCAGCGGCGCGGCGTGAAGCTCGACTATTTCACCCTCGATACCGGCTGGGTGGACGCCGCCTCGGACCTCACGCGCTTCAAGCCCACCGCCTACCCGCAGGGCCCCGACGCGATCATCCGCCGCGTGCGGTCGCTGCGCCTCAAGTTCGGTCTGTGGTTCGCCACGAGCTGGGGCCTGCAGTCGTGCTGGGATCACCCCGCGGCTTTCGCCGACGGCAACCCGCCGACGCAGCTCTACCGCGAGGGCTACCCGCTCGGCGCCGACGGCCTGACCTTCTGCATGGCCGAGGAACGCTACCGCGCGATCCTGCGGAAGGCGGTCCTGCACCATGTGAAGCACCACGGCGTGCGCTTCCTGAAATTCGACGGCGGCTTCTATCAGTGCGACCGCACGGACCACGGACACCTGCCGGGCAAGTATGCGACCGAGTCGATGCACGAGTGGCTGATCGACCTGGCCAACCGTGCGCGGGCCATCGCGCCCGACGTGTTCATCATGTGGTACTGGGGCCTGCGCTCGCCCTTCTGGGCATTGCACGGCGACGCGATCTTCGAGTCGGGCCTGTTCATGGAAGGTTCCGGCACCAGCAACATCCCCACCCTGTATTACCGCGACTCGGTCACCCTCGCCCAGGACCAGAACGCGCACCATGCGCGCACCATTCCGCCGCGGCTCAAGGACAGCCTCGGCGTGTGGCTCTCCGACACGCGCTGGGGCAACTTCATGGGACCCGAGCGCTGGCGCGAGAGCCTCGTCATGGACCTCGGGCGCGGCAGCCGCCTCTTCCCCAACCTCTGGGGCAACCTGCGCCACCTCGACGAGGACGACGTGGAATTCCTCGCGTGGATCACGCAGTTCGCCCGGAAGAACGCCGCGCTGTTCGCCCGTCGCCGGCTCGTCGGCGGCGATCCCTTCCGCAACGAAGCCTACGGCTACGCCCACGGCCGCGGTGCGCACGGCCTGGTGTTTCTCCACAACGCGCACTTCACCGCGCGGCCCGTCACGCTGCGGCTCGATGCGACGCTGGGACTCGATGCCAAGCCCGGCACGCCGGTGCAGGTCGTCGCGCATTTCCCGGAGCCGCAGCAGGTGCGCGGACCGCGCGGGGCTCGTCCATGCCTTGGTGATGAGCTGGTCGTCACGCTCCGGCCCTTCGAGACGCTGATGCTCGAGGTCACGCCGGCGCTTCGCACCGGGGCCACCTGGCCACGGCGCGCCCTCTCCCCGGCGCAGGCCGGACGCCTCGGCCTCGCCCTGCCCCTGCGGCCGACGGCGGCGGATCCGCGGCTCGACGTGCGTTTCGTGGACGCCGCGGCGTTCGAGCAGAAAAAGCTGCTTCGCCAGACGCACACCTACACCACGGCATTGCCCGACCTCACCGGCGACCAGCCCGTGCTCGCGCTCGTGATCCGCCTTCGTCAGGGCGAAGCCGAGTGGAAATACGCCCCGACGGTCGTGCAGATCGTGCAGGTGCTGGCGCACATCGGCGGACAGAAGGTGCAACTCATCCCCATGCCCGACGGCCGCCAGCATGGGAACACGCAGTCCTTTGGCTGTTCTTGGATGATTTGGAAAGTCCGCCTCGATCGCACCTGGGCGCGTCAACCCGTGACCTTTGCCGTCCATGCCCACCTCCCTGACGGGGTCGAGGCGCAGGTCGAGGCCTGGGTCGTCCGCCGCTGGTGGCGGGAATCGCACCGGCCGATCGCGGACGGCTACTACACCTACGCGCCGTCGTGACGCCGGGCGCGATTTCTTTCTGTTCATCCCCGGGTAAATTCCGCTGAACTGGCCGTCCGCATGAACGCGCCGGCCAACATCCAGCTTATCGGGAACGAAGTTGCCATCGTCTGGGACGACGGCAGCGAGAGCTACTACCCGTTTGACAAGCTCCGCGCCGCGTCGCCCAGCGCGGAGACCGCGGGCGAGCGCGACATCTTTGGCACCCAGTACGGCGGAGGCGGCGGCCGCGATTTCAGCGGCGTGCAGGTCACCGGCTGGGAGCGCATCGGCAATTACGCCATCCGCTTCGATTTCAGCGACGGCCACCGCACCGGCCTCTACGCCTACGACTACCTGAAGAATCTCGCCGCCAAACTCCCCAACCCATGAGCACCTACGTCTTCCCCGCCCGCACCACCACGGCCGAGATCGAGCTCGGCGCGCTGCTCCAGCCGAAGTTCGATGCCGACGGCCTCATCCCCTGCATCACCTGCGACCACGAGACGAACGAGGTGCTGATGTTCGCGTTCATGAACGCCGAGTCGCTCGCCCACACGCTGCGCACCGGCAAGGCCACGTACTGGAGCCGCTCGCGCAAGAAACTCTGGGTCAAGGGCGAGGAGTCCGGCAACGCGCAGCTCGTGAAGGAGATCCTCACCGACTGCGACCAGGACGTGATCCAGCTCCGCGTGGAAAACGTCGGCGGCGCCGCCTGCCACAACGGCTACAAATCCTGCTTCTACCGTCGCCTCGCGCCTGGCGCGAAGGCCGACGATGCGACCTCGCTGAAACTCGAGTTCACGTCCCGCCGCGTCTTCGACCCCGCCACGGTGTACAAGAAGAAGTAGGCGGGCGCGCCGGCCACGGCCGTACCCTGCATACGTAAGCATGCGTATTCAGGGTGCAAAGCGGGTGCAGTATGGTGGCGGCGACATGCTCACACCTAAGGTTTCTTCCTTACGCCTATCCGTCATTTTCGCCCTAGTCGCATTGGCCCTGGCCGGTTGCGGCGGCGACAGCGATTCGCCTTCGGCGACAAATACGCCGCCGACCGGTCCGAGCGACGCCTCGGCCTTTGTCGGTACGACCATCGAGATCAACCCGACGATCGCCTTCTTCGCCGGCGGCACGATCACCTACTACAACGTCGTCGCCAGCACGATCCTCCCCGGCGCGTCTATCCCCGTCGGCGGCACCTACACCTACACGCCGTCGGCCGACCTGCTTTCCGGCACGCTCACGCTGACGATGCCGACGATCGACCGCTCGATCACCTTCACGCTGACCGGATTCAAGCACCAGAACGGTCGGATCACGTCCTTCACGGCCACCGCAAGCGGCCAAAACTACACGTCGCAAATCACCAGCGGCACGCTGGCGGCCGGCACGGTTGCCACGACCGGCGGTTCGACCTCCGGCGGCTCCACTTCAGGCGGCTCCACTTCCGGCGGCTCCACTTCCGGCGGATCTTCATCGGGTGGTTCGTCTTCAGGCGGCAACACTCAGGCCCAGAGCGGCGAATACATCTACGAGACGTCCGTCGCCGGCGGCCCCTACACCAACGGCCAGCG
>CAZGJB010000045.1:0-16276 GCA_964526145.1 uncultured Opitutaceae bacterium
TGCCCCTGACCGAGGCCACGCAACACCTCATCGACGAGGCGGCGCTGGCCAAGTGCAAAAAGGGCGTGCGTCTCTTCAACTGCGCGCGCGGCGGCATCATCAAGGAATCCGCCCTCATCGCGGCCCTGAAATCCGGCCACGTGGCGGCCGCCGGCCTCGACGTGTTCGAGGATGAGCCGCTGACCGCCGACAGCGAACTCCGTCACCTGCCCAATGTCACCCTCACGCCGCACCTGGGTGCCTCGACCGCGGAGGCGCAGGAAAGCGTCGGCCTCGAGGTCGCCGAGCAGATCGCGGACGTCCTCCGCGGCGGTGTCATCCGCAATGCCGTCAACATGCCCTCGATCGACGCGGCCGTGCTCAAGGTCCTCGGGCCCTACCTCGACCTCGGCGGCAAGCTTGGCGCGCTGGTCCAGCAGATCGGCCCGAAGCAGGTCGCGACCTTGCGCGTGACCTATTGGGGCAAGCTCATCGACCTCGACGCCAACCCTGTGACCCGCGCGATCCAGCGCGGCTTCCTGCACCGCATCAGCGGCGACAACGTCAACTACGTCAACGCCCCGGTCGTGCTGCAGCGCCTCGGCGTTCGGATGGAGGTCATCAAGTCGACCGAGGAATCCGATTACACCGAACTCATGGCCGTCGAGGCCGTGGCCGCGGACGGCACCGTGCATGCCGCGAAGGGCACCCTCATCGGCAAGACCGCCCGGCCCCGCATCGTCGAGCTCAACCAGCGCGAGGTCGAGGTCGAGGCCCAGGGCAAGCTCCTCGTCATCGAGAACCATGACCAGCCGGGCATGATCGGCTATGTCGGCACGCTCCTCGGCAAGGACGGCGTCAACATCGCCAACATGTCGCTCAGCCGGCAGGAGCCGGGGCAGACCGCGCTCATCATGATCAACCTCGACAGCGAGCCCAGCGATGCCGTGCGTCGGGAATTGAAGTCGCACCCGGCGATCCGCCTCGCAAAGTTCGTCCAGCTGTAACCGCGCATGATCTTCTTCTACGCCATCGTCGGCCTGATCGGCTACCTGTTGGGGGCTCTCCCCTTCGGGTACCTCGTCGCGCGGGCCAAGGGCGTGGACATCTTCACGGTCGGCAGCGGCAACCCGGGCGCGACCAACGTCCGCCGTGTGCTCGGTCAGGGGCCAGGCAACCTGGTCTTCGCCCTCGATTTCCTGAAGGGTGCCTGTGCCGCGTCGTGGGCGCTGCTCGCGCGGATGCCGGTGACCGTCAACTACGACCTCGGGGAATGGGGACTGTCCGCCAGCGGCCGCATCGCCGGCGACGACTGGGTCAACCTTGGCCTGGCCGGTCTCGTGGCCGCGATGATCGGGCACAGCTACTCCTGCTTCACGCGCTTCCGCGGCGGCAAGGGCGTGGCCACCGGCGCGGGCGGCATCTGCATCATCATGCCCGTCAGCGCCCTCGTAGCCGCGCTCGTCTGGGCCGTGGTCTTTTTCGGCACGCGCTACGTTTCGCTCGCGTCGATCGTCGCGGCCGTCTCGCTGCCGGTCACGGTCTGGCTGCGCGATCGTCCCTCCGTGCTGGTGGGCCTGGCCGCCTTGATCGCCCTCTTCGTCATCGTGCGCCACCGTGAAAACATCCGCCGGCTGGCCAATGGCACCGAACACCGCTTTGTGAAGAAACCATCGGACCGCCCCGTCACATGAGCCCGGAACCCGTCATCAAAATCGGATTGTGCGGCTTCGGCACGGTCGGCCAGGGCGTGTGGAAGCACCTCGGCCGCTCCCGCGCCGAACTCTCCCAGCGCCTCGGCGCCCGGCTCGAGATCAGCCGCGTGGCGGTGCGCGACCTGCGCAAGGCGCGCCTGGTCAAGATCCCGGCCAAGCGCCTCACGACCGACGCGATGGCCGTGGCGACCGACCCGGAGATCCAGATCGTCTGCGAGCTGATGGGCGGCACCGATCTCGCCCGCAAGGTCACCTTGGCGGCCCTGCGGCTCGGCAAGAGCGTCGTCTCCGCCAACAAGGCCCTGATCTGCGCCCATGGCGCCGAGATCTTTGCCACCGCCCGCAAGCACGGCGGCCACTTCCTCTTCGAGGCCAGCGTCGCCGGCGGCATCCCGATCATCAAGGCCCTCCGCGAGGGCCTCGTCGCCAACCGCTTTCCGCGGATCTACGGCATCCTCAACGGCACCTGCAATTACATCCTCACGCAGATGGAGGAGCAGGACGCCCCCTATGCCAGCATCCTCGACGAGGCCAAGCGCCTGGGCTACGCCGAGGCCGACGAGGCGCTCGACGTCCAGGGCTGGGATGCCGCCCACAAGGCCGCCGTCCTCGCCTGGCTTGCGCACGGCATCTGGGTGAAGCCCAGCCAGATGGTCGTCGAGGGCATCGACCGCATCACGCCGGCCGATTTCAAGAACGCCGCCACCCTCGGCTACGGCATCAAGCTCCTCGCCGTCATCGCCCGCGACTTCAACACCGACGAACTCTCCGTGCGCGTGCACCCGACGTTGCTGCCCGAGGGCAACGTCATCGCCAACGTCAACGGCGTCTTCAACGCCATCTCCGTCACCGGCGATGTCGTCGGCACCACCCTCTACATCGGCCGCGGGGCGGGGCAGGACGCCACCGCCAGCGCCGTCATCAGCGACATCGCCGATGCCGCCTCATTGCTGCGCTGCGGGCGCGGCGCCCAGCTCATCGCCGACGAGACGCTGCCGGCCCGCAACGGCTGCAAGCTCGCCCCGCCCGAGCACATCCGCTGCCGGTATTACCTGCGCCTCACCGTGCGCGACCAGCCGGGCGTGCTCGCCCGGGTCGCCTCCGTCATGGCGCGGCACCACATCAGCATCGCGAGCGTCATCCAGAATCCATCCGACGTCTCCGCCGCCGCCTCGCTGGTCCTCACGACCCACGAGAGTCACGAGCGGGCCATGCACTCAACCCTCCGCGACCTCGCCCGGCTGGCGAGCGTGATGGAGCCGCCCGTGCTCCTGCGCATCGGCGATTTCAACGACTGACCCTTTCCCGACCATGGCACGCATCGTCCAAAAATACGGCGGCACCTCCGTGGGTGACGTCGAACGCATCAAGAAGGTCGCCGAGCGCATCAAGGCCACGCGCGACGAGGGCAATGAGCTCGTCGTCGTCGTGTCCGCCCGCTCGGGTGTGACCAACGAACTCATCGCCCGCGCCAAAGCGGTGTGCGAGCATCCCAGCGAGCGCGAGCTCGACATGCTGCTGGCCACCGGCGAGCAGGAGACCATCGCCCTCACCGCGATGGCCCTGCACGGCGTCGGCGTCGCCGCCGTGAGCTACACCGGCGCCCAGGCCGGCATCTTCACCGACCGCGTCCACACCAAGGCCAAGATCAAGACCATCAACGCCAAGCCCATCGAGGCGGACCTCAAGGCCGGCAAGGTCGTGATCGTCGCCGGCTTCCAGGGCATCAACGACGACGGGCAGATCACCACGCTCGGCCGCGGCGGCTCCGACCTCACCGCCATCGCGCTCGCCGCCGCCGTCAAGGCCGACAAGTGCGAGATCTACACCGACGTCGACGGCGTCTACACGGCCGACCCGCGCGTCGTGAAGAACGCCCGGAAGCTCAACGAGATCTCATACGACGAGATGCTCGAGCTCGCCTCCTCGGGCTCCAAGGTCATGCAGTCCCGCTCCGTCGAGTTCGCCAGCAAGTACAAGGTCGTTTTTGAAGTCCGCTCCAGTTTTAACCACAACCCAGGAACCATCGTGAAAGAAGAAGTCGCCTACATGGAAAAGGTCGTCGTCCGCGGCGTCGCCGTCGACAAGGACCAGGCCAAGGTCATCGTCAGCAACATCGTCGACAAGCCGGGTTCGGCCGCGAAGGTCTTCCGGGCGCTGGCCGATGCGAACATCATCGTCGACATGATCGTGCAGAATGTCGGCCGCCACGGCGTGGCCAACCTCACGTTCACCGTCCCGATGGGCGACTCGCACCGCGCCCAGAAGGCGCTGGAGCCCGTCCTCCAGGAGATCGGCGGCGGGCAGGTCGCCATCCATGAGCACATCGCCAAGCTCTCGGTCGTCGGCGTCGGCATGAAGACGCACTCCGGCGTCGCCGCCACGCTGTTCTCGGCGCTGGCCGACGTCGGCATCAACATCGAGCTCATCACGACCTCGGAGATCAAGATCTCCATCGTCGTGGATCTCGACCGCGCCGACGAGGCCGCCCGTGTCGCCCACGAGGCCTTCCACCTCAGCCAGCTCGGCGTCTAGACCGGCCGCCGACCCCGGCGCCCGCCCCATGCGCTACGTCTCGACCCGCGGACAGACCGGGCCGCTCGGCTTCTCCGACGCCGTGGCCACCGGCCTGGCGCCGGACGGCGGCCTGTATTTGCCCGAGAGCATGCCGGACCTGTCCGGCCTGCTCCCGCGGTTGGAGCGGCTGAAATACGCCGACCTGTGCTTCGAGTTCATGCGCGTGTTCGCGACCGACGTGCCCGCGGACACGCTGCGGCAGCTCGTCAACCGGTCCTATGCCGGATTCGCCCATGCCGACACGGCGCCGCTCGTGCGGCTCGACGAGCGCACGCACGTACTCGAGCTCTTTCACGGGCCGACGCTCGCGTTCAAGGACTTCGCCCTGCAGTTGCTGGGTAATCTCTACGAGCATCAGTGCCGCGTGCGCGGCGAGTCCATCAACGTCCTCGGCGCCACCTCGGGCGATACGGGTGCGGCGGCGATCCACGGTCTGTTGGGCAAACCCGGCACCGCGATCTTCATCCTCTATCCGGACGGCCGCGTCTCGCCGCTGCAGGAGCGGCAGATGACCTGCACGGGTGCCGCCAACGTGCACGCGCTGGCGGTGGACGGCACCTTCGACGACGCCCAGGCCGCGCTGAAGGAGATCTTCGGCGATCAGGATTTCCGGGTCCGCCACCGGTTGTCGGCGGTCAATTCGATCAACCTCGCCCGCGTGCTGGCCCAGTGTGTGTACTACCTCCACGCTTGGCTGCGCCTCCCCGCGGCAGAGCGGGGCAACGTCGAGTTTGTCGTCCCCACCGGCAATTTCGGCAATGTCCTCGCCGGCTGGTGGCTCCAGCAGATGGGAGTGCCGATCCGCGGCTTCAAGGTCGCCACCAACCAGAACGACATTCTCTACCGCCTGTTCACGACGGGCGAGTACCGCGTGGGTGCGGTCGCGCCGAGTCTGGCGCCTTCGATGGACATCCAGGTGGCATCGAACTTCGAGCGATTCATATTCTCACAAGTCGGCCGGGATCCCGCCAAGGTCCGCTCGATCATGCAGGCCTTCAAGGTGACCGGTTCCTGGAAGTTCGAGAGCTTCGACCGCGGCACGTTCTCGGCCTCGCGCTGCACCGATGCGGAGATCCCCGGCATCATCCAGCGCGTGCACCGGCAGCATGGTTACGTGGCCGACCCGCACACGGCCTGCGCCTTCAAGGAGCTGAACCCCGACCGCGTGAGCGTGGTCCTCTCCACCGCGAGCCCGGCCAAGTTCCCCGACACGATCAAGGCGGCCATCGGCCTCGAGCCGACGCACCCGTCGCTCGAGGCCCTCAAGTCGCATCCAGTCGTCAAGCATCGCCTCCCGGCGACCCCGGCCGCCATCCGCGCCTACGTCGACGCGCACGCTGTGTAGGTGCAGGGGCCGTTGGCAAAAACTCCGCGCCCTCCGCGTCTTCGCGTGAGCCCCACAACGCTTGCCAGCCGCGGCACCACCCGCGAATACTCCCTCGCGTGTCGAAGAGCCTGAAAAACATCAGCGTCGTGGCCACCGCGACCGTGGTCTCGCGCGTGCTCGGGCTGGTGCGGGAGATTTTTACCGCGGCGGTGTTCGGCACGAGTGCGCTGGCGTCGGCTTTCGTCTCAGCCTTCACGCTTCCGAACCTCTTTCGCCGCCTGCTCGGGGAGGGCGCCCTGACGGCGGCCTTCGTGCCGACGCTCACCGAGGAACTCGAGCAGCGCCAGCGCGCCGGCGCCTTTGTCCTCGTCAGCCAGGTCTCCAGTTGGCTGCTCGTCGTCACCGGCGCGATCGTCGCGGCGGCGATGCTGCTCATGGCGAATGCCGATTGGGTGCTCGCGAGCGCGGAGGGGTGGGGCGTGGCGCAGGAAACGTTGCGCCGCCTGCTGCTGGGCGCCGACCTGGCCGTCATACTTTTCCCCTACATGATTTTCGTCTGCCTGGCGGCTGCCTTCAGCGCCGCCTGCCAGGTCTTGGGGCGGTTCACCGAGCCGGCCCTGTCGCCGGTCTGGCTAAATCTCAGCATCCTGTCTGCCCTTGGGCTTGGTGCCTGGTGGGCCTGGGGACTGCCGGAACGCATGCATCTGCTGTGCGCCGGCGTGCTCGTCGGCGGTTTCCTGCAGATGGCCGTGCCCGCCGGGGTGTTGTGGCGCGAGGGCTGGCGACCGGCGTTCGACCTCAGCTACAACGACCGCGTGCGCGCGATCGTGCGCCTCATGGGTCCGATGGTGATCGGCTCGGCGATCTACCTCGTGAACATGGCGGTGTCCCGCTTCCTCGGTCTATCGCTCAACGACAGCGCCGCGGCGATCATCAACCTGGCGACGCGGGTCATGGAGCTCCCGATCGGAGTCTTCACGGCCGCGATCGCGACGGTGGTGTTTCCGCTCATCGCCCGGCATGCGGCCCGCGAGGAGTGGGATCACCTGGGCGAGGATTACCACAAGGGCCTGCGCCTCGTGCTCGTGCTGAACATGCCGGCGGCGGTCGGGCTCGCCGTGCTCAGTGAACCCATCGTGCGCCTGCTGTTCCAGCGCGGGGCTTTCAATGCTTCTGACACCCAACTGATGACCCCGGTGCTGGCGGTTTATGCCTTGGGGCTGCCGTTCCTGTCGTTCGTCACCGTGGCCCTGCGCGGATTCTATGCGGTCAAGGATACGGCGACGCCGGTGCGGGCGGCCGCATGGAGCTTTGTCGTCAACCTCGGGCTCAGCCTCCTGCTCATGCGCTGGTTCTCGACCGTCGGCCTGGCCGCCGCGGGCACCGCGGCCGTGCTGGTGCAGGCGTGGTATCTGCAATCCCGGCTGACGCGCCGTCTGCCCGGTCTCGGCTTCGGCCCGCTGTGGCCGAATCTCGTCAAGATCACCCTGGCCAGCGCGGTGATGGGCGCCGTGGTTTGGGCGGGCTGGCGGGCCTCGGCCTGGCTGCCCATTACCGGGCAGGCCCGCGACCTCACGGTTGTGCTGGGGCTGATTCCGACTGCGGCGGCGATTTACGCTCTCCTGCTTTGGGCCCTGCGGATCGAGGGACGGGCGGAGCTCGAGGCGGTGCTGAATCGATTGCGCGGTCGGCGGGCGTCGGCCGCGGACCCTGCGCCATGAAGCGCAACCGCGACTGGTTCACCCCCGGTATGGTCGCGGCGGTCGCCCTGGCGTGGCTTTGGCCGGAGGGCGGGGCGGATGGCGGCGTCCTGCGGGGCGAATGGCTGACCAAGATCGGCGTGGCGCTCATCTTCTTCCTCTATGGTCTCACGCTGTCCTTCGCCGCCCTGCGGGCCGGGGCGCTGCATTGGCGGCTGCACCTGGTCGTGCAGGGCACGACGTTCCTGATCTTTCCGCTGCTGGGTTTCGCGCTCGCCGCGCTGGCGCCGGAGGCGATGGCGCCGGACCTGCGCCTGGGCTTTGTCTTTCTCTGTGTGCTGCCCTCGACGATCTCGTCTTCGGTGGCGCTCACGGCGGCGGCCGGTGGCAACGTGGCGGCAGCGGTGTTCAACGCCACGCTTTCGAGCCTCATCGGCGTCGTGCTCACGCCGTTGTGGATCAGCCTCTACCTCCGCTCCGGTGGACAGGGCGGTCCGCTGTTGCCGGTCGTCCTGGATCTCGCGCGCTGGCTCCTGCTCCCGATGGCGCTGGGCCAGCTTTGCCGGCCATGGCTGGCCGACTGGGCGGCGCGGTACAAGGGGCGGCTGCACATTGCGGATCGCGCCGTCATCCTGCTGATCATCTACACGTCGTTCTGCAACTCGGTGCTCAGCGGTCTTTGGCAGGGTCGCGGCTGGACGCTGCTGCTGCTCACGTTGAGCCTTTGTGCCCTGCTGTTCGCCACGGCCATGCTGCTGACGGCCTGGATCTCGCGGCTGCTCGGCTTCGCCTGGCCGGATCGCATCACCGCGATGTTCTGCGGTTCCAAGAAGACCCTCGCCTCGGGTGTGCCCATGGCGAACCTCATCTTCGCGGGCCAGCCGGTGCTGGGCATCGTGCTCCTGCCGATCATGGTGTACCACTCACTGCAGTTGCTCGCGAGCGGCGTGCTTGCGGCACGGTGGGCGAAGACCGGAGCGGCTGACGGTTTGCGAAATTGATGCGAAGTGATTGGATGCGGACCATGTCCCATCTGTTCGATCCCTTCACGGTCAAGTCGGTCACCTTGCGCAACCGCATCGGCGTTTCGCCGATGTGCCAGTATTCGGCGGAGGACGGGTTGGCGAACGACTGGCATCTCGTGCACCTCGGCGCGCGGGCCGTGGGTGGGGCCGGGCTGGTGATTGTCGAGGCAACGGCGGTGGCGCCGGAGGGACGGATCTCCCCCGAGGATCTGGGAATTTGGTCCGACCGGCACGTGGAACCGCTGGCAAAGGTCGCTCATTTTCTGCGACAGCACGGATCGGTGGCGGGAATCCAGATTGCCCATGCCGGCCGCAAGGCGAGCGCGAAGCGGCCCTGGGACGGCGAGGGACAGTGGCCGATCGGCGACCGTGGCTGGGCAACCGTCGGGCCGGGCGCCGAGGCCTTCGGACCCGGGCTTGAACGCGTGCCGCAGGCCCTGGACGAGGCCGGGATCGCGCGGCTGCAGGCGGATTTCGTCGCGGCGGCACGCCGAGCCCAGGCGGCCGGGTTCCAATGGCTCGAGTTGCATTTCGCGCATGGCTATCTTGCGCACCAATTCCTCTCGCCGCTGGTGAACCGGCGCACCGACCGGTATGGCGGCAGCTTCGAGAACCGGATCCGGTTCGCATTGGAGACCGCACAGGCGGTGCGGACCGTCTGGCCGCAGGAACTGCCTTTGACCGCGCGGCTCTCATGCACGGACTGGGTCGAGGGTGGCTGGGATATCGCGCAGGCGGTGGAACTGTCGCGGCGCCTGAAGGCGATCGGTATCGACCTCATCGACTGCAGCTCCGGCGGGGCGGTCCCCGGCGTGAAGATCCCCTTGGTACCCGGTTACCAGGTGCCGCTCGCCGAGCAGATCCGCCGCGAGGCCGGCATCGCGACGGCCGCCGTGGGCCTGATCACCGAGCCGGCCCACGCCGATGCCATTGTCCGCGAGGGCAAGGCCGACTTGGTCCTGATCGCGCGCGAGTCGCTGCGTGATCCCCACTGGCCGCGCCGCGCGGCGCAGGCCCTCGGACAGAAGGCGGCGCTGGCGGGGCCGGTGCAGTACGGACGCGCGTGGTGAGCGTCCAACATTCGCCGGCCGTCGCGTCCGGCGTCAGCCTTTGATCGCGCCCGCCGACAGGCCGCGGACGAAGAGCCGCATCGTGAACAGGAAGATGATGATGAGCGGGATCGAGGCGAGGAAGTAGGACGCCATGATCTGGCCCCAGGGCTTCACGTACTCGCCGTCGAGGTAGATCAGGCCGACGCCGAGGGTGAAGAGTTCCTTGTCGCGCAGGATGATCAGGGGCAGGAGGAAGTCGTTCCAGGAACTGAGGAACGAGAGGATCGCCAGCGTGCCGATGATGGGGCTGGCCATCGGGATGACCACGTTGATCACCTGCTGGAAATGCGAAGCCCCATCCATCTCGGCGGCCTCGAACAGGTCCTTGGGCAGGTCCTCGATGAAATTCCGCAGCACGAAAATGTTGAACACCTGGCCGGCGGCGACGCCCACGACGATGAGGGCGAGGAGCGTGTTGAGCAGGTTCATGGACTTCAGAAGCATGAACAGCGGCACGATGTTGGCCACGCTGGGGAGCAGCATCAGCACGAGGAACGCCGACCAGATGAGGCCGCTGAACGGCAGCTTGTGCCGGGCGAAGAAGTAGGCGGCGAGGATCGCGAGGGACAGCGAGCAGAACGTGCCGGTGACGGCGACGAAGACGGTGTTGGCGAGGTACGGGCCGATGAGCTTGATGGCGAAGGCCCAGTTGGACCATTTCCAGTCCTCGGGCGAGAGGGGGAGCCAGGGCTGCGCGATGAAGGACGCGTTGTCCTTGAAGCTCACCTGGAACATCATGTAGAGCGGGAACAGCTCGATGAGCAGGAAGAACCAGATGAGGGTATGCTTCGGCCAGTCGCGTTTGCGATGGAGGACGGTGACGGCGGTGGCGCTCATTTGTCGACCCGGACGTACCGGTTGTTGATGAAGGTGAGCGACAGGATCACGACGAACAGGATCATGCCGATGGAGCAGGCGTAGCCGAACTCGCCGGCCACGAAGGCGCGGTTGTACATCCAGAGGCCGGGCACCATGCCGCGGCCGCCCGGGCCGCCGTACTCGTTGAGGAGGAGGAGCTGCAGGCCGTAGCCGCCGAGCGTGCCGATGATGAGGAGCACGAGGCTGAGGCGGATCTGGGTGAGGATGAGGGGCAGCTCGATGTAGAGGAATTTCTTGAAGGGACCGATGCCGTCGAGCTCGGCGGCCTCATAGACTTCCTGGCCGATGGACTGGAGACCGGCGAGGTAGATGAGCACGCCCACCGTGCCGATCCAGGGAAAGCCCCAGATGAAGAGGGAGGGCAGGATCAGCTCAGGCTGCGAGAGCCATCCGATCGGCACGCCCTCGAAGAACACGCCCCAACCGAAGAAATCATTGATCGCCACGAGCAGGTGCTTGAGCCCGGTGCCCTCGATCACGGCGTTCAACGCGCCCAGGTTGGGATCGAGGATGAATTTCCAGATGAAGAGCGTCACGAGTTGCGGCACGATCATCGGCACCACGAGGAGCGCGCGGTAGGCGTACTGCCAGCGGTTGCTCGTGAGCCGGTGGATGAGCACCGCCAGCAGGATGGACGGGATCATCTTGATGAGGTTGAAGATCATCAGCGCGCCGACGGTGACGAAGGCGTGCAGCAGCGTGGAGTCGGTGAAGGCGCGCTTGAAATTGTCGATGCCGATGAACTGCTTCGCCTCGCCGCCGGACCAGTCGAAGAAGCTGTGGTAAACGGCGCTGACCGCAGGAAAATACGCGAAGGTCAGCACCATCAGCAGCGAGGGGACCACGAAAAGGTAGAGCCGCCATTCGCGTAGAACCTTTTGCCGGGAAAGGGGGATTGCCATGGGGAGCGAAGCCGAAACGACGCAGGTCGAGTGAGGCACACGCTTCCGCAGTGCCAAGCCGGAATTTCGGTCGGCGATGGGAATTATCAGTCATGGCTTGCCAATCCGGGTAGGGTGCATGCAGTCGGCCGGATGGCCCCCGTGTCCGCCTCGACTCTCCTGACCGCGCTCAACTGGCGCTACGCCGTGAAAAAGTTCGACCCGGCCCGCGTCATCCCTGCCGACACGTGGCGCGCCCTCGAGGAGGCGCTCGTGCTCACGCCGTCTTCCATCGGACTGCAGCCCTGGAAGATTATCGTCGTCACCGATCCCGCGGTGAAGGCGCGCCTCCAGCCGGCGGCGTATGGGCAGGCGCAGGTCGGCGACTGCTCCCATTTCCTCGTCTTGGCTGTGCACCGGGACATCGGTGCCGCGCACGTGGATCGGCATGTGGCCCGCATCGCCGAGGTGCGGGGCATCGCCGCGGATTCGCTCGCGAAATTCCGGCAGATGGCGCTGCGCAACCTCGATGCCGCCCGCGCTGAGGGTCGGCTCGACACCTGGCAGACCTACCAGGTCTACATCGCCCTCGGTACTTTCATCACCTCAGCGGCGCTGCTCGGCGTCGACACGTGCGCGATGGAGGGCATCAAGCCGGACGAGTTCGACGAGATCCTCGGGCTCAAGGGCACGCCGTACTCCACCGTGATCGCCTGTGCGGCGGGCTACCGGGCGCCCGATGACAAGTACGCCACGATCCCAAAGGTGCGCTTCAAGGCCGACGACTTGATCGTGCGGGTGTGATTAGTGGCTAAACGGGGTTATTGAGAACCTGCGCTCGTTCGTTCGCGTTGAGCTCGCGCCATTGCCCGGGCGCCAGGGGGCCGAGTTCGAACTGACCGATGCGCACGCGGATGAGGCGGAGGGTGGGGTGGCCGATGGCGGCGGTCATGCGGCGGACCTGACGGTTTTTGCCTTCAGTGAGCTCGAGCGCGATCCAGGCGTCGGGGACATTCTTACGTTCCCGGACGGGTGGCTGGCGCGGCGGCACCAGCGGCGGCGGGTCGAGGCGGCGCGCGCGGCAAGGCTGTGTCCGGTAATCGGCGATTTTCACGCCGGCGGCCAGGCGCGCCAGGGCATCGTTGTCCGGGATGCGTTCGACCTGCGCCCAGTACTCGCGCACGTGGCCGCGAACGGGGTCCATGAGGCGGGTGTTGAGGCCCGGCTCGTCGCTCAGGAGCAGCAGGCCCTCGGAATCGGCATCAAGGCGCCCGAGCGAATAGACGCCCTTGGGCAGCCCGAAATCCGCCAGGGTTCGCCACGCCGATCCGGCTTCAGGCGTGAACTGCGAGAGCACGCCGTACGGCTTGTGTAGGGCGAGGAGCACCGTGACTACAGCCGCCCTGTCTTGGCCTGACCCGGTTTCACTGGCTTGCCCGTGTCGGCGCTGGCCAGGGCGGCGAAGCAGAGCTCAAGGCTGGCGAGGTTGTTGCGTGCGCTGATGGACGGTTCCCGGTCCTCCTCGATCGCGCGCAGGAACTCGCCGAGGGTGCCGCGAAAACCATCGGGGAACCATTTGCCCTTGAGGGGAATCTTCGCCGTGCCCCGCTTGGTCGTGAGTTCGAGTTCGGTGAGGTTGCAGAGGTTGCCGGCGCCGCGGAGCGTGCCTTTTGAGCCGACACAGCAGAGGTACTCGTGCGGCGCGAGGGACTGGTAGGCGCTGAACCCGAGGGTCGCGAGGCCGTCGCCGAAATTGACCACGGCGTTGGCCAGCATCGGCGGCTTCATGTCCTGGCGCGGCGCCTTGACGGCGTTGGCGAAGACGCTGCGGGCCTTGCGGCCAGCGAAGACATTCGCGGCGATGTCGAACCAGTGGATGGCGAAATCGCTCAGGATGAGGTGATGCAGCTCGGCAAACTTGCTGCCGCGGGTCCACGTGTGGTCCCACTCCATCACCATGTCCAGGGTGTGGATGTCGCCGAGCAGGCCGCCGCGCACGGCGGCGAGCAGGGCGGAGAATTGAGGGGCCCAGCGACCGTTCTGGTTGACGCCCAGCCGCAGGCCGCGGCGCGCCGCGAGCGCGGCGAGGCGCGCGCCTTCGCCCAGGTCGAAGGTGAAGGGCTTTTGGCTGAGGACGTGTTTCCCGGCGCGCAGGGCCTCGGCGATCTGCGGGCCGCGGACGGCGGTGTGCGTGGCGATCTCGACGACGGTGATGTCCGACCGCGCCAGCAGTTGGCGGTGGTCGGTGTAGACGTCGGCCTTGGGATAGAATTCGTCGCGACGCGCCTTGGCGGCGTCGAGGTTGACGTCGGCGAGAGCCACGACCTCGACGCCGAAGGCTTGCGCTGCGCGCAGATGGTACTGGGCAATGCCGCCGCAGCCGATGAGGCCGAGCTTGTGACGCTTGGGAAACCGCGGACCGCGGGGGAGATAGTCGAGCTTGGGAGGGCGCATGGGGAGAGAGGGCACTATTTCAGCAGCTTCAACGGGCGGCGCAGCTTGGCGCTGCGGGAGGCGGTGTCGACGATCTGCTGGCCGATGTAGCTGGTCTCCACGGCGAGCGGGCCCTCGATGGGCGCGCCGGTTTCGAGGCAATGGAGGAAATACTGGATCGGGTTTTCGCGCGGCTTCTTGGGCTTGTCCACGGGGAGGACCACGCCCTTCGGCTGGCGGCGGGTCTGGAGGCGGATCGTCGGCTCGTAGTCGTAGTTCGTGATCGTGCCATCGGTGCCCTTCAGCACGAAGCCGCACTTGGGCTGCGGCTGTTCGACCCACGGGCTCGTGAAGGTGCCCCAGCGGGTTTGGAAGGTGGACAGCCATTCCCCATAGCGGGCGATGGTCACGCTTTGCTCATCCACCGGCACGCCGCGGGCGGCGCCGGTCACGGCGGTGATCTCGTCCGGCTTGCGGCCATCGAAGAACCAGGTGCCCAGCGTCGCGCCGTAGCCGAGGTAGTCGATGAGCGAACCGCCGCCGTTGGCGTCATAGAACCAGCTCTTTTTCTTGCGCGTGAGCGAGGGTTCGCCGACGGCGAGGTTGTTGTGGTCCTGGATGGGGCCGCGGTTGCCGTCGTAGAAATGCACTTCCTGCAGCCGGCCGATGCGGCCCTCCTGCACGAGGCGGCGCGCGGTGATGTGCGGCGGATACCAGGCCAGCGGCCAGTTGATGGCGAGGCGGCGCCGGGACTTCCTCATCGCGGCGATCATGCGCCGGGCCTGGGCCAAGTTGCCGGCGAAGGGTTTCTCGACCAGCACGTGCACGCCATGCGGGGCGACACGCTCGACCCATTCGGCATGGGCGCCGCTGGCCGGGCAGAGGATGACGACGTCGGGCTTGGTCTGCTCGAGGCAGGCGCGCCAATCGGTGAAGACGCGGTCCGCGGGCAGGCTCAGCTTGCGGATCACGTCCTGCATCTCGCGCGGATCGTGGTGGCTGATGCCGACGACCTCGGCATTGGGGGCGGCGTGGGCGAGCGCCAGCAGGTGATCCATGTGCCGGAAATCGAAATTGATGCCGGCGATGCGCCAGATTTTGCGGGAGGGCATGGGCGAAGGGAGGGTTCTCAGTCGGTTTACTTCCAGGTGGCCACGAATGCGTAGGTGCCGGAAGCGAGTACGCAGGCGGTGGCTGATTGGGTGGCCTTGACGGCGGAGACGCCGGTGGCGCGGGTGAGGGCGCGGCCTGCTTCGACGATCTTGGCGCCGGCGGGAACGGGGAATGTGGCGGTGGCGGTTGTGTTCGGCGGAACCGTGACGGTCCACTCGAAGCGCCCGGCCGCGAGTTTCCAGGCACTGGACACCTTGCCGTGCATTGTCTCGAGGTGGCCCTGGGCGCGGGTGAGCTCACCGCCCGGACGCGGCTGCAGGCGGATGTGCTTGTAGCCGGGACGCGCCGGATCGAGCTCGATGCCGGCGACGACCGCATACAGCCATGCGCCAATCGCGCCGTAGGCATAATGGTTGAAGGAATTCATGCCCTTGTCCTGGAACCCTTTTTCCTGAGTCCAGCCGTCCCAACGCTCCCAGATGGTCGTGGCGCCCTGCGTGACGGCATAGAGCCAGGACGGCCATTTCTTCTGGTGAAGCAGCTTGTAGGCGACATCCACGCGATTGGCGCGGGTGAGGACTTGCTGGACGTATGAAGTGCTGACGAAACCCGTGGTGAGCTGCCAGCCGCGCTGCTCGATGTCGCGCACGAGTTCGGCCACCAGCTTCGGTCGCAGGGCGGCCGGGCAGAGGTCGAACTGCAGAGTGAGCACGTAACTCGTCTGCGTGAGGCCGGTGACGAGACCGCGGTCGCTCACGAAGCGCTGCTGGTAGGCGCGGCGCACACGGTCGGCCAAGGCGGTGTAGCGCTTGGCTTCAACCGCACGGCCCAGCAGTCGGGCGGTTTCGGCGACGATCCCGGTGCTGTAGACGAAGAAGGCGGTGCCGATCAGGTCCTTGGGGGTACCGCCGTCGGTCTTGCCGCTGCCGTCGAGGGCGAGCCAATCCCCGTAACCCTTCCACTCCTTGTAGTCGGGATGGCTGCGAATGAGACCGATGGACTCCTTCTCCATGAAATCGATGAAGCGGCGCATCGCTTCGAAGTGCCGCGCGAGGAGGGCGCGGTCGCCGTAGCACAGGTACATTGTCCACGGGCAGATGACCGCGGCATCAGCCCAGGCCGGGCCGCCGTCGTGGGGGATGCCGTCGATGTGGGGCGCGACCGAGGGCATCGCGCCGTCGGCGCGTTGGGCGTCGGAAATGTCGCGGATCCACTTGTGGAAGAAACCGGCGACATCGCGGTTCCACGCGGCGGTGCGACAGAAGACCTGCGCATCGCCCATCCAGCCGAGGCGTTCGTTGCGCTGCGGGCAGTCGGTGGGAACCTCGAGGAAGTTGCCGCGCTGGCCCCAGTCGATGTTGCGCTGGAGCTGGTTGATCAGCGGGTCGTTGCAGGTGAAGTCGCCGGTGCGCGGCGTGTCACTGTGCAGGACCACGCCGGTAATGGCGTCGGCGGGCAGGTCCTCGGGGTGACCGGAAACCTCGACGTACCGGAAACCGTGGAAGGTGAAGCGCGGTTCCCAGACCTCGCCGTTG
>CAZGJB010000046.1:0-16075 GCA_964526145.1 uncultured Opitutaceae bacterium
TGCGGGCGTCGACCAGCAGGACGGCGAGGCTCGCCGTCGAGGCGCCGGTCACCATGTTGCGCGTGTACTGGACGTGACCGGGGGTGTCGGCGAGGATGAAGCGCCGCCGCGGGGTCGCGAAGTAGCGGTAGGCGACGTCGATCGTGATGCCCTGCTCGCGCTCGGCGCGCAGGCCGTCGGTGACCAGGGCGAGGTTGAGGTGGTCCTCGTTGCGCTGCTCGGTCAGGCGGCGGATGTTGGCCACCTGGTCGTCGAGGAGCGCGCGCGAGTCGAGGAGGAGACGGCCCACGAGGGTGGATTTGCCGTCGTCGACGCTGCCGGCGGTCAGCAGCCGGAGCAGGTCGGGAGCGGCGGGGGCGCTGGTTTCCGGTGACATCAGAAATAACCCGCTTGCTTGCGGTCCTCCATTGCGGTCTCGGAACGGCGGTCGTCGGCCCGCGTGCCGCGCTCCGTCGTGCGCGCGAGGGTGATCTCGGCGATGATATCCGCGACGGTCGTCGCCGTGCTCTCGACGGCGCCGGTGCAGGTCATGTCGCCGACGGTGCGGAAGCGGACCCGGCGGCTGAGGGGGGACTCGCCGGGGCGGCGGGGCAGGAAGTCGGAGGCGGCGAGCCAGGAGCCGTCGCGCCTCACGACCGGTCGCTCGTGGGCGAAATAAAGCGACGGCAGCGGGATGCCTTCGCGCGCGATGTAGGCCCAGACGTCGAGCTCGGTCCAGTTCGACAGTGGGAAGACGCGGAAATGCTCGCCGGGATGGTAGCGGCCGTTGAAGAGCTGCCAGAGCTCGGGCCGCTGCCGCTTCGGGTCCCACTGGCCGAACTCGTCGCGGTGGGAGAAGAACCGCTCCTTGGCGCGCGCCTTTTCCTCGTCGCGCCGCCCGCCGCCGATGGCGGCGTCGAATTTGAACTCCGCGATGGCGTCGAGCAGCGTGACCGTCTGCAGCGCGTTGCGGGAGGCGGTGGCCCCCCGCTCCTCGTGCACGCGGCCCTGCCGGATGGAATCCTCGACCAGGCGGACGATCAGCCGGGCGCCGGACTGGCGGACGAGGTCGTCGCGGAAGGCGAGCGTCTCGGGAAAGTTATGGCCCGTGTCGATGTGCAGCAGGGGGAAGGGCGGACGCGCGGGGAGGAAGGCCTTGCGCGCGAGCCAGTGCAGGACGGTCGAGTCCTTGCCGCCGGAGAAAAGCAGAGCCGGGCGCTGGAACTGGGCGGCGACCTCGCGCAGCACGAAGATGGCCTCGTGCTCGAGCTGGTCGAGGTGGGGCAGCGAATACGAGATCATGCCCGGAGCTGCAGCGCTGGGCGGACGAGCGCGAGGAGGCGGGCGGCGGTGACCGCCGCGGCCTCGTTCTCGGTGTTGAGCACGAAGCGGCACGAACCGGGGGGAGGCACCTCGAAGGCGGAATCGCGCCCGGTGAACTGGGGCACCTGGTTGGCCTGGGCGCGGGCGTAAAGGCCTTTGGGGTCGCGGCCGGCGCAGGTGGCGAACGAGGCCTCGATGTGGATGTCGATCATGTCCTCCGGGCCGATGATCCGTCGGATCATCTCGCGCTGGGCCTGCAGGGGCGTGATGAACGAGCACACGGCGACCACGCCGGATTGGACGAAGAGCCGGGCGACCTCGGCGACGCGGCGCAGGTTTTCCGTGCGGTCGGCATCGCTGAAGCCAAGCCCTTGGTTCAGCCCGGCGCGCACCTGGTCGCCATCGAGACGCGCCACGGTGTGGCCGGCGGCAGCCAGCTGGCGCTCGAGCGCCACGGCGAGGGTGGTCTTGCCGGCTCCGGAGAGGCCGAACAGCCAGATGGCGCGCGCGCGCTGCCTGAGGTGCGCCTCCTTGTCGGCGCGGGTGAGGGGATCGGAAAGGCTATCCTGGCACGATGGGTTCACGACGGAAATCGCCACGGTGTCAGCACTGGCCCCGGCAAGTCAACCGGTCAGGGTGCCCGGCTGATCGCTTGGTCAGACGAACTTGAGCTTGCGCGCGGCAAAGAGGACCATGCGCAACAGCAGCCAGCCATGGCGCCAGCGCTGGATGTTGGTCTCGCCGTAGGTGCGGTCGCGGTACCGGATCGGCACGTCGGCGATCTTCAGGTTGAGGCGGGCGGCGCCGAACAGGAGGTCGAAATCGCCGAAGGGATCGAAGTCGCCGAAATGCGCGCGGTTGGCTGCGATGCGCTCGTAGTGGGCGCGGGACAGCACCTTGGTGCCACAGAGCGTGTCCTTGACCGGCTGGCCGAGCAGCCAGGTGAAGATGAGGCCGAAGGCCTTGTTGGCGCAGAGATTCAGGAACTGCATGGCGCGCTCCTCCATCGGGTACACGAGGCGGCAGCCATTCGCGAACTCGGCGCGACCGCTGGCGACGATCGCGTGGAACTTCGGGAGTTCCTCCGGCGGCATCGTGAGGTCGGCGTCGAGGATCATGAGGATGTCGCCGGTGGCGGCGGCGAACCCCTGGCGCACGGCATCGCCCTTGCCGCGCCCGGCCTGCTGCATGATCCGGATGCGGTGCGACGGGTATTCCCGGGCGACGCGCTGGATCTCGGCCCAGGTGTTGTCCCGGGAGTGGCCCTCGACGAAGATCAGCTCGGTCCCGGCGCCCATCGCCGGAGTGCGGCGCACGGCGGCCTCGATGTTGCCGGCCTCGTTGCGGGCCGGGATGACCACCGAGACCGTGCGGTGCGCCACCACGCGCGCGGGCTCGGGCCGGGCGACGCAAAAATTGGTCAGGCAAAGCGAGCTGAACAGGGGCAGCGGCGCCAGCCAGCGGTTCAGCAGGCGGTCGAGACCAAGGCAGGCGACCGGCAGCAGGAGGCGCGGCTGGGCCGAGACCACCTCCCAGCCGGCCAGGCCCAGCAGGTTGCGGACGTCGGCCGGCGTCAGCCAGCTGCTCTGCGGGTGCGGGGCGCGCAGGCCGAGCCAACC
Source organism: uncultured Opitutaceae bacterium (assembly GCA_964526145.1). Taxonomy (GTDB): domain Bacteria; phylum Verrucomicrobiota; class Verrucomicrobiia; order Opitutales; family Opitutaceae; genus UBA2377. The sequence continues at coordinate 2,922 of CAZGJB010000046.1, forward strand.
GGCGACCGCGAGGGCCGGTCGCCAGACATTCGAGTGAAAATTCAGGATCAGCCGCGTGTCGGCATGCGCCTGGGCGCGCAGACGGCCGAGGAGGCGCTGGACGTCGGCAGCGTAGTTCAGGGTGTCGGAGACGACGATGCAATCGAAGGGCCCGTCGAGTTCAACCTCCTCACCCGCGCCGACGTGAAACGTGGCCCCGGGCACCCGACGGCGGGCGAGGTCAACCTGCCGCGGGGCAAGGTCAACCCCGACCTTGCGCCCGGCCCGGAGGCGGGCGAGGAGTGCCCCCGAGCCGCAGCCGATCTCCAGCACCGAGGCATTGGCCGGAATGAGCAGGTTGTAATAGTGCGCCAACCGGGCTCGGTAGCTTTCCGCCGCCCAGCCGAGGTCGGCCGGCGCGGCCTCGTAATGGGCGCGCACGGCGGCCAGGTGCGTGCGGGTGGATTCGGGGCAGTCGGACGTCATGCAAAGGGTGGCCGGGTGCGGTCGCTTCGCTCCTTGGTAATCGCTCGCCCACTGGGACCAAGGAAATTTTTTTCGCCCCGCGGCAATGCTGCTCTTGCACCCCCGGGCAATTCCGCTGGAAATGTCCGGCACCATGCGCGCGTTGCACCGTGATCCGGCCTCGCCGGCGACCCATGCCTGAACCGGGGCCGCGTATCCGCTGGCTGGAATCCGCCGGGTTGGCGGCGTTGCTGGCGCTGGGGGCTTGGTTCTATTACTGGACGGCGACCAGTGCCGGGAGTCCGCTGACCTGGGAGCGGCCGCACTACGACCTCTATAACCGCTTGGCCGACGGATTTCTCGCGGGGCGGACTTCATTTGTAGAGGAGCCGCCGGCGGATTTGGCGAAGTTGGCGGATCCCTACGATCCTGTGCAGAACGCGCCGTACCGCCAGTATCACGACGTGAGTTACTACCGGGGTCGGTATTACCTCTACTTCGGCCCGACCCCGGCGCTGGTCCTGCTCGCGCCCTGGAAGCTGATCACGGGCACCTCGTTGCCGCAGAATCTGGCGGTGGCGATTTTCGCCTGGGGGGCGGCATTGCTTGGCGTGCTGTTGTTGCGCGGGCTGCGGGACCGGCATTTCCCTGGGACGCCGACATGGGTCCTGCTGGCGGCCGCGGCAGCTGCGGTCCTGGGCAACATGCTCCCGGTGCTGCTGCGGCGCCCGGTTTATTACGAGTTGGCCATCGCCAGCGCCTGCTTTTTCGGGCTCGCGGCCATGGGCTGCTTCTTCCGCGCACAGGCCCGGGAGGGACGGACGCGTGCGCTCTGGCTTGCCGGTGCGGGCTTGTCCCTGGGCCTGGGGATCGCGGCCCGGCCCGACTACCTGTTTGGTGCCACGGCGGTGGTGGCCATCTGGCATTGGCTGATCTGGCGGCGGTCGCGGCCGCAAACCGCCGCCGACTGGGTGGCGCTCGGGCGGTCAACCCTGCCGCTGTGGCTGACCCTCGGCTTCGCCGGCGTGGCGTTGCTGGCCTACAATTACGTGCGATTCGACCGCTGGCTCGAGTTTGGCATGCGCTACCAGTTGGCGGGCAGCAACCAGCTCGAACTCAAGTTCATGAGCCCGTGGTTCCTGGGGCCAAACCTCTACTTCTACTTTCTGGCGCTGCCGCGGCTCAGCGCCTTTTTCCCCTTCGTCCAGGTCACGGGCCTGCCGCCATTCAGCCTGCCGGCGGGTTACTCCGGGCAGGAAAACATGTATGGGCTGGTGGCGACCATGCCTTGGTTGTTTGGGCTATGGTGGCTGTGGCGGGCGGTTCGCCGGCAGGACGACCGGGACGGCTTGCGCGAGTTCGCGCTGGTCATGGGCGGCCTTCCCGTCGCGATACTTTTTTTCCTCCTGCTGATCGCCGGCGCCAACAATCGCTATCTGGTCGATTTCGTGCCGGCCGCGACGGTGCTGGCCGGTGCCGGTGTGCTCGCGTGGTCGGCACAGGCTGAGAGTTGGCGGCGATGGGTGGGATACCTCGGCTGGGGTGCCGCCCTCGTCTGGACCGTCGGCTTCAATGTCCTGGTGAGCCTCCAGCACAACGATCTCCTCCGCTTCCATAACCCCGCAGGCTACGCCCGGCTCGCCCGGGCGGCCAATCGAGTCGCCGAGACATTCACGGGCGCCAGTGCCGTCGCCGGGCCGCTGCGAATCGAACTGACGCTGCCGCGCGAGCGAACCGGCAAGCTCGAGCCGCTGGTGGTGACCGGTTGGTCGTTCCGCGCCGATTTCCTCTACATCTTCTACAAGGACGAGCGGCACATCCAGATCGGCTTCGAGCACACGAGCTATGGCGGTCCGATGAGCCCGCCGCTGCGCGTCGACTACGACGTGCCGCATGTGCTCGAGGTCGACCTGGGTTCGCTCTACCCGCCGCGTGAGCATCCCTACTTCGACGGCTGGAATGAGGACGCGATTGTCCGGCGCAAGCGCACGCTGCTGGTGAAGCTCGACGGCCAGGTGGTGCACGAGGGGCTGTACGATCTCTACGATGCCTCGCCGGGCGACGTGAGCGTCGGTCGCAATCATGTCTCGGAGGCGTTCGGCCGCAGGTTCACCGGCGTCATCCGGCGGGTGGAGCGCCCCGCGGGACGCGAATGAGTTTATGCACGGTAAACGTTTCTGCATCATCGGCGGCGGCATCGTGGGGCTGGCGACGGCCTGGCACCTGAAGCGGGTGGCGCCGGCGGCGGAAGTGACTCTGCTCGAGAAGGAGCCTGGTTTTGGCCGGCACCAGAGCACCCACAACAGCGGCGTGCTGCACGCCGGGCTCTACTACAAGCCCGGCTCGGCCAAGGCCCGGTTGGCGGTGGCGGGCATCCGGCAGATGACCGAATTCTGCCGGATGCATGGCGTGGCCCACGAGACCTGCGGCAAGCTGGTCGTCGCCGTGGACGATGCGGAAGTCGGCCGCCTGAAGACCCTGCTAGAGCGCGGCCAGCAGAACGGCCTGGTGGGATTGCGGTGGCTGGAGCGGGAACAACTGCGAGAGGTTGAGCCGCACGCCGCGGGCATCGCGGCCGTGCATGTGCCCGAGGAGGGCATCGTGGACTACGCCGCCGTGATTGCCGCGCTGGTGGCGGACTGCGAACGCGCCGGCAGCGCACTGCACCCCGGAGCCCGCGTGACAGCCGTCCGCCGGGACGGACCGGCCGGCTGGCTGGTGTGCAGCGCGGCGGGCGAGTTTCCCGCCGATTTCATCATCAACTGCGCCGGGCTGCACTGCGACCGCGTGGCGGCGCTGGCCGGCGAACCGCGCCGCACGCGCATCGTGCCGTTCCGCGGCGAATACTACCAGTTGAAGCCCGCGCGGGCGGGGTTGGTGCGCAACCTGATCTACCCGGTGCCAGACCCGACCTTCCCGTTTCTCGGCGTGCATTTCACCCGGCTCATCCACGGCGGGGTCGAGGCCGGGCCGAACGCGATCCTCGCCACGGCGCGGGAGGGTTACGCCAAGACGGACCTGAACCTGCGCGACCTGGCCGATGCGCTGACGTTCGGCGGGCTGTGGAAATTCATGGGTCGGCACAAGCGCATGTGCTGGGAGGAAATCGTGCGCTCGTTCAGCAAGGCGCGGTTTTGCGCCTCGCTGCAGAAGCTCGTTCCCGAGATCACTGCGGCGGATCTCGAGCCCGGCGGTGCCGGGGTGCGCGCGCAGGCGATGACGCCCGCCGGCGAGCTCGTGCAGGACTTCGAGATGGTCGAGCGGTCGAATGCGCTGCACCTGCTCAACGCCCCGAGCCCGGCCGCCACGGCTTCGCTGGCGATTGGGGCAGAGATTGTTGAGCGGGTGCGCCGGCTGGCATTTGTCTAGCGGCCGGGCGGCGGGAGCCGCTCCGCTTTAATGAGCTCGCCGGTGAACTCATACTCGCAGGTGGATCCGCCGAGAATGTTCCGCCCGACGCGGACATCGTAGGGCGAACTCTCATATGCTTCCTGCTCGTGTTCGAGGACCACGACGCCGTTAAGCCTGACCTGGACGAGTCGCTTGAGTCTTTCAATTTCCGCGGCTTCGAAGTCTTTCCAGAAGACATGACCGCGCGGGGGATAGAGCGACCCCATGGTTACCTCGAGCACCTGCTCGACCTGGGGGGTGGTGAACAAGGTCTTTGAGAGTCGGCCCGGTGTTCCCCAATGATCATAGCCGATGACAAACGCCCGGGTGCCAGCGTAGGAGATGAAGATGAAATCGCCGGCCTGCGGGAGACCAGTCACAAGCAGGGGTTCGCTGCGGATGTTGATACCCTTGGGGAAACGGAAGGTCAGCCGGACGGGCCCATATCGGATTTCGGGAATGGCAGCGAGGGGAGGCGCGGCTATGGGCGGTCGGGAGACCTTATCCAACTGGCCGGTGAATGACGGGGCGCTGTAACCCTCAAGGTGGGGATTCTTGCCGAGGTAAACCTGCCGTGATTTGGCCGGGAAAAAATGCGCTGGCACCTCGTAAACCAACTTGCCGTCAAGCGTGATGCGCAGTGTGCGCTTGAACGCGGCGATGGCGGCTTCGCTGAAGGGCGCCAGCGCGGGATGCCCGATGGGGGGATAAAGAGATCCCATCGCCACCTCCACGCTGTGAGGGACCCCGTAGGCGACCGGAATGGGCGGGCTCATGGGGCCGCGCATGGTGGTTCCGACGAGCCCGAAGCGGACCGTTTCGGGTGAATCGTAATGGACATACAGCAAATCGCTCCCCTCGCGGGTCCCAGTGGCCAGCAACGGCTCGTAGACGTTGAAGCGATCGGTGGGGAAGGTAACCTGGAACCGCACCGGTCCGTAGACCGTGCCCAACCAGCGCCGGACCGATTGGAGCGGGCGATTGAGGTTTTGGGTTACCTGACGGTAGGACTCTGGCGGAAAGTGCTGCAGGTCGAGGGAGAGGTTGCCGAGCAGGGAGACGAAAGCCAGCAGACAGACCAATACCCGCCAACTGCGCTGCAGCCTGGTCCGCCTGGCGAGGTGAGCATCCATGGTCAAGGCGCCGAGCGCGGCCAGTAGCACGAAGAGTGGAATGAAGTCGTAGGCGTAACGGGCGTTCGCGCTTGTCAGCACCGCCTTGTCGTTGCCGCTGGGCAGAAACAACAGGAACCCGAGATTGCACAACAGAATCAAGGTTAGTGTGCCTGCCGCGGTGCGGCTGGCCGCCGTGGTCCGTCCGATCACGATGATCGCCCCCAGCGAAAGCCAGACGAACGGGGTGTGGACCAGCACGCCCACGGCCTGCCACGAGGGCGCCGTTATGAAGGGGAAATCCGCGCTGAGTGCCCCGGGATCCAGCAGGTAGTGCCAGGCATTGACCCACAGGTTATTCAAGCCGAAGACGCCGAGGGCGCGCTGGTCCCACGCCCCCAGCTGGAAGCGCTGGCCAAATTCCAGTGGATGCCCGAAGCGCAGGAAATTGTGCAGTAGGATCCCACCGACCGCCAAGACGAGGGGCAGGGCGATTGCGCTGGCGCACCGAAGCCAACCCGGAGTGATGCGGCGGCCTTCGCGCCGCCACAGCCAGAAAAGCGGCACCAGCATGGCGATGGCGCCGAAGACGTAATTGGGCCGCGCGGCGATGGCCAAGCCGTAGGCCGTGGCGGCTGCCGCGAGCCAGCCAGCGGTGCGGCTGGAGGCGAGCGCCCTCAGGGTGAGCCAAACGGCGAGCAGCAGAAAGAACTGGGCGGCGGCGATCGCCACGTGATGGATGCCCGGTCCTCGCAGGACAAAGTGGTAGCCGTTTGCCAAAACCGCGACGAGGCCGCCAAAGGCCAGTACCAGCCGCGAGGGCGGGCCGGGAAGGCTGTGCGCGAAGGCAACCAGGAGCATCAGGCTGACGGCGGCCCCGCCGAGGCAGAAGACCAAGGCGGCAGTGCTGTCCGTCAAATGCCGGCCCGTCACAGCCCGGTACGGGGTGTAGAGCACGAGCACCGGGCTCACGCCGTGATAAAGGTAGTATTGCCCGGCGTACAGGCTGACGTCATTGACCCGAAACGGGGCATTCTGGGCGGGGTCGTACGGATCGTTCAGGGCAAGGAGGTGCGGGTCCGGTTGTCGCTGAAGGGACAGTTGTCCGTGCAAATGAGCCTCGGCCAATTCCGCATACAGGCTCGCCGGTTCGCGGGTGATCCAACGGGTGGGAAACGAGGCGGGCGCCCAAGTGTAGAGGCAGGCTGCGCCCATGAACAAAAGCGTCAGGATCAGGATCCCGAATCGGTCCGGGCGGATGGTGGAGGCAGTGGGCAGGGCGGGCATGGTCGGATGCGGTCAGGCAGTTTCTATTCGAACCACAGTCGCTCTACCGAGATTATTTCTCCGGAAAATTCGGGACCGGAGGAGGTGCCCTTGATGGTGTTGCGGCCGACCGTGACTTGGCTGAGAGGAGATTCATAAGTTTCGGCTTCGGTTGCCAGGACCGTTTGACCGTCGAGCCGGACCGAAACTTGGCGTTTGATTGCTGCGACCACCTCAGGAGGCGTGCCGTAGAAGACGACATCGGCTGCCGGTGGGAAGAGTGACCCAAGGGAAATCTCGAGTTCGTGTTCGACCGTTCGATCCAAGGGAATGGGGGCCGTGAGGGGACCGCCCTTGTACCAGTGGTCAAATCCGATGCGGACGTGGGTCGGGCTGTGGTAGATGACGTAAATGAAATCCCCAGCCTCGTTCAGGCCGGTCGCCAGCAACGGCTCGACGCCGTGCAACGGATGGACGGGAAAACGCAGACGGATCTTGAGACGGCCGTAGAGAAAGGCACGGATCGAATCGGCCACGGCGGATGCCGGTCTGGTGTCGCTTGCGGTGGTGGTGAAGGGAACCGAAAAGTACTCCGGTCCGGATTTGGTGCTCGTGCCCGGGGTCACCGATATCTGCAGGCGTCTCTCGGTTTTCCGAAGCAGAGGCACAAACCGGCTTGCCGCGATCCCGCCAATGGCGCCGGGTGGTGACGCCGCTGGGATCGACGCGCTCAGGATGCCCGGGCGATTCCATTCGGCGGGGGTGGCCGTCAGGTGGCCGTCCAGCCATTGCTGGTAGGTGCGAGTGTCGCCAAGGGCCCGGCTGCGGGCGTATTCCGCCAACGTATCAGGGTTCTCGCGACGAAACTCTTCGAGCCGGACAGGCAACGCGCCGGCGACGAGGAAGGTGATCTCGTCCGCAACCTGCCAGCGGTTGGCCAAAACTTCCTGGTAGACCCGAATGACGGTGTGGCCTTCGGGCAGGGATTCCTGGTGGGCGTAATCGTAAGTGACGGCCACCCCGCCAGCGAGGGGTCGCACGCGGACGTGGGAACCCGGCGAGAAGGCGGGGAGGGAGGTAAACCGTCCATGGGGCTGCGACGAGGTGACCTCGAACGTCTGCGTCTGTTCGTCGCCTGCAGAGAGGTCGAGCAGTTCGGTGTTGTCGTTGACCGTCACCCACACGCGGCCCGCCCCGGGATGGCGCGCGAAATCGAGTCTCACGCGATCGCCGTAGACAATCTGCCGGTATTTTCGCCCCTCCAGGGGCGCGGTCAGCTCCAACGCCGTGAACACCGGCGTTGAATCGCATGTGGCACCCAAGAGGCGAACCGGACCGGAATCGGCGATTGGCTCCACTTCGATCCGCCACTGCCGGCGCAGTTCCTGCCCGGATTCACTCAAGGCCATCTTCTCTATCAATGAGTAGCGGGCGGCGATCAGCCGGCGTTCCTCCTCGAGGGGTCTGAGATACGGTGGATAGTCCCAGTCGAGCTTCACCGCGCTGAAACGCCGCCCGTCGGAGTCAACCAGCTGATGTTTCAGAAAGGGCTGGGGCAGGCTGCGGGCCCGGCGGACAAGGCCGGTGTTTTCGACCCTTGGGGGATAATCAGTATCTTGGGTCTGCCATTCCAGATACCGATTGAGGGATTCACCAAAGTTGGGCGGGTGGATGACCGTGAGGGCAAAATCTGGCTTGAGGTAGGCGGGGTTGTTGTCGCGGTCGGCAAACCAGAGATATTTTAACTCGCGCTCCACCTTGAAGCCGTCGGGACCCAGGGTAAGCGTCCCGGAAAACAACGTCGTATCGGCGTAGCCCCACTGGCCCATGCGGGCTGCCATCGGTGCCGGATAGGTGTTTGAGACGAACGAGTGGCCCTTGAAGGGCTTCTTCTCCAGGCGTTGCAGGAAGGCGTAGTTGTCGGGGGGGGCAATCCGGACGTAGGTGGCCTGCAAGAGCGTCCAGCTGGCGGCAAGACCCGTTAGAACCCCGGCCACGCAGAGGGCCGGCAGGGTGCGGTTCAGGGCGGACGTGAGACCAAGGGCCGACCATGCCCTATGACGGCTAGCGGTCATTTGCCGCCTCGTGCGCGCGGACTGCAGAACCGACGCCCAGGACTGATATGCCAGCGGGAAGGTGCGCAGCGCCGCCTGAAACCCGAGGTAAAGTGCCAGGCCCAGCACGGGTGCGATCAGAAATACGGTCAGCGGGACAAAGCGATGCAGGTAGCCGCTGAAAATGTAGCCGGTAAAGATCCGGTAGGTTGCCGCATAGGCCACCACGCCGCAGACCAGAAAAGACAGCACTCCGGCGAGGCGGGCCCCGCGAAGGCGGCCGAGCAAGTGTCCGGGGCCGAGCGCCGTGACGGAGAGTCCCAGCAGGGAGATGCTGATCAGTAGCGGATTGGTCAGCGACTGCAGCACCGGCCCGCCAGGGGTGACGAGCCATTGCTCCATGAGCGAGGGATCCATCATTCCCGAGGTGCCGCGTGCCGCCCACGGGGCGAGGATCGCGAAGGCCAGTATCGGGACGAAACGTGACCAGCCCAGCCGGCGCCAGCCCCACCACCGCCCCGTCCAGCAATACCCGAGCAACAGGGTCAGCGGTAACGAGAGCAGGATCGGATTCGCGGAAAGATGCGGATCGAGCAGGCTGGCGAGGCAGGCCGCCGTTAGCAGGGCCTTGGTCCAATCCGAGATCGGCCGAAGGTCCAGACCGCGGGAATCCATGCGGGGCAGCGGTTCTGCCGGTCGCCCGCCGCGCCAGTCGCCGGGACGCCGCCAGCTGCCCAGCCACCAGCCGGCGGTGAGCACGGTCGCGGCGTAGAGCCAGGCTGGTCCGTAGTATTTTAAATGGAATTCGACCAGCGAGCCCCAGAACGTCGGCAGGTTGCGGAGCGGCGTCGCATCGAGGAAGTTGTGCCAGAAAATGATGTGGTGCTCGCGGTAAAAGGAAGTGACGCGTTCTAGAAGCACCGGATCGGCAGCGGCATTGCGGGCGGTGAGGGTGAGGCGGACGTCTTCCATGACATTGGCCCAGCCCATGTAGGCGGAAAGCTGGGCCAGCAAAACGCCCGCGGCGAGCGCCGCGCCGGCGCCCATGGCGGCGGTCAGCAGCAGCACCAGCTGGAAACGCCGCCAGTAAAGCCCGACCGCAAAGAGGCCGCACAGTACGATGACAAACGCGGTGAAAACGTATTCCCAATAGAACAGCGCGGCAAAGTTGACGAAGGCCAGAGCGAACCAGCGACCGCGATGTTCCGAATCGCCGAGAGCCTGCACGCAGACGAGCGACGAGAAGAAGAAAAAGCCGTGCCAGATGTTGTAAAGGCCCACCTGCCACTGGGTGAAGAACAGGTAGTCGGTCATCAGCAGCCCGCACGTCAGCGCGGCGTACAGCGGATTGCCAAGCCGTGAGAGGAAGCGGAAGGCCAGCCATAGGGCGGCCAGGCCGACCGTGAATGTCGTGACCCAGATCTGCGGCCCGATCGTGCGCAGGCCGAGGGTGTAGAGGATAAACGTGAACAGACGCGGGAAGTTTCCCTGATGGCTGTGTATGTAGGGGCTCGCCTCCGGGTGATGGGCAAAGACCTCGTCGGTCAGGCCCTTGGTCTGCGCCACGCCGTTTTCGTACAGGCTGCGCGCGTGCCAGAGGCTGGAGTAAGACTCGTTGTTGTCGAAGACGTAGGGGTAACCGCGGGTGAAGGCAAGGAGCGCGCCGAACAAGGCGAGGTATGTGACCAATACCGTCCGCCAAGCGAGGAGGCTTTGCGGCGTCGCGGTCGACATTGGCAGTATCGGGATTTTCAGCAGTTTCATCTGTTCAGCAAGGAACCCAAGCTAGTTCAGTTCTGATTCGTTGAAAGGCACTCAGAGGGCGTGTAGCCAGGCGAGCCTCTGGGCTAGAGGCGATGCGAAAGGCGTCGCAACATCAATTTCCTTAACCCACCCTTTGCTGAGCAGCGCGTGGGTGCGTGGCCTGGTGCGCACCCTGGACGAGGAGGATTACTTGGTTGCGCCGTGCTATTCGCCCAATTTGCGGCGATTCCTAGCCAACTCTGGTACTCCCTGCGCGGCGGTGAGTGCGGGATCAGGCTGCGTGACTCAACGTGGCGCGGATGGAGGGGTACGCCGGCGGCTAGTCTCGTAATATTCCGAGAAAATGTGGCGGCGAACGCGGCGCAGGTCGGCGATGGTCGCCATGATGTTTCGGAACGTCGTCGAGCTGCCGCGACCGAACTCGCGCGGGAAGGTCTGGATGCCAACCTCGCCAATACGGAAGCCCTTGAGCATGAGTTTGAGCGTGAGCTCGGCCCCGACGAATGGACTGTTGGAGATGATCGGCATCACGTCGGGTACGACGGTCTGGTGCATCACCCGCAGCCCGGTGCTGATGTCGCGATAAGGACTCTTGAAGACAAACCGAACCACGTGGTTGTAGACCCACGACACGAACTGACGGTAGCCCGAGTAGAGCTTCACGTAACGGAACGTGATGATCAGGTCATAGTGGTGCCGCAGGCGGTACAATTTGACCAGATCGTAAACGTCGTACTCGTCGTCACCATCGGTGAAACAGATCAGCTCGCCACGGGCATTGAGGAGTCCGGTTCGGATGGCGGCGCCGTAGCCCTGGTTTTGGGGATGATGAATGACCCGGACCAAGTCAGGGTGGCGTGCGGCGATCTGGTCGGCGAGTTCACCCGCCCGATCAGGCGAACCGTCGTTGATGACGAGTACCTCGAAACTAGTGCCGAGTGTCCGGCCGACATCCAGACACTTTTCAATGACACGCTGCACGGTCTTCTCGTCCCGGTAGACCGGAAAGAAGATGGTGAGCCCGAGTTGATTGTCGGACGACGGGGACATCAGGTAAGGGGCTTGCGCGCGGTGACCAGGAACTGGCGGCCGAAGATGCGCCAGAGCCAGGGCATGCGCAGGTAGGCATGGACCATTGAGATCGGATAGCGGCGGTTGCTGGCCATGGTCCAGGGTACAAATCGCTCGATTTCCCTTTCAATGATGAATCCTTGCAGGCGGCAAAACTCTGCCAAGCTGGCCTCAGTCAACGGCAGGAAATGGTCGCAGATATCCCAATACCGCCCCGGCTCGCACTTGATGTTGGGGCCGATGGCGACCAGCATTCCGCCGGGTTTGAGCGCCCGGCGGATATGCTGGAGCGTACGCTGAAGGGCGGCCTTGTCCGGCAGGTGTTCGAAAAAGTTGGAGGTGAAGACCAGGTCGAGTGAAGCCTCGGGCAGCGGCCATGGCTGGGAACAGTCGTGCAGGAGGAAATTCACGCCGGCTGCCGCTCGTTGGCGGCTGTCGGTGTTGAGGTCCATGGCGAATCGCTCCCGGCAGGGGAACTGGTTGATGAACTCCCCGTACCCACAACCCAAGTCGAGCACGCGGTCCACAGGACCGATCATTGGCACCAGACAACTGTCGATGATGGCGCGCCAGACGCGAAGGCGGTAAGCTGTCTTGTCGGCGAAGCGCTGCCGGTAGATTTCCTGCAGGGGTAGATTGGCGCTCATGGATTATTCGACAAAGATCTCCTCGGAGGGCTGGGAAATGCCCTGCTGATTGGTGCCGCGAACCCGGAAGCGCGCACTTTGCCCGATGGGAAAGCTCGCCGGGCGAAAGGTGGTGTAGCCGGCAAACGCGCGGCCAATCTCACGGAAAGGCTCGTCGTTGGTGCTGGCCTCGACGATGTAGCCAAGGTTGTTCCAGGCCGGAATCCACAAAAGCTGGAAGGTCGTCCCATCGACCCTGAATCCCTCGAGGCCTTGCGGCGTCGCGGGCGGGCCGAAATCCTTGCGCTTGAGAACCGTGATTGTGGCGAACTCACGATCAACCTCGTGGGTCTCCAGTGACATCTGTCCGGGATTGATCAGCACGTACTCGTAGTTCGCGAGGACGTTGTCGTAACGGGGCGGTTGCGGCATCGTCTTGCGCAGCTCCTCGAATCGGGTGAGATGAGGGGGGAGGTAGAACTGATCGACCAGGTAGGCATCGGTGAAGGCGCCCGAAGCCATGCCGGCATAAAGGAAGATGCGGTCGTTTTCCGTGACCTTGGGGCGCAGGTAGTTACCCGCCTCCATCCAAGATCGAATGTAGCCGGCATAGCTCATCACGGAGAACCTGTCGCGCAGGGGTGAGATGGTCGGGGTAATGTCGATGTGTTTCGTGAAAAATCCGATGGTGAAAGCCTGCAGCGTGAGGACGGCGCACAGCAGCCCGAAAGCCGTCGGACGTTGCAGCCATTGGACCAGCGAATGGCCGCGCAGCGTCGGCCGGTCACCGCCCAGGTCCGTGCGGAACAGGTTGGCGGCAACCATCGCCACGCACACAATGCCGGGCAGCCAGTACCGGAAGGCGAAATTCATGTGCTGATAACCGCCGACCACATGGTACCCAAGATAGAGCAGGCACCCGACCAGGAGGTCAGCATGCGGGGCCCCGCCGCCGCCACCTTGCCACATCCAGCCCTGACGGCGGAAGCGGATGAGTCGGCCGGCGTTGGCCACCGCCAGGCAGACGAACAGAGTTATCCCGACCGAAGTGAGGATCGCCGACACCATATGGGTGCCGCCAATGTACATATCGTAGTAGAGCGGATAGTTGCCCGAGAAAGCCTTGTTCCAGCCCTTGACGTAAAAGACCGTGGGCATGGGCAAACCAGACTTTTGGTAATTGACCGCGAAGTAGGCCAGAATTGGCACCGAAAACGCCAAGCCCCGCACAAAATGGCGCACGAGCGGCCGTGGGTCCCGCAGGAACTGGGTCAACCAAGCCCCGACACCTACGAGGATGCCGTCCGGCCGGATCCACATCATGCAGCCGCACAGGAACCAGAAGACGACATTAGACGATGGGTGGCGCAGATAATAAGTGAGGGCCAGCAGCAGCCAGAGGGTGGCAAAGGTGACGTCAAGGCCGC
>CAZGJB010000047.1:0-16011 GCA_964526145.1 uncultured Opitutaceae bacterium
CCGCCAGCGGCAAGCCGGTCAAGAACGTGACACCGAAAAAGAAATAGCTTCTCCCCATGGCTGGTCACAACAAGTGGTCCAAGGTCAAACGCGCCAAGGCGATCACCGACGCGCGCAAGGGCAAGGTGTTCTCCCGGCTCTCGCGCGACATCACCCTCACCGCCAAGTCCGGCGGCGGCGATCCGGATGCCAACGCCCGCCTGCGCACCCTCCTCCTCAAGGCCCGCGAGGCCAACATGCCGGTCGATAACATTGACCGCGCCATCAAGAAGGGCACCGGCGAACTGCCCGGCGTGGTTTACGAGCAGATCACCTACGAGGGCTACGGCCCCGGCGGCGTCGCCTTCATCGTCCTGTGCACGACGGACAACAAGCAGCGCGCCGCCCAGGACATCCGCTCCACCTTCGTCCACCACGGCGGCAACCTCGCCACTTCCGGCGCGGTCGCCTTCCAGTTCCTGCACGCCGGCCAGTTCCTCATCGCGAAGGAATCGGCCACCGAGGACCAGCTCATGGAAATCGCCCTCGAGGCCGGGGCCGACGACGTGATCACCAGCGAGCAGGGCTTCGAGATCCGTTGCGCCCTGAACCTGTTCGACAAGGTCAGCCACGCGCTGGAGAACGCCGGTCTCAAGACCGAGAGTGCGGAAATCTCCTACATTCCCGTGAACACCGTCCCGGTCACCGACGTGAAGATCGCCAAGGTGCTCCTCAAGCTGCACGACGCGCTCGAGGAGATGGACGATGTGCAGCAGGTGTTCTCCAACGAAGAGATGGACGACGCGGTCAGCGCCGCCGCTCAGGGGTGATGTAGCCGGGGTCGCTGACCCCGGGGCGTATGACCTTCGCCCCCCTTGCCTTGGGCGCCCGTTCGGTATCACATCTCCCAAATGCCTGACCTGGATGATGTCTCCGCCGCCGCCGGCACCATCCCCGCCACCGGTGGCGTGGGGATCGTGACCCCGCGAGACTTTGTCCACCAGCAGCCATTCACCTTCCAGAGCGGCCAGTCACTGCCCGGTTTCACCCTGCGCTACGAGACCTACGGCCGGCTGAACGAGACCCGCGACAACGTCATCGTCATCTGCCACGCCCTCAGCGGCGACCACCACTGCGCCGGCCGGCACTCGCCGGATGACCGCAAGCCCGGCTGGTGGGACAACCTGATCGGCCCGGGCCGCGCGGTGGACACCGACAAGTTCTTCGTCGTCTGCGCCAATTGCCTCGGCGGCTGCGTCGGGTCCACCGGGCCGTCGTCGCTCAACCCCGCGACCGGCCGGCCCTACGGCATCAGTTTTCCCTTCGTCACCATCCGCGACATGGTCCGCTCGCAGAAGCTCCTGCTCGACCACCTCGGCGTCACCGCGCTGCATGCCGTCATTGGCGGCAGCATGGGCGGCATGCAGGTGCTGCAGTGGGGCATCGAGTACCCCGGCTTCGTCCGCCGCCTCCTCGCCATGGCGACGACCTCGCGCGAGGGCGCGCAGGCCATCGCGTTCAACGAGGTCGGCCGCCAGGCCATCATGCAGGACCCGGCCTGGAACCAGGGCGACTACCCGAAGGACGGCGGCCCGCGCACCGGCCTCGCGATCGCGCGCATGATGGCGCACATCACGTACGTCTCGGACGCGTCCATGGACCGCAAGTTCGGCCGCCGCAAGAAGGCCGACGCCAACGGCGACGCCTACTCCTTCGACGTGCAGTTCGAAGTCGAAAGCTACCTGCGCCACCAGGGCCAAAGCTTCATCAACCGCTTCGACGCGAATTCCTACCTCTACATCACCCGCGCCCTCGACCAGTTCGACCTCGCGCAGGCCTACGGTTCGCTCGAGGCGGCCTTCGCCCCGGTGCAGGCCGAGACCCTCGTGGTCGGCTTCACCAGCGACTGGCTCTTCCCGCCCGAGCAGAACCGCACCATCGCGCACGCCCTGCTCCGCTGCGGCAAGCGCGCGACCTACGCCGAACTCGAGACCGACCTCGGCCACGACTCCTTCCTGCTGGAGTCGGAGGACCTCTACGCCCTCGTCCGCAGCTTCCTCGAGCGACCCTATGCTGTGGAAGTGGATTTCAATATTTAGGAAACCTGAACGATGAATGTGGAAATCAGGAACCCAGGAAACCAATCCGGAATAGCTTTTCCGGCTTTCCTGATTTCCACATTCCTCATCTCCGACCTTTCCTCATGACGCGCCTCGTCGAAAAACGCACGGTGGACATGCAGATCATCGGGGACTGGGTCGAACCCCACACCCGGGTGCTCGACCTCGGCTGCGGCAAGGGCGCGCTGCTCGGTTACCTGATGCAGGGCAAGCAGGTCACGGCGGTCGGCGTGGATCTCGATTTCCATCGCATCACCGCCTGCGTGCAGCGCGGGGTGACGGCCTACCAGGGCGACATGCTCGCGTTCATGCGCGAGTTTCCCGACCGGTTCTTCGACCGCGTCATCTGCTCGCGCACGGTGCAGGAGCTCGACGAGCCCGCCGCCGTCATCCTCGAGGCGCTGCGCGTCGGCCAAACGGTCACCGTCGGCTTCGTCAACCACGGCTTCTGGAAAAACCGCCTCGCCGCCCTCGTGCGCGGCCGCAAGGTGCGCAACGAGGTCTACACGACCGAGTGGTTCGAGAGCCGGCCGGCGAATCCGCTGACGATCGCCGACTTCGAGCATTTCTGCCGCGCCAAGCAGATCCGCATCGCCCGCCGCGCGCTCCTCGCCGGCGACTGGCGCAGCCCCCGTAGCGTGCTGCCCAACCTGCTCGCCGGTTACGCCCTGTACGACCTGACGCACTAGGCGCCGCTCAACCCGCCGTCGCGAAGGTCGCCGCCTGGCGGGTGAGCTGCTTCTCGATCGCGCCGCAGACGACGTCGCACAGGCGCGGGATCGTCGGGTCGGCGATCTTGTAATAGACCTGCAGGCCTTCCTTGCGCCGGGCCACGATGTGCGCCGCCGTCAGCGTCTGCAGGTGCCGCGACACGTTGGCCTGCGTGCCCCCGGTCAGCGTCACGAGCTCGCCGACGTTCTTCTCGCCGTCGAACAGCGACTGGATCAGCCGCAGCCGCATCGGCTCCGCGAGCACGGCAAAGCGCTGCGCCACGAGCAGGAGGGCCTCTTCGTTCAGGGGGCGGTGCTTGGACATGACGCGGAAAAAACAGGGACTTGACATGATTGCAACTATATGTGTATATGCTCATATACAGTCAAATCCTTTCGCTTTCCACCCATGCATATCCACGACCTCATCCGCCTCCTCGCCGGCACCGTGACGCTCATCGGCGTCGCCCTCACGCACTTCGTCAACCCCTGGTGGCTGCTCCTGCCGACCTTCGTCGGGCTGAACCTGATCCAGTCGGTCTTCACCGGCTTCTGCCCGCCCAGCCTGATCCTGCGCAAGCTCGGCTGGCTCGGCGACGATGGCATCATCCACTGGGGCGGCCGCTGATCCGGGTTGCCGGCCCGCCCGTTTGTGACTATGACCCATCCCGCCGTGCGTTTCACCCTCATGGTTCTCGGCGGTGCCGTCCTCGGCGCCCTGCTCGGCTATTTCGGCCAGTGCACTTCGGGAACCTGTCCCCTGACCTCGACCTGGTGGCGCGGTGCCCTGTACGGGGCGTTCATGGGCCTGCTCCTGGCCCTGTCCGCCCGCACCAGCTGAACCGGTCCCAACTCCTCCGACTCCCATGCCTGCCCTTCGCTTCCCGATACTCGCCACGCTGCTGCTGATCCCGAGCCTGCTGTCGGCCGAAACCTGGAGCCTCGACCGCGCGGTCGCCACCGCGCTGGAACAGAACCCCGACGCCCGCGCCGCCCGGGCCCGCGTCGAGGGCGCCCAGGCCATGATCCAGCAGGCCCAGTCCGCCTGGTTGCCGCAGTTCATCGTCGCCGGCCGCTACACCGAGACGAACAGCCCCATGATGGCCTTCGGCTCCATCCTGAACCAGCGGGCCTTCAACTTCGGCCTCGATTTCAACCAGCCGGGCCGCATCGACAACCTCAACGCCACCGGCACCCTCGCCTACAACCTGTACGCCGGCGGCCGCGCCACGGCCGGCCGCAACGCCGCCCGCGCCGGCGCCGAGGCTGCCGATCTCGACCTGCGCGCCGCCCACCACCGCCTCGCCGCCGAGGTCGTGCGCGCCGCCCTCAACCTGCGCAAGGCCCGCGAGGCCGTGACCACCGTCGAGGGCGGGGTTCGCGCCTACGAGGCCGCGGTCAGCGCCGCCCGCGCCCGCTTCGAGGCCGGCCAGCTGCTCAAGGCCGACTTCCTCAGCCTCGAGGTGCAACTCGCGCAGACCCGCGAGGCCCTCACCACCGCCCGCCATGGCGCCGCGCTCGCCGCCCGGGCGTTTCATTTTGTCCTGGGGCAGGAACCCTCCGCCGAGCCGATCGAGCTGGATGCCAACGATCCCGCGCTGGCCCGCTTGACGCTGCCCGATACCGGCGATTTCTCCGCGCGGCCCGAGCTCCTCGGCCTGCAGGCCCGGGTGCGTGCCGCCGAGTCCATGGTCGCCGCCGCCCGCGGCGCCCGGCGCCCGACGGTGAACGCCTTTGCCAGCTACCAGTATGACCAGGGCTGGCAGACCGACCGCCACGGCGACAGCTGGCTGGCTGGTGTCTCCTTCGATCTCAACGTCTTCGACGGCGGCACCACCGCCGGCGAGATCCGGCGCCGCAATGCCGACCTCACCGAGGTGAAGGAGATGCTGCGCAAGGCCTCGCTCGGCATCAGTCTCGAGGTCGAGCAGGCCCGCCTGGCCCACGCCAGCGCCGTCGAGCGCCTCGCCGTGTCGGCCAGCGCCGTCGCCCAGGCCGAGGAAAGCGCCGCCCTGAGCCGGGCCCGTTTCGAGAAGGAGGCGCTCCTCACCGCCGACCTCATCGGCGCCGAGGGCCGCCTGCTCGAGGCCCGCCTCCGCCGCACGGTGGCCACGGCCGACGAACGCCAGGCACTCGTCGAGCTCCGCCTCGCCCTTGGTCTCTTCCCTCTCCCGCAATCCTGAACCCACCTTCCGCCATGCAATCGCTCCGCTTCATCCTTCCCGCCGCCCTCGTCCTGCTCGCCGGCTGCGGCAAACCGGCCAATCCCGCCAACGCCGTTGCCGCCCTGCCCCCGGTCAAGGTCCACCTCGCGCCCGCCGTGGCCGAGGACCTGCTCGCCCTGCCCGACGTCACCGGCACGGTGCGCCCCGTGCAACGCGCCCAATTGGCCGCCAAGGTCATGGGGACAATCGAGGAAATGCCCGTCACCCTTGGCCAGCGCGTCGCCGCCGGCGACCTGCTCGTGAAGATCTCGGTCGGCGAGATCACCGCCCGGCTCGCCCAGGCGCAGGCCCAGTTCAACGTCGCCCAGCGCGACCTCACCCGCGAACGCGACCTCCTCGGCAAGGGCGCCAGCACCGCCGACATGGTGCGCGGACTCGAGGACCGCCACGCGATGACCCAGGCCATGGTGCGCGAGGCCGAAGTGATGCTCGGTTACGCCTCCGTCCGTGCCCCGTTCGCCGGCGTGATCGCCCGCAAGCTGGCCAACATCGGCGACCTCGCGGCTCCCGGCTACCCGCTGGTCGAGATCGAGGGAACCGACGCCTTCCAGGTGGAGGCCGCCCTGCCCGACTCGCTCGCCGCCAATCTGGCGGCAGGCACGAGCCTCGCCGTCGATGCCGGCGGCGTGACCTTCAATGCCCCGCTCGCCGAGCTCTCCTCCGCCGCGGATGCGAGCGCCCGCAGCGTGCTCGCCAAGCTCACCGTTCCCGCCGGCGTCACCGTGCGCTCCGGCCAGTTCGTGCGCGTGCAGGTGCCCGGCACTCCCGTCCGCGTCCTCCACGTCCCGGCCGCCGCCCTCGCCCCGCTGGGCCAGATGGAGCGCGTCTTCGTGGCCGGCGAGGGCAACCGCGCCGTCCTGCGACTCGTGAAGTCCGGCGCCCGCGCCGGTGACCGCCTTGAAATCCTTTCCGGCCTCGACGCCGGCGAACGTGTCGTTGTCAACCCGCCGGCCGGCCTGCGTGAAGGCCAAGCCCTGGAGATCCTCCCGTGAGCGCCTCGTCCCCCTTTCCCGATCCGGCGAAGTACGGCTTCGCCGGCCGCATGGCGTCGCTGTTCATCGCCTCCAAGCTGACGCCCATCGCCGTCGCCGCCTCGCTGCTGCTCGGCCTGTTCTCGGTCCTCATGCTCCCCCGCGAGGAGGAGCCGCAGATCAAGGTGCCCATGATCGACATCATGGTCGCCATGCCCGGCGCCACCGCCGCCGAGGTCGAGAACCGCGCCATCCGTCCGATGGAGAAGCTGCTCTGGGAGATTCCCGACGCGGAATACATCTACTCCACCGTCAGCCCGGGTGGCAGCCTGACGATCGTGCGCTTCAAGGTCGGCACCGACCTCGAGGCCGCGCTCATCCGCCTCAACCAGAAGCTGCAGGCCAATTTCGACCGCATACCGATCGGGGTCAGTCCGCCGCTCGTGAAGCCGCGCACGATCGACGACGTCCCGATCCTCGCCCTCACCTTCCACAGCGCCCGCTACGATCACGCCACGCTCCGCCGCATCGCCGCCCAGGTGGATGATGCGGTCAAGGTTCTCCCGTCCATCGCCGAGACCACCCTGATCGGTGGCCAGCGCCGCCAAGTGCGGGTGCAGCTCGATCCGGCCCGCCTCGCCTCGCGCAGCCTGAGCGCGGGCTACCTCGTGCCGATGCTTCAACAGGCCAACGCCCAGACGCACACCGGCGCCCAGGCTTCGGCCAACCAGGAGACCCTGCTTCAGACCGGCACTTTCTTCCGCGACGCCGAGGACGTCGGCGCGGTCGTGGTCGGCGTTTTCGACGGTCGGCCCGTCTACCTGCGCGACGTCGCCACGATCACCGACGGTCCGGCTGAGCCGGCCGACTACGTGCTATTCGGCAAGGGCGGCCACGACGCGGCCGACGAAGAGGCGGCCGTCACCCTCAGCCTCGCCAAGCGCCCGGGCGCCAACGCCGTGGATGTCGTCACCGCCGTCCTCGACAAGGTGGAAGGGCTCAAGGGCACGCTGATCCCCGCCGACATCTCCGTCTCGGTCACCCGCGACTACGGCGCGACCGCCTCCGAGAAATCCAACGAGCTCCTGCTCCACATGGGCATCGCGGTGTTCGGCGTCGCGATCCTCATCCTCATGTTCCTCGGCTGGCGCGAGTCGCTCGTCGTGCTCCTGGCGATCCCGGTCACGCTCGGCCTGACCCTGCTCGTGTTCTACCTCTACGGCTACACCCTCAACCGCATCACGCTCTTCGCGCTGATCTTCTCGATCGGCATCCTCGTGGACGACGCGATCGTGGTCGTGGAGAACATCGTCCGGCACATGGCGCTGCCGAGCTGCCGGCGCAAGCACCTGCTCCAGATCGCGGTCGAGGCCGTGGACGAGGTCGGCAACCCCACCATCCTCGCCACCCTGGCGGTCATCGCCGCCGTGCTCCCGATGGCCTTTGTCAGCGGCCTCATGGGGCCCTACATGCGCCCGATCCCGATCGGCTCGAGTGCGGCCATGATCTTCTCGCTGCTCGTGGCCTTCGTCGTCACGCCCTGGGCCGCGCTCAAGATCCTTCGCGGCCACGCCAAGCCCACCGCCGACGCCGCGGCCTTCGTCGATGCCCCGCCCTCGGAGGAGATGGCCTCGGTCGACGAACCCATCGCCGAGAACACCTTCACCCGCCTCTACCAGCGCTTCATGAACCCGCTGCTGGAGCACCGCAGCTGGCGTTGGGCCTTCCTGGCGATCGTCGCCGCCGCGACGGTCGGCTCCATGGGCCTCGTCGGCATCAGTGCGGTCAAGGTCAAGATGCTGCCCTTCGACAACAAGTCGGAGTTCCAGGTCATCATCAACCTCCCCGAGGGCAGCACCCTCGAGCAGTCCGCCCGCGTCGCCCGTGAGATGGCCGCCGCCATCCGCACGGAGCCCGAGGTGCGCGACTATCAGGTGTACGCCGGCACCGCGTCGCCGTTCAACTTCAACGGCCTCGTGCGCCACTACTTCATGCGCCGCGGCAGCAACGTCGCCGACCTGCAGGTCAACCTCCTGCCCAAGCACGAGCGCACCGCCCAGAGCCACGACATCGCCAAGCGCGTGCGCCCGCGCCTGACCGCCATCGCCGAGAAATATGGCGCGGTCGTCGCCGTCGCCGAGGTGCCGCCCGGCCCGCCCGTGCTGCAGACGCTCGTCGCCGAGATCTATGGCCCCACCGAGGAGGCCCGGCTCAAGCTCGCGGACAAAGTCCGCGAGATCTACCGCGCCACGCCGGGCGTCGTCGACATCGACTGGTACGTCGAGGAGCAGCAGCCCAAGACCGTCTTCCGCGTCGACAAGGCCAAGGCGGCGCTCCACGGCATCACCGAGGCCGCCATCGCCCGCACCGTGCAGCTCGCGGTGCAGGGTTACCCGGTCACGCTGCTCCACACGCCGGCTGACCGCGAGGACGTGAACGTCGTCCTCGAACTGCCGCGCAGCCTGCGCACGCGGCCCGACGACATCCTCGCCCTCTCCGTCCGCTCCGAAATGAACCCGGCCGCTCCGCTCGTGCCATTGCGCGAGCTCGTCACCGTCGAGCAGACGCGTGGCGAACGAAACATCTATCGCAAGAACCTGCAGAACGTCACCTACGTCACAGCCGATGTCGCCGGCGTCATCGAAAGCCCCGTGTATGCGATCCTCGCGATGAACAAGGAGCTCGCGAAGCTCGACGGCCGCGACTTCGGCGGCACTCAGCCCAACGTGAAGCTCTACAACGCCAGCATGCCCACCGACGACCGCGAGCCCGCGATGAAGTGGGACGGCGAGTGGCAGGTCACCCTCGAGGTCTTCCGCGACCTCGGCCTGGCCTTCGGCGCGGTGTGCATCCTGATCTACATGCTGATGGTCGGCTGGTTCAAAAACTACTCCACCCCGCTCATCGTGATGACCGTCATTCCCTTCTCGCTCGTCGGCATCATGCCGGCGCACGCGGCGATGGGCGCGTTCTTCACCGCCACATCCATGATCGGCTTCATGGCCGGCGCCGGCATCGTGGTGCGCAACTCGATCATCCTCGTGGATTTCATCGAGCTGCGTCTCAGCCACGGCCGCACGCTGCGCGAGGCGTGCCTCGAGTCGGGCGCCGTGCGCTTCCGGCCGATGATGCTGACGGCGCTCGCGGTGGTCGTGGGCGGCCTCGTGATTTTGGCCGACCCGATCTTCCAGGGCCTCGCGATCTCGCTGCTCTTCGGCGCCATCGCCTCGCTGATCATCAGCCCGCTGGCCGTGCCGCTCATCTACTACATGACCCACGCCGACCGCCCCGCGAAACCCGCGCCGGTCGCCGACGAAAAGTGCGACCTCAACGCATGAACCTGCTCCCCATGCTCAAGTCCCTGTTCAAATCCGTGCCGCGCGTCGCTCCCCTGGAGTGCGCACACCGCGTCCGCGCCGGCGAGGCCTACCTCGTCGACGTGCGGGAGCCCGGTGAGTGGGCCGAGGGCATCGCCCGCTCCGCCCGGATGCTGTCGCTCAGCGACCTGACCAGCGCCCGCAGCCAGTGGCAGCCGTTCCTCACCGAGGCGGCCGGGCGGGAAATCCTGCTTTACTGTGCCTCCGGTTCCCGATCCGGTTTTGCCGCCAAGGTGCTCGCCGCCGAGGGTCATCGGGTCGCAAACACCGGCGGGCTCGGCGACTGGGCCGCCGCCGGGTGGCCGGTGGTCAAACCCAAGCAACGCTGACCGCTGCGTCTTTCCCCCCAACCCAAAACCAAAAAATCATGAAACCCAACGTCGGCGGCCTCGACCGCATCCTCCGCATCCTTGCCGGCCTCGCCATCCTTGGCGCCGGCTATTACTTCAAATCGTGGTGGGGCCTGATCGGCATCGTGCCGATCCTCACGGGCGTCTTCCGCTACTGCCCGGCCTACCTGCCCTTCGGGTTGAGCACGTGTGCCAGGCCTGAGACCAAGCCCGAGAGCAAGCCGTAGCGCCGGCATCGGCCGGGCATGAGCTTCGAGTTTCCTCCGTCCTGCAACCCCGCCCCCGACCAGCCAGCCCATCCGGCGGTCCGGGGGTTGCTGCTCCTGGGGGCGGCGGCGGCACTGCTGCCTTGGACTCCGCCTTGGGCGGCACTGCTCGCCGGTACCGCCCTGGCTTTGTCCGTGGGCAACCCGTGCGCCGACGCCACGGCACGCCTTTCCCGCCGGCTGCTGCCCATCGCCGTCATCGGCCTCGGTGCCGGGGTCAATCTCACCATCGTCGGCCGCGTCGGACTGCAGGGCCTCGGCTACACGCTCGTGGGTCTTTTCGCCACCTTCGCGCTCGGCGCGTGGCTCGCCCGCCGCCTGGGCGTCCACCCGAAGCTCGCCGCGCTCGTCTGCGCCGGCACCGCCATCTGCGGCGGCAGCGCCATTGCGGCCGCGGCGCCCGCCATCGGGGCGAAGTCCGGGGAATTCTCCGCCGCCCTCGCGACCGTCTTCACCTTCAATGCCATCGCCCTCCTGATCTTTCCGCCGCTCGGCGTCTGGTTCGGCCTGGACGCGCAGCAGTTCGGACTGTGGTGCGCCCTCGCCATCCATGACACGAGCTCGGTGGTAGGGGCGGCCCTGACCCACGGCGCGGATTCCCTTGCCACCGCCACCACCGTCAAGCTCGCCCGCGCCCTCTGGATCGTGCCAGTCGCCCTGGCCCTGGGCTATTGGGCCGCGCGCCGCGACGGCACCACCCGCCACTCCGGCCTGCCGGTGCCGTGGTTCATCGGCGGCTTTCTCGCCCTGTCAGCCCTCTTCACCTTCGTTCCCTACCTGCAGCCCGGCGCCCCGTGGATCGCCGCCGTCACCCGCGCGCTGCTGACGCTCACGCTCTTCCTGATCGGCACGAGCCTCGATCGCGCCGCCGTGGCGACCATCGGCCTGCGTCCGCTCGGCTTGGGGATCCTGCTCTGGCTGGCCGTCATCGCCGGCTCCCTCGGCGCGATCCTTGCCGGCTGGATTCACTGAACGCCGGCCCCGTCTTCCCATGAATGCAGCCGCGCCTCTTCGCCTCGTCGTCCTCGCCCTTGGCGTGCAGCCCGACACTGGCCTCGCGCGCGGACCGGCCAAGCGGTCCACGCCCTGAGGATCATACTGCCTCCGGCACCAGCGGCAAATCCACCGTCACGCAAAGGCCGGAATGGTCCGGACGATTCGCCATCCGGATCGCGCCGCCATGCAACTCGGCGATGCTGCGGCAGATCGCGAGACCGAGCCCGTGGCCGCCGCCACCGGCCGTCGGTTCGTGCCGGACAAAACGCTCGAACACGCGGCCAAGCTGGTCCGACGGCAGGCCCGGACCCTCGTCGGTCAGGCGCAGCTGCCAGCGGCCATCCGCACAGATCGACTCGAGCTGCACCGTGGCGCCCGCGGATGAAACCTTGAGCGCATTGGTCAGCAGGTTCATCAGCAGCTGCCGCAGCAGGGTCGGTTCAAACCGCGCACAGCCGGAGTCGTTGCGGACCAGGGCAAACCGGACCCCGCGGTCCTCCGCCAGCGCAGTGGCATCCTCCACCAGCCCCGCCAGCAGCGTCTGCGGATTGCCCATCTGCATGGCCGGGTTGAGCACGCCGGCGTCGGCCTTCGCGAGGAACAGCAGAACCTCGATGATCCGATGCAGATGGTCCGCCTGGGCCAGGAGCTCGTCGGCCGCCGCCGCCGCCTCGGAATCGTCGGCCACCCGGGTGCGGATCCGCTCGGCGTTGAGGCGCAGGAGCGCGAGGGGTGTCTTGAGTTCGTGCGACGCGTCGGCCGTGAACCGGCGCACCTGGTTGAATGATTCCTCCAGACGGTCGAACATGCGGTTGAGCAGCGCGGCCAAGGCGGCGATCTCGTCGCGCGAATGCGGGACCGGGATGCGTTCG
Source organism: uncultured Opitutaceae bacterium (assembly GCA_964526145.1). Taxonomy (GTDB): domain Bacteria; phylum Verrucomicrobiota; class Verrucomicrobiia; order Opitutales; family Opitutaceae; genus UBA2377. The sequence continues at coordinate 11,867 of CAZGJB010000047.1, forward strand.
CCGAGATTGTCGCCGCGGATGCGGCTGGCCGTCTGCTCGATCACCCGCACGGGGCGCAGGGCAAAGCGGGTGAACGCATAACCCAGGCCCGCCCCCGCCACGAGCGCCAGCGCAAGGAGGAGGGCGGCGATCTTGAGGAAGCTTGCGAGCAGCCGGTCATTCATCGCCAGGGGGCTCGCGATCTGCACGCGCCAGGGACCCGCCTGAAATTCCGAGACCAGCAGCCGGCCGTGCGGCGCGACGTTTACCACCCGATGTGCGCCGTCGTTGCCGTTGGCCCGCGGCAACAGCGTGTCGCCAAGATTCAGCGACCGGAAGACGACCGTGCTGTCGGGCGTGCAGACCTGGAAAAAGAACAAGGCCGCATCGATCTCGGTGTGTCGCCGCAAACGCTCGCCGAGTTCGGCGACGGTGAGCCTTCCGGGCTCGGGGGCGAGCCGGCCCTCGACCTCCTCGAACTCCGCCTCATGCAGCAGGCGGATGCCGTCGCCCAGTTGGTGCACCAGCAGCCAGCCGCCCAGCGCCAGCAGCAAGGCCGTGGTCGCGGTGACGATCACGGCGAAGGCCGCGGTCAGGCGGGTCGTGATGGACTTCATGCGAGCTGGTAGCCGGTGCCTCGCACGGTGCGGATCAGGGCCGGACCACCCGGCCGTTCCAGCTTGCGCCGCAGCCGGCGGACGTAGACGTCGATCAAGTTGGTCTCCACGTCGTACGGCGACTCCCAGATCTTCTCGGCGATCATCGTGCGCGTCAGCACGCGCCCGGCGTGCAACAGGAAGAGCTCGAGCAGCGCGAACTCGCGGTTGGTCAACTCCACCGCCTTACCCTGCAGGGCCACCTGCCGGGCCAGCAGGTCGAGCCGGATGTCCCCATGCGTCAACACGGTGGCCTTGGCCCCGGCCTGACGGCGGAGCAGCGACCGCACGCGGGCGACCACCTCATCCACGCTGAACGGCTTCGGCAGGTAGTCGTCGGCCCCGAGATTCAGCCCGCGGATGCGGTCCGCCACCGCGTCGCGCGCGCTGAGGATCAACACCGGCTCATTGTGGCCCGCCGTGCGCCAGGCCTTGAGCAAGTCGAGCCCGTCGCCATCGGGCAGGCCGAGGTCGAGAACGATCGCATCGAACGCCGACTCCGCGAGCGCGTCATGCGCCTGCGCGCAGGTGCGGGCCAGCTGCACGGTGTAGCTCTGCTCGATCATGGCCCGTTCCAGGAACTGGCCGACCTTGCGCTCGTCCTCAACGATCAGGATCTTCATGGCACTGCGGCCGAAGCATGCAGGCCCCGGCCGGGCGGCGCGAGCGAAACCACCGCAGGCAGGGAGGCCGGTTCAAGACCGGCGGTCGCGGGACCCGGTAAGGCGTTAGGCCGGATCGGGGCGGAGCACCGGCGAATCCACGGCCGAACTCCGGTGCTGTCGCCAAGCGGCCACGGTCCGCCATACCCGGCGCCAGGTCAGGACCACGATCCAGGCGAGGAGCATGGTCACGAGCGTGTGGCTCAGGAAGTGCGCCCCGCGGAGCATCTGGTAGCCGCCCATCCACCAGCCCGCGGCGAGGCCGAAAGCCAAGCTCCCGATGCGCCATCGGACCGAACGCCGCAGCCAGGCGAGACCCAGCAGGGCGAAACCACCGCTGGCGTGGGCCGCCGGGAAGCACCGGCCGCGCGGCTCCATGCCAGTGTGGATGGACAGCTGCAGATGCTCATAGGGCGCGTCCCCGCCGTACCGCTGCACCTCTCCGGGACAATGCATGCCGGTGTAACGTTTGCCCAAGCCCGTCAGCAACGGCAGCGTGGCCAGGGTCAGGATCGCGATCCAGAGATCGGGCCGGGTCCAGCCGTACCGGCGTCGCCACTGGCGCGGGCCGACTGCAAATGCCAGCAGGCCAAGGCCAATCGCGACAATCAAGACCTTGGGAACCTGATAAAACCAAAACCGGCCGACGGCGTCGTGCCCGTCCACGAACCAGCGGGCTTGGGCAAAGTCGTAGAACCGGTCCTGGACCGCCAGGTCGAGATCGGTGCCGGCGAAAACCGCGCACACGACCACCAACAGGAACAAGGCTAGCCAAAGGGTGCGGTCGAGGCGGGACGGCCGAGGCCGCGCAGCCGGTCGGGGCGGGGTTTCAGGACTTGGGGGCATGTTCCATCATCGCTGTCCCGGATGTACGGATCGTGAACCGCAGATGAATTTCCCTTCATCTGCGCCGGCGGGCACCCCCGCTAATATCGCCGGTTCAAGCCGCTGTTAACCGACCTCGCTGCTTGCGGACCGGCCCGCGGCGGTGCAGGCTGGGGCATGTGGAGCAGGGCTGCGCACATTGCCGGCCACACCGTACACCCCGCCGGACTGGCTGTGGGAGTCAGGCGCGACTGTGCCGATCCGGGGCTTCCTGAGCGCGCACTCCCATGAACTTCCCCTTTTTCCGCCCCCGCCACGACGCGCAGGTCTGGCCCTGCGGACCCGACTGCATCTACGCCCGGCCGCATCACACCCATACAGGCGACTGGATCTGGTGCGAACGACCCGAGGCCATGGAACGCATGCGCCACGCCGGCCATGAGTGCGCCGAGTTCCGATCAACCGGCGGCCTGCCGGGCACCATGGCGGAGTCGCTCACCCTCCAGTCCGCCACTTCCACCCCATCATGAAACGAAACCACCCCACCCGCCTGCTGGTTGCCCTGCTGTCCCTTCCCCTATCGGTGATCGCCGGCGCCGAGAGCGACGCGATCAAGGCCCGCATCGTCGATGACGCCAGCCCCGGGGTCGCCGAGATTCGCAAGCTCGGCGAGGACGCCATCAACCGCCTCGCCACGACGCTTGTGCGCGAGGTCACCGCCGCCATGGCCAAGGAAGGTCCGGCCGCCGCCGTCGACTCGTGCCACCTCAAGGCCGTGCCGCTGACCAACGGGACCGTCGCGGGCCTGCCGCGCATCCTCGCGATGAAGCGCACCAGCCTGAAGCTCCGGAGCCCGGCCAACGCCCCCGATGCCGCGGAGAAGCTCGTCCTCGACCACATCCAGCAGTTGCTCGACTACGGCGACCCGCCGCCGCCCCTGCTGGTGCAACGGGTCGAGACACCCGGCGCCGCGCCGGAGTGGCGGGTCTACAAGCCCATCGGCATGATGCCGAAGTGCCTCGCCTGCCACGGCGATCCCGAAAGCCAGCCGGACGCCCTGCGCGCCAAGCTCGCCGAACGCTACCCCAACGATCAGGCCACCGGCTACAACGCCGGCGAGTGGCGCGGCCTCATCCGCGTCACCGTCGCCGACGCCCCGGGCAAATGACCGCTGCCGCCGTGGCCCGGGACGACGAGACTGCCTTTGTATGAATCCGCAATTCTGGGACAACCGCTACGCCACGGACGACTTTGTCTACGGCACGGAGCCGAACGACTTCCTCCGGCACTGTGCCAATTACATTCCCGACGGGCCCGTACTGTGCCTGGGCGAAGGCGAGGGCCGCAATGCGGTCTACCTGGCGACCCGCGGCTACAACGTGACCGCCCTGGACCAGTCGGCGGTCGGACTGGCGAAGGCGGAAAAACTGGCCGCCGAGCACGGCGTGAGCATCACGACCGTCGCCACCAATCTCGAGGAATACCCCATCGATCCCGAGGCCTGGTCGGCGATCGTCTCGATCTTCCTGCACCTGCCGCCGTTCCTGCGCCGCGAGGTGCACGCGGCGGCCGCCGCCGGCCTGCACTCGGGCGGCGTGTTCATCCTCGAAGCCTACACGCCCGCCCAGGTGAAGCACAAGACGGGCGGACCGGTCACCAATCCCGAGATGCTCATGAGCCTCGACCTGCTGCACGGCGACCTGATCGGCCTCGAGATGGAGATCGGCCGCGAGATCGAGCGCGACGTCATCGAGGGCAAAGGCCACACCGGTCGCGCCGCCGTGGTGCAGGTGCTGGCCCGGCGCGGGTAAGTTCCTAAGGCGCGGCCCCCGGGGATTTTTCCTGGCGCAGGAATGCTTCGGCCAGCTCGCGCCGCAGGGCCGCCTTCTTTTCGGGCGGCAGGGCCTGCAACCGACGCTGGATCTCGGCCCGACGCTCCGGCGACGACGCCTGCATCATGCGGCGCCAAGCGTCCTGCAGATCTGGATCAAGCGCGCCCCAGCCGAGGCGCAACTGGTGGCGC
>CAZGJB010000048.1:0-15875 GCA_964526145.1 uncultured Opitutaceae bacterium
ACGCCGCTGGGCAGGCTGATGACGGCTTGCAGGTTGCACTCTGTGAGGAGGAGTTCGCGCAGGGTGGTAGCGGCGTTGGTGCCGCCAAAGAGCACGCCGTTGGGCACGATGACACCGGCCCTGCCACTGGGCGTAAGGTGGTCGATGATCCATTTGAGGAAGAGCAGCTCAGTGGCACGGGTGCTCAGCTTGTAGTTGAGATCAGCGAGGATGCTCTCGTCCTGAATCTTCCCCGAGAAAGGCGGGTTGGCCAAGATGCAGTCGAACAGTTTGCCGGGGTAGCTGCCGCCGAAGCCAGTGGTGAGCGGGTTGTGGTGGGTGACTTGGGCACGCTCGAGCTGGTGGAGGTAGAGGTTGAGGATGGCGATTTTCACCATGTTGGCGTCGTTGTCGAAGCCGGTGAAGGCCTGCTCCTCAAGAAAGCGCCAATCGGCCGGTTTGAGCTGCGAGCCGTCGAGCAAGCCCCGGCGAAGGTCGGCTGGCTTCGTGTGCTGGCGCTTGATGTGCGTGAAGGCAGAGACCAGGAAACCGGCCGTCCCGGCTGCTGGGTCGCAGATTCGGTGATTGGGCTGCGGGTTTACCAGCGTAACGATGAGGTCGATGATATGGCGGGGGGTGCGAAACTGACCGTTGGTGCCGGAGGCAGAGAGCTTGCTGAGCAGATACTCATACATGTCCCCCTTCATGTCGGCACCATCGTGGGCGCCGAGGTCGAGGCCATGGATACCTTGGACGACCGCACGGAGCGTGGCGCGGTCATAAATCTTTAGGGTTGCGCGAGCGAAGAGAGTGCGCCCGGTCTCGGAGAGGCTGGGCAGTTCATGCAGACTTTCGATGGCGTCACGGACAGCGGCGAAGAGTTGGTCCCCGGTGAGGGTGACAAAGTTGCCCCAAGCGAAGCGCGACCATTTCCCGGCGAAGATGCGCGAGTATTTCTTGTCGATGGTGGCAAGGGCGTCGTCCTTCTCCGTGAGCAGGCGCAGGAAGAGCAAGTAGGAGCACTGCTCAATGGAATCCATGGGATTGTTCACCCCGCCGGACCAGAGGATATCCATGAGCTGGTCTACCTTCTGGCGAAGGCCGGAGGAGAAGAAATTGGCGGGTGCGGCGAGGGCCTGGGCGGCGACGGTGGCGGACTGAACTGGAGCGGAACGCATGAAAATGGGCTGAAATCAGGAATAGTTACGGGTGAGAGGCAGGCCCGCTCGCCCGTCTTGGCAAACCGGACACTTCCGTTGCCAGATATCGGTGCCATTGGCTCCGTAAATCGATCCGCACATACCACCGCCGGGGCCCACGCGCTGGCATTTCATCGCATACACGCTCTGCCCATGGTCGGTGCCGTTGGGGTTGTCGCGACCGAGGTTTATCTGTTGATTGGGATTCGTGTAGCCGGGGATGGTGGTTTCGGCGGACATGGCTTGGGCTAATCAGGCGGCGGAGTTGGCGGCGAGCAACGTCTGGCGAATGAGCGTGGACTGGCGCAACGCCTCGAAGACTATTTCGCGGTTCTCGAAGCCAGCCAGAGCCTGCACTCCTCCGAGCTGATTGAACTGGCTGGCGGTGAAAATGGTCATGTCGCCGGCGATAAAGCGGCGGAGCGCCTCGTGATCCTCCGCGAGTAGCTGGGCCGTGGCATCCACCCACTTCTGCTCATTGTAGCGCAGGTTGAAGCGAGCAGCGATGGAATCGACCGTGTCGGCGACAACCTTGTCGCGGGTCGGCAGCGGCTTCTTGCCGACGGCGTTGTAAACAAAGGCCGGTGTGGTGGCGGGCACCCCGTAGGAGACAATGAGCTTGTCGGGTGAGTAAAACATGCGCGGGCGGTGGTAGAACCTCTCGTTGACGATGGTTTCAATGGCATCGTCGTCCTCGGCCTCAATGGCCGCGCGGAGGTCGGGCGACTGCTCGATGAAGGTTCTGAGATCGCGTTCATAGCCACCGCGGAAGGTCATTACATCCACCTTCTCACCGTCAGGGCCAACGATGCGGATCTCAGAGGAGACAAGGGTGTCGGTGCCAGACCAAACAGGAATATCGCGGGTCGACTGTGGCCCGGGCAAGGATTCCTCGACTCCACCAATCTGATCTTCGCCTTGCTCGGGATAAGACCCACCGGGCGGGACCGAGCGCCGGGGTTTCGCCTCACGCGGCACCTTCAGCGGCACCGTGTAGTCGTATTTCTCCTCGAAGAACTCGGCTACCGCGCAGAAATCGAGGAGGAAGAAATGCTGCTTCTCGTATTCTGTATGGCCTGATTTGAACGTGAAGCGGCGCGTGCCTCGGCCCTTGATCTGGATGTATTCGGTTGGGGAAAAGACCGGGCGGAAGAGACCGATGTTGAGGAGATCACGGCAATTGTAGCCGGTTGAGAGCATGTCCACCGAAACAGCGATGCGCTCTGATCGCTTGCCGTCGCGAAACTCCTTGGCGAGGGCCGACGCTTCGGGAATGCGCGACGTAATGGTCATGGCGACCCCGGGCTGGAGGGCGTTGAAAATCTTGGTGAGGTTGGTCGCGTGGGTCTGGTTTACGGCAAACACAATCGCCTTACCCAACTGGCCAGTCGGATCCCGCTGGGCATGGGTGAGAAAGCTCTCGCACATGAGCCGGTTGCGGTCCGGCGTAAAGACCTTCCGCTCCAGATCCTTGATCTTGAAGTTCTCCTCCTGCTCGTTGACGACGACCGCCCAGCCTGACTCCGAGAGGGCCTTGGTGGTAATGTCCGAACGGAGATCGAAGATTTTTGGCAGGCAGAGGAAGGGGCCCTCGGGGTCCTTGACCGCATCGATGATGTCGTAGCGGTAGGTCGGTGCGCCGGGTTTGCAGCCGAAGTAGAGGTAGGTATCGCGAAGCTGGCGGGCCTCCAGGGCCTTGGGATTCTCGATTTCGAGCTGCGCGACATCGACGTTCTTTAGGTAAGCCTTGGGCGTAGCGGTGAGGCCGACGCGCGTCGCTTGGAAAAATTGGACGACCTCACGGGCGTCGCCGTAGATGGAGCGGTGCGCCTCGTCGTTGATCACGAGATCGAAGTAGAACGGCGTGAATTCCTCGCGGTAGCGCCGGTCAGTCATGAGCGACTGGATGGTCGCCACTACCACGGAGGAGCCGAGCAACTGTCCGGTGCGTCGTGCCGTCTTGAAAATGACCGGATTGAACTCCGGCAGGATGACGGCGAAGTCCTCCAGAGTCTGTTTGGCGAGCTCGATGCGATCCACAATGAACAGGACACGCTCAGCGTTGCGGGTCGTGAGAAAGCGACGAATGAGCGCGGCGCAGAGCAGGGTCTTCCCAGTGCCAGTCGCCATTTCGAGCAGGAATTTCCGACGACCGACACTATCGAAGCCGGTGGCGATCTCGTCCATGGCACGGATCTGGTAGCGCCGTAGGGTGAGGTCGTGCTTTAGGTGTCGCAGGGAATCCGGCCTCACGGCTTCGCTGCCGAGCGGTCTCGGCGGTTGGAGGTTCTTAAGCCGTAGCCGCTCTAGGTCCTCACGAGACGGCAGGCGCTCGATGCGGTAGGCGTCGCGCTGGTCGGAGCGCTCGTAATTCCAAAACCAATGCTCCCGACCGTTCGACAGGATGATAAACGGCGCCTTGAGATTTTCGGCGTATCCGCGCGCCTGCTCTTTGGCATCATAGGGGTCCTTGTCTTCGGCTTTGGCCTCCACCACGCATAGCGTGCGTCCGATCGAATCGAGCAGCAGATAATCGGCCCGTTTACTGGCCGCATTCACCTCAAGCCTCACCTGCGCGGAGTTCAGCAAATCCCAGCCACTGTCCGTAAGGGTGCGGTCAATGAGAACCCTGGAGAATGCCTCTGGAAGGGACATCAGAGGCAGGACAACGTGGCAGCCTTCACGGCGCAAGCACGCAGGAAGTCCGCCCCGTATCTAGTGGAGACCGAACAGCTCCGCCACCTGCCCCACGCAACGGATACCCTACTTCTTGGAAAACAGTTTATCGATCGTGACCCTTAACGCCTTGGCAATGGCGGCAACCTCGATGTCCGACACGCCTCGTTCACCGCTCTCGATTCGGGCGATAGCCGACTGCTCAAGGACCACCCCCATGGCCGCCAACCGGGCGGACAAATCCTGTTGCGTGACTTTTATGCGCTGGGCCATGCGGACTCTGCGGATTGCAGGGCCGGTGATATTCTTTGAGGGGGGCGTTCGAGGAGCCTTCAAGCTGAGGGTTGTTCAGCTTGACTGTAACTTTTTTATCGGGCTTTTTTATGTGAAAATCACATAATGAAAAACAAGTCTCGATTGCTCAAGCAGAGCTTAGATTGGATCCGAACTCACCCAAACTCGACCAACCTTGAAGTGCCTGCGGACCTTAGGTCGCTGTGGATAGTCGAGGGCGACAGACCACCCCACCTTTCGGACTTCCACATGGCGGTCTTCGTCTTCGGCCTCATCCAAGCCAAGGTCAGCCAAGGCACCATTAAGGCAGCTGACGCAACCCCGGCGGCACTGACGCCACAGGAGATCATTGACGGCTTCTACGTGTGGCAAACCAAGCTCGCCTTGGCCGAGATCCATGCATCGACGGATTTCCGGATCAGCCCCCTCCCCCTGTTCCTAGGGACGCCAGATGATACAATCGAAATCTGGCCTTCGCGCTCTTAAACAAGCACTTGCACCATCTTAGTGCCGCCAGAAATCGGGTCTGCCGCCAACCCTCAAGTCCCCGCTCAGAACCGCGCAAGGTGCGTGCTAGAATGAAGGGTGAACGAGATCCAACAGGACGTTGCCACTGAAGGCCGGCGCAGAAAAAAGCGCCGGGATCAGTTCCATATCCGACGCATCCTGAACCCGGGTGGCAGCGTATCGTTCCAAGTCTCGGGAATGCTTTGCCGTAGACAGGTGCGGAATCAGTTTTGTTCCAAGCAAGCCGCCGAAGAGTTTATGGCGGACCTCAAGGTGCAAGCGGCGAAGGGGCCTGATCAAGAGCCCCGCCTAACCCGACTAACCCATGACGAGATCGCCGACGCAGAGGCTGCCAAGGTCATGCTCAAACAAAAATACCCTGACCGCAACATAACCCAAGTCGAGGTAACGCGCTTTTTCATCGAACGCTACTGGATCCCCGTCTCCGACCACACGGTGGCCACCGCCACAGAGCTCTATCTCAAAGTTAAGGCCACCGAGGTCAGATCGAGCCAGTTTAAGACGATCAAGGGACTCCTGAAGCGCTTGAGTAAGGGTTTCCCTACTCAGAGGCTCCACGAGATCACCCCGGATGTCTTCCAGAAATGGTTCGAGACACGGTTCGGGAGTCTCAAGCCGAAGTCCTGGAACAATGCGCGCGGGGACCTCGGCACCTTTTTCTCTTGGTGCATGAGCAAACCGCGGCGGTGGATCCCGGAGTCTCCTCTCGAAGGTATTCCGGTAAAGAATGCTCCTGTGGGCACCCCTCAGATCATCTCCGTCACCACCGCCGCAGAGCTGATGTCCGCGGTCGAAAAAATCGAAGACGGCATGTTCGCTCTGCCTTTCGCCATGATGTTGTTTCTGGGGATCCGCCCCGATGTCGACGGCGGCGAAATCTTTCGCATCGGACAGGTCATTGCTGGCAAACTCAACAAGGAATGGTTCAACCTTAATAACGAACAGGCCTTCCTCGCCGGAGAAATCACCAAGACAGGCGAACCGCGTTGGATCAACCTACCTCCGAATTTTTCGGCATGGATCAAGGCCTACCCGCTTCGTTCGGCGAACTATAACCTGCAACGCCTGCTGGCGCATCGCGCAAAGCTGCGCGTTCGCTTCAATATCCCACATGACGGTTTGCGACATTCGTTTTGCAGCTACTATACTCGCAAATACGGTCCCGGTGCTGCCGCCCTCGCCGCCGGCCACCTAGAGTCCATACAGCGCAAGCGTTACTTGAACGCCGGCATCTCCGAGGCGGATGCCGAAGCGTTCTTCTCGATCATGCCCAATGGCCGCCGATCTTAGCGATGGAATCGTGTGACCAACTCATTGACCTGAAGCAATTGGTGGACTCGGGCATTTGGTCCCCCGGCCACAAGCCTTGCGTTAGCACTCTTTACGCTTGGTTGGCAGCCAAGTTAATCCCGGCCCACCATGTTGGCGGTCGGAAGTTCGTGACCCTAAGCGAAGTCACCAGCCATCTACGGGCGCACTGCTGGCAATGGCCCAAATACATCCCAAAGCCCCTTGAACTGTCACGGTGCGATCCAAGCCAGCTCCAGCTTGTCCCCTTTTCTGCCATCCCAACGCTAGGGATTTGGCACCCGTCCTGCCACCCGTGCACCCGTTCGCTGCGCCACATGGTGGCCAACAACCGTATCCCATACTACCAAGTGGCACGCGCGTTGTATTTCCGAAGGGAGGAGCTGGTGCATTGTCTGGTCACCTATTCAGCGGTTGATGCCACGTAAAGACGCCGCCGTCTGCTACAGGTCTGCTAAAATGGGTGCAAACTATGTCAATTTCGCCAAGATTTTGCACTAATCTGGAAATTTACAAATCGTTGATCCAATTGGTATTAAATAATTTTCAACGATTTAGGTGACCGGTCTTTTGGGAGTTCAACCCGGTTCGACCCCCACCCCGGGCACCAAGCTTCATACGCGCGGTGGTGCACTGCCGAAGCGGCCTTGGTGATGGGATATCGATCGCGCTAGCGACCAATTATGCGGGGCCAGAAGAGCTACCGATTGTGACCTTTGTGTTCACAATGATGGCGCGCTTGCGCGGGCCCAGCTACCCACCAAGGACCACCGGGAATCTGATTCGGCGTGCTTGCGTGTACTGCCTAGCAGTCCCCCCTCTTGGCCGAAATCGCAGATAGTTGCTTCCCAGTTTCGCTGCGGCAAAATTGTCCTTTTGGTCGGTAAGAATTTCCTGCCTTGGGTGAAGCCGGTAAAACTCACGCCGTTTCAGACCTGGTCGATTTCAGCCCGCGAGTATCCTAGCTGACACAAACGTCCGTGTTGTCTGCTGCGTTCGGTTCAATCTGCATTTGGACGGTTGGAAGCAGCTCGTTTATCGCGGCCATCAGGGTTTCGTTGAGAAATGGTTTGGTGAGGACTTTGGCGGCGCCCAGTTGCGACGCGATGCGCAGATAGTCAGCCGCGCTCCCGCGGCCACCGCCGGACATGGCGATGATCTTCACCGTCGGTTTCACTTTCAGCAGCACCATCAAGACCTCGATCCCTTCCTTTTCGGGCATCACAATGTCCGTGATCACCAGATCGGCCCCGGCATTTGGAAACAGATCAAGCCCCTCCTTGCCGTTGCGTGCTTCGATCACCGTGTGGCCAAAATGGCTAAGCGTCAGGCGCAGCATGGTGCGCAGAGAGTCGTCATCGTCGATGAGGAGAATTCGGGCCATGATCAGTTGGGTTCGGCGGAGAGGACCGCGTGCAAGGCGGAACCCAGCAAATGGATAGTGAGGGGTTTGATCAAAACTCGGCGCACGCCGGCCTCTTCGAGGCGTTCGGGGGTGAGCGCAGCGTTCAAGCCGGTCATCAACAACACCGGTAGGTCGGGCCGGATTTCCCGCAGCTTGATCGCGAGATCGAGGCCAGTCATGCCCGGCATGGTAAAATCCGAGAGCACCAGTCTGTAATGTGCTGGATTGGCCTTCACCATGGCTAAAGCCGCCACGGGGTCGGTCGTAAACTCCGTCGCGTAATTGAGATGGTTGAGCGACAGTTGGAGCATCGAGGCAATCATCTCCTCGTCATCGACTACCAACACCGCCTCACCCTTTCCATTCGGCGTCGGGCCGTCGGTGATCGCGCCGATGCCAATTTCTCCGGCGCACGCTGGGAAGTAGAGGTGAAACACCGTGCCCTGTTCAGGCTGGCTGTAGACTGTAACAGCACCGTCGTGGCTGTCCATTATGCCGTGTACCACTGCCAGTCCAAGCCCCGTCCCCTTACCCACGGGTTTGGTGGTGAAGAATGGCTCAAATATCCGCTTTACCGTCGCCGTATCCATACCGCAACCGGTGTCGCTGATCGACAGCCGAGCGTAGCTGCCCGGACGCAAGCGTGGCTGCGCAGCCGTTTGAGCATCATCGACCTGCCACTTTTCTAGCGTTATCCGTAACAGGCCTGGCCCGTCTTGCATCGCGTGCCACGCGTTGATCCCGAGATTCGTCAAGACTTGGTGTATCTGATTCGCGTTGCCGAGCACCGTGGGGGCGTCAGCGGCGATTAAGGTGTCGAAGGCGATCGTTGCCGGGATCGTCGCCCTCAGGAACTTGATACTTTCCTTCACGACCTGCTGCAATTGGATCGGCTCCCGATCCTGCGGTTGCTGACGGCTGAAGGTAAGGATCTGCTTCACGAGATCGCTGGCGCGGCTGGACGCTTTCAATACAGAGTCGAGGTGCCCGCGCACCGCAGGGTTGCCTTGGAGGAGCATGCCGGAGAGCTCGGTGTAGCCGCTGATCGCCGCGAGGATGTTGTTGAAATCGTGAGCAACCCCCCCGGAGAACTGTCCGAGTGCTTCCATCTTTTGCGCCTGCAGGAAATGCTCATCGAGGTGCTTCCGTTCAGTGATGTCCTGCACGACCGCGATGCACAGGCTCGGCTTTTCGAAGGGCGGCCACATCGCCGACACCGTCAGACTGACCCACACGACAGTCCCATCTTTTCGCAGGTACCGCTTTTCGTGTGCATAGTTGCGAATCTTGCCTGCGATCAACTCTCGGAGCCTCTCCTTACTGACGGCCGCGTCCTGCGGGTGCGTGACCGCGGAAAACGTGAGTTCCTCGGTCTCGGCCCGACTCCTTCCCAGAATATCAGCAAACCGCTGGTTGACCTGAACGAACCGCCCCGTCGACGCCTCGGCCAGGGCGACACCCACGGCCGCCTGCTCAAACAACGCTTTGAAGCGCCTTTGGCTCGCCGCAAGCGCCTCCCGACTGTGCTTGCGCTCGGTTATGTCCGACGCAATCCCGACGTGGCGGATCAGTTGATCGGCTTCGCTCCGAATTTGCGACACACGGACTCGCACCCAGCGAATTACGCCATCCGGTCGAACGATGCGATACTCCATATCCAATCGCGGACGTTCGGCGCATAGCGCCGTGAAGGCGGCCCGCACCCGGGGACGATCCTCGTTGAAAATACTTTCTACCCATTCCTGCGGGTTGGCCTGCAGGCTGGCCACGGATCGCCCCCATATTGCCTCGTAGGCCGGGCTGATATATTGCACTGCGCTCATATCTGGGGAGCTGATCCAAAACGCATCCGAGATGTTATTTGCCAGTTGGAGAAATCGCTCGTTACTCTCGTGTATCTCCACCTCGGACAGCTTGCGGTCGGTGATATCCTGAATCGTCCCGTAAACTCCTACAATTCTGCCTCTTTCGTCCTTCTTCGGGACCGCCATAGCTTGAACGTAGATCCGGGCGCCATCAGGGCGCAGCGCCACGAGTTCGTAGTTCTGGGATTCGCCAGATTCGATCGCCCGCGTGACTTTGTCCTGCAGCAGCGCACGGCTCGGCGCATCGTATACAGAGCTCTGCTCCTCGTAGGTTCGCGGCGGACCCAATCTTGGGTCGCGCCCGAGAATCGTAAACACCTGAGGCGACCACATGATCGTCTGGGTGGCTAAGTCCCACTCCCAGTCGCCGATCTGTGCGACGCGCTGTGCCTCAGTCAGACGCTGCAAGGTGCGCTCAGTTGCATCTTCCGACAGTTTGCGCTCTGTGATATTCAAGTGCATGACGACGACGCCATGAGCCTGGTCTCTGCTCAGGGGCGTCACCGACAGCACAAACCAGCGCTTTTCGGTCGGTGAATCGCAGGAATATTCGATCGAGAAACTCTTCGCTCCTGTCAGCACCGACCGGATGCCAGCGGCAGTCCGGTGCGCGTCGGACTCCTCGGGCCCGCTTGCGCGGTCACAAATGTCGAGGTAATTGAGCCCGATGCCATATGCCGGCCCTCGGAGGAAATTTGCGGTGGCAAACTGCCGCCACGGCTCGTTTACCGCGATGATCACGCCCTTGGTGTCGAGCAATGCGATGTTCGCCGGTAGCGCGTTGAGGATTGCGGCCAACTTGTCGGCATCGTGGTTGCGCAGTTGCGCCTGAGCGCGCCGGAGCAGATACGGCCGGCCGAATCGATCGGCCACCGTGTCAACCTGACCCCCGGTCAGCTTCTCCAGGCGTTCCTCGGCCTCATTTAAAGTAGAAACGAGCGTGGCGATCTCATGTTCCATCGCCTCTGCAGGCTGCAGGTTCTCCGCTTTCATACCGCAATCGCCTCCAATCCCAAGGCATGCAGGACCCGCTCCCCCTCACTAAGCGTACCGACGATTCGACGCACGGGTGCCGGCGCGAGCCGAATCAGAGTCGGCGTCATGTAGATGCGGTCGGCCAGCGCACGCTCTGGTTCCTTGAACACATCGACGATCTCGATTTCGTGCCGGCCGGCCAGGTGCTTCTCGCACAGAGCCTTGAGGTTGGCCAGCGCCGCCACTGAGTTCGGCGTGTCATCTGCCACATACAGCAGGAATCTGAACGCGGCGGATGTCTTCGGCAGTGGATTCATGGGCGCCTCCGTTTGGCCGCGTCGGCCCCGCGCAGCTCACGCATCCTGAGGTGCCCGCGCGACAACTCGCCCTTTCGGCTCTGCGTGGTGCGCATGAGCAGCGTCTTCTCCACCTTCTTTGCGAGCAATTCCGTCTGCAGCGACTTGGCCCGCACTTCGAGGACGGCTTCCTCGGCGTCGAGGCTGACACGCTTGAGCTTCGCCGCGACCTCGGCAACTTCACGGGCCACACGCTCGGCGCTCTCCCGCTCCCAGCGCATCGTGCCCATCAGCACTTCACCGCCCGCCGTGTAGATATCCGACAGCGTGACGCCGTCGTCGCTCAGGATCAATTCACGCACCTGGTTCGAGTGAGACATGCCGCGCGACTTGATGATCGACAGGCCGCGGTTGCGCTCGCCCGCCTGCACAAGATAATTGAGATGGATCCAAGTGTCGGCGAGCGTCGAAATTTGCAGCGGGGTGCCGCCTTCGGTCTGGCCGTCCATCTCGTCGATCAGGCTCGTGCAGACGAGCGTGATGCGGTCGGATTTCGACCAGTCGATCAGCCGCTCGGCTACGCCGTGCGCGGTCAGCTCATTGCCCGCCTTCGACAAGGTGGAAACCGGATCAATCACGAGGCAGCGGGCGCGGTGCTCCTTGGCGAGCGCCTTGATCCGCACCAGCAACGTCTCGGCGCTGCCGGTGATGGTGCGCGCGGAGATCATCTTCAACACGCCGCTTTTCGCGTAGCGATCCAGCCGGATATTGACCGATGACAGATTGCGAATCACCTCGCTGCTGTCGGAGTCGAAGCCGACAAACATCGTGCGCTCTCCGCGTTTGCAGGCCGCTTCGGCAAAGGCACCAGACAAGGTAGTCTTGGCGGTGCCGGGCACACCGGTGATGAGCACGCAGGCCCCGCGGTAGTAGCCGCCACCGAGCATGGTATCGAGCCGCTTCACGCCGCTCGTCACTCGCTCATTGGTCACCGTCGCGTCGGTGCGGCCCAGCATGCGTGTGATTGCGACATCGAATCCGCTACGGCCGATCACAAACGGAGATTCGTTTTCGTCGAAACTGGAGCCGCGGAATTTCTCAACCCGCAGATTGCGCTGCGACACCCCTAGCTCCACCCGGTGGTTGAGCGCCACCGCGCAGTCCACCATGAACTGCATGAAACTGCCCGGCTGCGGACTGAACGTACTTGCGTCTTCGCCCCCCGTTTTCGACGTAATGAGGCCGGTCAACGCGTGCGCCACCAGCCATTCTTGCAGCCGATACATTTCTCGACGTTTTGTCGCCGAGTCGGGGAGCAGTGCCATCACGATGTCCAGGGCATCAAACACGATTCGCCGCGCGCCGATTTTTTGGCACTGCGCGCCCAGGGCCGCCAGCATCCCTCCGAGATCGAACGTCCCCGATTGAATCAAGTCGGTCCGCGGCTGCGCATCCATGAAGAACAGTTTCTTGGTTCGGCACAGCTCCGCGATTCTCCAACCGAAGGCCTCGGCGTTGGCTGCGAGGCGCTCCGCCGATTCTTCAAACGCAACAAAGATGCCGGGCTCCTTGAAATCCCGTGCGCCCGACACCAGAAACTGCAGGGCGAAGATCGTCTTGCCGGAGCCCGGCCCTCCAGAGAGCAGCGTGGTCCGACCGCGCGGTAGTCCACCATCAGTGATTTGATCGAAACCTTCGATGCCAGTGCGGGCTTTGGCCGCATTCGCGGTGGGCCTTCTTTTTGGAATCATGGGAAGTTGCTGGCGATAATTTCGCAGCCTTAATCCCTCCATGTGACGGACGAACTCTGCGACTAGCAGCATACCGGCCAAGGCATACTGCCTGCTCAAACTATGCGCGCTTATCTATCCTTCCGCTATTAGGTGAGTGCCTACCTTGGCGTCGGGCTCGCCGATAAGGCGTAACCCGGCCATGGAATTCGCCATCTGCCTAGAAGACACCAGTGCATTGCCTCGTCACAAAATCTAGGGTCGATGCAAGGTAAGGACGCCGCCGTCTGTCACCGAGTTGCTAAAATCGGTGCAATCAAGGTTTCGTTCGTCAACATTTTGCACCATTCTGGAAACCTGCAAAATGTTGCTCTAATGAATCTTGCAATTTTTACAACGACTTACGCAATAAAGCTGCTGGGACTCTAACCCGGTTCGACCCCCACCCCGGGCACCACTTGCCGGCGAGCGCGGCCGATTACCTGCGGCCCCTGCCCTTGTCGCCGTCCCGGTCGTGATCGCGGTCGTTGTCCTTGTTCCGGTCCTCGTCGTGGTCACGGTCGTTGTCGCGATCGCGATGGTCGCCGCAATCATCGTCACGGTCGCCCCGATCATTGCCCTTCTTGCCCTTGGTCAGCAGGTCCTTGGTGCCGAGCACCTGGAAGGATCCGTCAGCCAGCGGGCGATAGACCTCGATGCGATAGCGGTGCACGCCCTTGGCGGTGTCGAAGTTCAGCTGATAATGGTGGCCGTTGATGGCGTAGTCCGGCGGGTTCGGATTGCCGTTGGCCCCGTAGGGATAGATCGCCGGATCGCCAAAGGAACCGTCGGCAAAGATCTCGTAGATGGCGATCATCACCTCGGTGTCGCGGACAAAGCTTCCCTTGCAGGTCAGGGTGAACTTGATCGGCATCGTCGATCCGCCCTCGACCGTGTTGTCGAGCGAGATGGGCGGCAGCCAGAAGAGGTTGCGGCACACGGTAGCGGGCGCCTGCTGGATGGTGTACGTCGTCGAGGCCGAGGCGGAACCATCGGGGTTGGTCGCGGTGACCGTCAGCGTGTGAGCGCCGCCCGCGGTGTAGCTGATCGTGCCGCTGCCCGCGACGCTGGTCGAGTTGAGGCCGGCCAAGGTCGGGGATTGGGTCGCGCCATCGATGGCGACCGTGACCGCGGAGATCGGGCCGGTGGCGGCGTTGACCGCGAAACTGTAGTTGATGACGGTGGCCGCGTCCCCCTCCGTGCGGGCGAAGACCTGACCCGCCGTCGGCGTCAGGATGCTCACCACCGGCAGGTCGGGCACCGGCGCCACGGTCCGCACCTTGATCGGAATCGTGACCGGCGTGGCGGTGCCGTAGTCACTCGCCGCGGAAAAAACCAGCGTGTAGTCTCCGGCCACCAGGTTGAGCGAAGCCGTGGATGTGACCGTGGTGCCCGGGGCGCTGGAACTCAGGGTGATCGGCGTGCCGTCAAGCGTGGCCGCGACGTGCGTGACGTTGCCGTAGACACTGGTGGCGGTGAAGCTGACGGGGACGGTGGCGGAGGAGCTGCCCGCCGGATAGACGAACTGGGCGCCCGAGGTGGGCGAGGCGACGGTGATGCTCGGGGCCGGCGCGGAGACGACCACGGTGACGTCGGCGGAATCGTAGCCCGTGCCGTGCAGGTTCGTTGCCCCGACACTGATCGTGTAGATACCGGGAGCGGTGACCGTCGCCGTGCCCGTCGCCTTGGCGTCGAGCGTGTTCAGGCCGGTCGTCGTGAAGGGAATCGGCGTGCTGCCGATCAAAGCCTGCATCGAGTCAACCGTGGCACCCTTGTCACCGACCACCGCCTCGAAGATCACCGGGATCTCCAGCGGACCCACCGCCGGGTAGTAAATCAGGTTCGCGCCGTTGCTGGGATCCTGCAGCGTGACCGTCGGCGGCGACTCGTCGACGACATCGGTCGGCGCCACGCGCGCATTCACCGTCGAACCGGCATCCGGCACGGTCAGGCCGACCGGCCATCCCGTGGTCGTCACCAGGTAGGAATAGTCGCCCGCGAAATCGCCCGGCGGCACATCCACCGTCACCGTCACGGTCTTCGATTGGTTCGGACCCGTGACGTTCATCGTCGACGGGCTCAGCGAGATGAACGAAAGCGCGATCGCATCACTGACAGCTGACGGCTTGGAAAGAATCGTGATGTTGTACCCGATGGTGAGGTTCGAGCCCTCGGCGATCGAGTTGGGCGTCGTGATCACGATCGGATAACTCTCCTTGAGCGGCTGGTTGCCCTGCACGGCCTTGACCTTGGGGTTGTACTGAACGCCAGCCGAGGGGATGGCTTGGACAGCTCCGGCGAAAACAAACGTGACACCCAGGACAGCGGTGATTCGGCGAAGGAAAGATTTCATTGGATACGACCGAGTACGGGAAGGTGGGGAGTGTGGTAAACCGACAAAGGCAGGCAAGACCGAGGCAAACCGTTAGGCGTTTTAGGTATATGACCCTAAATGGGTATGTTCTGAACGGGCCTAAATTGAAGGGATCCTGCCGAGAAAATCGACGACAATTTTGGGGGTAAATCTACCCATCGCTACGTAGTATTGCATAGTCGTCCGACCCTGCAGCACCCACGCATGCTTCATAAAGCGTTGATTTGAAGGACTATTCCTCGACGCAACACCCGTGGGAAGGTTGATTTAACGATATTCATGGGGCCAAACACCCATGCTGCCTCATATTTTGAAGTGGCCTCCCTGGGGAATTAGGAACTATCTGTACCCAGCCTAATCTGATGCCGCCCTGCCCCGGATAAGCCACCCACCGCCAACCATGCATCGTCGCCCGACCCATCTGCCGTCAACCGGGCACTTCGGAATCCCCTTCCGATGGATGGTCTCCCTGTTGCTGGTCGCTGCGGTGGCGACTTCCAGCCGGCTCCCGGCGGCCACGATCGTCTGGGCCAACGTCAGCACGACTTTCAGCACCGGATCCAATTGGGTCGGCAACGTCGCTCCGGCCGACAGCACCGCGACCGACATCGGTTCGTTCCAGGCCGCCACGGTCACGGCCAACCCCAATCTCACCGCCAGCCGTGCCATCAACGGGCTGGAGTTCACGTCCGGCACGGCGGGCTGGACCTTCTCGGGATCGGGCGGGGTCCGCACCCTCACGATCGGCGGCTCGGGTATCGTCAGCAACTCCTCGAACACCCAGACCTTCAACAACTCCAACCTCGCCATCGCCCTGGGCGCGGCGGCGACCTTCACGAGCAATGGAACGGGCGCCCTCTATTTCGGCAGCACCCTGAGCAGTTTCAACAACGGCGGCAACCTGTTGACCCTCTCGGGCACCAGCACCAATGCCAACAACCTGATCGCCGAGGCCATCGCCGGTGCCGGCGGCCTGACCAAGACCGGCACGGGCACTTGGACGCTTTCCGGCGCGAACAGCTACAGCGGCACGACCAACATCGGCACCTCGGGCGGTTCGAGCGGCGGCACCCTGATGCTGGGGGCGAACAACGTGCTGCCCGGCACCACGGTCAACATCTTCGGCGGCACCCTCGATATCAACACCCGCACCGACACGATCGGCGCCCTCAACCTCGGCGGCGGCGCCGCTGGCACCACCGCGAAC
>CAZGJB010000049.1:0-15779 GCA_964526145.1 uncultured Opitutaceae bacterium
TGTGCATGTCCACCACGAAGGCCGGATCGCGGCGCCAGCGGATGTTGAGGGAGATGCGCATGTCCTGGCCCTCGGACGACTGCACGAGGTAGCTGTCGCGCCGGCGGCCCTCGCCGTAGGTGGCGTCGGGCTGGTCGTTCATGACGAACACCTGCGAGGACATGTCGTACTTGAAGACCTTCTGGGTGAAGCCCGGGAACAGCACGTAGGTCTTGGGCTGCAGCGGCTCGGAGATCACGCCGCCATCCCACGTCTCCTTCACGCCGATCTCATTGCCCTCCACGGTCGTGATATCGACGATGAAGACGCTGGCGACGAGCAGGGCGATCAGGATGATGCCGGCGAGGACGAGGGTGATGATCTGTTTCATGACGAGGCGGGATTACTTGCGTTGCTTGAGGAGGTAGAGGGTGCAGATGACGAGATAGACGAGGAACACGAGCGCGATGGCCGGCAGCAGGAGGCGGATCATGCCGCTCTTGAGCTCGTACATGAGGGCGAAGACCACCACCCAGGCGACGAGGAACACGGCGACGACCTTCCAGGAGAATGGATTCTGGTTCTTCGGCTCGAGTTCGATGACGGGATCTTCCTCGGACATGCGACCAATGTGTAATTGCATCGCCGCCCGGAGCCAGCGCAGATTTCACGGATTCCAAAGATGCCCGCGAATTCCGCCCCGCTCCCGATCCCCGTCGTCTGCGCCCTGATCGAGCGCGCCGGCACGGTGCTCGTCGCGCAGCGGCCCGCGCACAAGCACCTGCCCTTCAAGTGGGAGTTTCCCGGCGGCAAGGTCGAGCCCGGCGAGCCGGCGGAGACCGCCATCGTGCGCGAGTTGCAGGAGGAACTCGGGGTGAGTTTCGTCATCACCGGTGCCCTGCCCCGCTTCACCCACGCCTACGCCGAGACGATCGAGATGATTCCCTTCGTCGGCCGCCTCGCGGCGGACAGCCCCGCGCCGCATCCGCATGAGCACCTCGCGATCCGCTGGGTGCCGCCGGCCGACCTGACGACTCTCGACCTCGCCGCCGCCGACCTGCCCGTGGTCGCGGCCTACCGGACCCGGCCCGCTTCGTCATGAACCCGACCCTCACCGAACCCCGCGAGATGCTCCGGCGCCACCTGATCGCCCGCGGCCACGCCGGCCTGCACGCGGGCGCGGCGCGTTGGGCGGCCGACCCGACCGCGGCGCGGGCGCGGTTTGCGTCGTACTACGGCGACCTCCTCGCGGATCTGCGGAGGCGGCCGTTGCAGCCGCGCGTCGTGAGCACCGGCAGCGGTCCGGGATTCCGCATCGAGAACGTCGTCTTCGAATCGCACCCCGGCTGGGAGGTGAATGCCACGGTGTTTCTCCCCGCGGACCTGCCGCCGCCGTATCCACCGATCGTCGTCTCGGTCGGACACTCCGCCAAGACCCGGCCGTCGTACCAGTTGCCCTGCCAGTACTTCGCGCGCGCCGGCTTCGCGGCGATCACGTACGATCCGCCGGGCATGGCGGGCGAGAAGCAGCCGGGCAACGACCACTTCCGCGACGGCGTGCGCTGCTACCTGACGGGCGACACGTCGAGCCGGTATTTCGTCGGCGACGCGCTGCGCTGCGCCGACTACCTGCTGGCGCGACCCGACATCGACGGCCGCCACGGCGTCGCGGCCACGGGCGTGTCCGGCGGCGGCAACACGTCCATCTTCGCCGCGCTGCTCGACGATCGGTTCACGGTCATCGGCCCGTCGTGCTGCTTCGCGCCGCTGGGCTGGCTCGTGCTCGACCTCGCGTACGCCTCGTGCCCGGAGACGCTCATGCCGGGCCGGTTGCGCGACGGCCTCGACGATCTCGACCTGTGCGCGGCGCTCGCGCCCCGACCGCAGCTGCTCATGGCGGGCAAGGAGGACGAGGTGTTCGACATCGCGCAGACCGCCCGCGACGCCGCCCGCATCGCGGAGCGCTACGCGGCCGCGGGTGCGCCGGAGCGCTTTGCCTTTCTCGCCGACGAGGGCGGACACGCCTACACCCTGCGCCAGGCCCGGGCCTTCGCCGCGTGGGTGCGGCGCTGGTGGCAACTGCCGGACCAGCCGCCGCTGCCGGAACCGCGCGAGGCGGATTTTGCGCTGCTCGATCCCGCGGCGATGGCCTGCCGGCCGGTGACGACGGTGCACATGCGTTCGCTGACCGCGGATCGCGCTGCCGCCCTCGCGACCCGGCGCCAACCCGGGGTGACCGCGGCGACAATCCGTGAGGTCAACGCGTTCCCGGCGGCGCTGCCGCTGCCGACGCTGACCGCGCGCGGCCCGGCCCAACGGGTGTGGTTCCACACCTGGCAGGAGTGGCTGCTGGCGACGGAGCCGGACATCACGGTGCCCGTCACAGTGTTGGACCCTGGTTCGGATCGTCCGGCGCTCTGGCATTTCGATGACTCCAGCCGCACCGCGGGCCTGGACCGCGGCGGCTGGCTGGCGACGGCCATCGGCCATCTTGATCGCGGCGGACCGCAGGCCTGTCTCGTCGCCCCGGACCTGCGTGGGCGCGGTGAAACCGCGATGGCGCTGCGACCGTTCGAAGCGGTGAGCTGGGGCGGGCCCGACCGATTTGCCGCGTATGTCGGCGCAGCGATCGGGGATGCACCCGAGGCCATGCGTCTGCGGGATGCCTGGCAATTGGCGCAGGCGTTGCCGCCACGGCGGCGTACCGTGCTGAGCGCAACGGGTTCAGGCGGTCCGGTGGCGCTGCACCTGGCCGCGCTGATGCCGGGACGTTTCGCCGCGATCGTGCTGCGCGACACCCCGGCCAGTTACGCCCATCTGCTGGAGACCGATGACTTGGCCTGGCCGCACGATCTCGTGCTGCCGGGGGTGCTGCGTCATTACGACCTGCCCGACCTCGCCGCGGCGGCGGGTTGCCCGGTGCACTGGCTCGATCCCCGCGACGGCGCACGCCAACCGGCGACGCATCCGCCCGCGGGCACCCGCCGTCTCGTCACCGACGCCGAGCACATCGCGCTCGTGCGGGAACTGCTGCACGGGTGAGCATTACTGCGCCGTCGTCTCGAGGTTGTTCGCCATCTCCAGCGCGAAGCCTTCCGAGAGGGTCTGGCCGGACTCGAGCATGCGCCACTCCTCGCGGTGCGGCGCATCTGCCGCCGCGCCTTCCGCCAGGTTGGCGTGGGCGAATAGGCGCAGCTCCTGGCCCTTCAGGGTCGTGAGCGTGCTGCGCAGCTCGGTGGTCAGATCGGCCCGCACCGCCTCGGGCATGATGCGGTCGAGTTCCGCGGTGAACTGGGCGGCCGAGCCGCGTTCGCCGAGGAGGAGGTGGATGTTGCGGGCGAAGAGCATGCTCACGTTGGAGCCGATGAGCGTGTAGGGATTGGCCGAGGCGAAGCCGTCCTGGCGGCCCTTGAAGGACTCGATCTCGGCGGGGATCTTCACCTCGCGGACAGAGGGCAACCAGCCGCTGTGGTC
Source organism: uncultured Opitutaceae bacterium (assembly GCA_964526145.1). Classification (GTDB taxonomy): domain Bacteria; phylum Verrucomicrobiota; class Verrucomicrobiia; order Opitutales; family Opitutaceae; genus UBA2377. Next base: position 3,454 of record CAZGJB010000049.1, read on the forward strand.
GGTGAAGAGCTGCATGCCCTCGACGCTTGTGAGGAAGTGGAGGAAATCGAGCGCCTCGGCCGGATGCCGGCTGTGCTTGCTCAGGTGCATGGCCATGGCGGTGATGCCGCCGCCGTCGTTGGAGCGACCCATCAGGTAGCGTCCGACGACCGGATCATCGAGCGTCGGTTGCGGGAAGCGCAGGGCCGTGACGGTGAAAGGCGCGAGGCGCCGGAGGCTGGTGGCGTCCCAGGTGCCGGCGAAGATGAAGAGCGCGTCGCCGCCGAGGAACTCGCGCGTCGCCTCGTCGCGGGTGACCTGCATGAAACCCGGCTTCATGTGCGACGCCACCTCGCGCAGCAGCTCGAAGCCCGCCTGCACCTCGGGTCGGCTGAACGTCCACCGGCCGTGCAGGTAGCCCGCCAGCAGCTGGCGGTTGTAGAGCGCCAGGTAGCCGTAGTCGTCCATGCTGAAATTCAGCCGCATGGTCGTGCCGCCCAGCAGGAAATCGAGGAGCCAGTGCGTGTTGTCGCGCGCGCCCGCCAGGCCCATGATCGGGCGGCCCACGCGCTGCGAGTAGGCCGGCAGCAGGGCGAAGACCCGTCGCAGGTCGGCGAAGGTCTGCGGCACCGCCTCGGTGCCGGTGATGTCGCGGAGCAGCTCCTGATTGCAGAAGAACCGGAGCGAGACCTCGGTCAGCGTGATGCCGTACACCTGGCCCGGATCAGGCGAATCGACGCGCTGCCCGGTCAGGCCGTCGATGAAGGTCTGATCCCAACGCACGCCCTCCAGCGGTGTGCCGCGGTTGTAGGGGTTGGGTTTCTTCAGCTCCTCGGTCACGGGCACGAAATGCCGCGCCGGCACGTCGCGCACGCCCTCGAGCCACGGCCCCCATTCGATGAGGTCGGCCCCGGTGCCGCCCGCGAGATTGGAGCGGAGCCACTGCTTGTAGACGGCACTGGGGACAAGCTGCTGCTCGACCCGCACGCGCGGGTTGAGCTCCTCGTAGCGCTTGATGGCGGCATTGATGCCGTCCGGCGGGCCGGCCTCGATCTGCCAATGGGCGAAGCGGAGCGTCACCGGGCGCGCATCCGAGAGCGGTGACGAGCGCGCGAAGACCCAGAACACGGCGGCCAGGTAACCCGCCGTGAGCAGGAGGAAGCCGATGCGGTTGCGGGTGCGGTCGCTCATGGCCGGGCCTCCTTCGCCGCGAGCTCCTCGAGGTGACGCAGGCGGTGGCGTACGGTGAAGCAGCGCGGGTTGACCGCATAGTCACGCAGGTAGCGCTCGAAAAACTCCCGGGACGTCGCCAGGTCGCCGACGCGGAGCGACAATTCCCCGATCTGCAGCAGGAGGTCCTCCTGGGCCACGCCCGGCACACCGCCGATGCGCTCGGCCGCCCGCAGGTGCGGCAGGGCGCGAGCCGGCGGCAGGCCGTGATGGAGGCCGGCCTGCCCGATCTGCAGGTGAAGGTCGCGCTGCAGCGCAGGCTCGGTCAGCCGGGCGAGCAGCGCCTCCGCCTGCTGGAGCCGGGACTCGGGGCCGGCCGGGGCCGGCAGCGCGTAGAGGTGAAGCAGGGCCAGTTTGACCAAGGCGAGTTGCGCCCAGCGACTCCCGGGGCGGCGCGCGGCCAGCGTGCCGTAGAGCTCCGCCGCGCGGGCCGGATCCGGCGACGCATAATGGACCTGGTGCAACCGCGCCTGCAGGTAGTGCGCCTGGAGCGCATAGTCGTCCTCACCCGCGGCGAGGGAAACCAGCAGCAGTTCGGCCTGCCGGAGCGCCTCGTCGCTCACCGGCTGCTGGTGCGTGAGGGCGAGGGCGCGGATGAGCTGCGCCTCCCGCCCGTCCGGCAGCGCCTTGAGCAGCCGCAGCGCGTCCTGCGGCCGACTGTCAGCCAGCGCGCGCCAGGCATCGGCCGGCGTCGCAGCCGGCAGCGGCAGGTTTAGGAGCAGAGCAAACACGAGGACCGGCCGGAGGCGCGATCCCGCAAGGGTAAAGGGCACCACGCCATCGTGGAAAATTCATCCCGCGCGACAAGTCCGACGTGGACCGAAGATGAATGTTCGGGGACGCGGAATCTCGGGTGACAGGTAAACCGCGAGGGGCCTTGTCCAATCGCGGTAGATCCCGCTACCGGCCGGTGGTCGTGTCGCGCAGGACGACCATGCCCTCGTAGAGCTGGCTCTCGGTGAGGGTCTGGCTGGTCGTCAGCGCCGCCGCGCGGGCGGCCTCGGCGGGACCAAAGTGGCGGCGCGCGAGAAGACTGGTGTCCTGCGGGCGCAGGGCCTCGGTGAGGTTGCGCACTTCGGCCTGCAGGTCGGCGCGCTGGGCCGCGGGCATCTCGCGCTCGAGGAATTCGACAAACTGCTCCACCCCGCCCTGCGGGCCCACGAGTCGGTACAGGTTCTGCGTGAAGGTCTGCGCGGAGTCCGCTCCCGTCTTCATGTAGCCGCCACCGTAGGCGTAGCCGTCGGACTCGCCCTTGGCCGCCTCGAGCACGGCCGGCAGCGTGGTCTCGCGGATGGCGGAGATCCAGCCGCTGTGATCCATGAACAACTGCCCGGCCTCGACGCTGGTCATGAAGCGCATGAAATCGATCGCGGCCTCCTTGTGCGGGCTGTTCCGGTTGAGGTAGAACGCCATCGCGGTTAGCTTGTTGCCGTCGGCGGCGCGGCCGACGTTGAAGGCGCCGACCGTCGGGTCGGACGCGTCGGGCTGCGGGAAGCGGTGGACGCCCACCGGGAAGTCCGCGAGCCGGATGAGGCTGCTCGCGTCCCAGGTCCCGGTGGCGACGAAGAGCGCGTGGCCGTTCATGAACTCGCGCACCGCGTCGTCGCGCTCCAGCTGGATGAACCCGGGGCGCATCATCGCGGTGAGCTCGCGGATCACGCCCAGCGCCGCCTGCACGTCGGGCCGCCGGTAGTTCCACTGCCCGCGGAGGTAGGCCATCTGGAAGTCCCGCTGGTAGAGGGCCATCTGCCCGTCGCGATCGAGCTCCATGTTCACGTTCATGAGCATGGCCGAGAGCATGAACTCGAGGAGCCACTCGGCGTTGAGCTTGGCGCCGGCGAGCGGATAGACGGTGCGGCCGGTGCGCCGGGAAAACTCCCGCGTGCGCTCGGCGAGCCGGCGAAACTCCTCGAGGTTGCGCGGCATCTGGAACGTCGGGTCGTCGCCGACGATCTCGCGCAGGAGGCGCTCGTTGCAGAAGAGGCGCATGGTGACCTGACAGAGCGTCACGGAGTAAAGCTGCCCGATCTCGGGCGAATAGAGCTGTTCGTTGAACAGGGCGTCGCGGAAGGTGTTGCGCCAAGGCACCCCCTCGAGGGGCGTGCCCCAGTTGTAGGGGTTGGGCTCCTCCATCAGGGCGGTGATGGGCTCGAAGTAGCGCACGGGGACATCCTTCATCCCGGGCAGGAAGAAACCGTACTCGATCAGGTCGGCGCCGGTGCCGCCGACCAGGTTGGTGCGCAGCCACTGCCGGTAGATGCGGCCGGGAACGAGGACCTGCTCGACCTCGATGTCGGGCCGCAGCTCGTGATAGCGCTTGATCACCGCGGCGAGGCCGTCGGGCGGGCCGACCTCGATCTGCCAGTGGGCGATGCGGACCTTGGTGCGCCCGCTCTCCGCGAGCCCGCCGCGCGTGAGCAGCCACCAGGCCGAGACCCCGTAGGCGAGCGCCAGGCAGGTGAAGGCGATGCGGGCGCGGGTGATCCGCAGCTTCATGGGCCGCCTTTCCGGTCCGCGATGGCCTTGAGCCGCTGCTGCACGGCATAGACGCGCGGGTCGGCGTCGTTGGCCTGCAGGAACCGCTCGAAATACCGCAGCGCGGTTGCGTCGTCACCGGCGCGGAACGAAAGCTCGCCGATCTGCAGGGCGATGTCCGCCTCGGCCAGCCCGCTCAGCCCGCCGATCGCATCCGCCGCCAGCAGGTCCGCCCGCGCGCGCTCGGGGTCGAGTTCGTAGAAGAGGCGCGCCCGGCCGAGCACGATCAGGAAATCCCGCCGCAGCACGGGCACGGTGACACGGTCCAACAGCGCCTCCGCGGCCGCGAGGCGGGCGGCCGGCGTCGCCGGCTCGGGGAGGACGTGCAGGGTGAGGAGCGCCAGCTTGACGAGCCCGAGCTGCGCCCAGGAGCTCGCCGGCTGGGCCTCGGCCAATTGCCGATAGTACGCCGCCGCGCGGACGTAGTCCGGGGTCGTGTAATGCACCTGATGCAGCCGCCCGGCGAGATAGAGCGCGGCCGCCCCGGCCTCGTCGGCCACCGCGGCGAGCGCATTGAGCCGGCGCTCCGCCTCGCGGAGGCGCTCATCGGTCAACGGCTGCCGCGCGACCAAGATCGCCGCCTCCGCCAGGGCCCGCTCGCGCGGATCGGCCGGCGGCGCCTCGCGCAGGGCCACCGCCGCCTCGCCCGCCAGGTTGCCGGCGAGCAGCCGCCAGAATGCGGCCGGTTCGGCGTCGGCCGCAGCCAACACCACCGGCGGGAGGCAGCAAAGAAGCACCAGGGGCAAGGCAACCCGTCGCACGTCAGGCATCGTGAAAGCAATCGCGACCGCGACAAGCCTGACGTGCGGGTGGACGCGGAAATCTATCCGACTTTGTCCTCGCCCATCACCTCGCGCAGGGCGGCGGCGAGGTCGGTGATGCGGTAGGGCTTGGCGACCATGCCACGGAAGCCGTGCGCGCGGAAGTTGGCGAGGACGGGGTCGCTGGAATAGCCGCTCGAGACGATCGCCCGCACGTCGGGATCGATGGTCTGCATCTCGCGCAGGGCCTCGAGGCCGCCCACGCCGCCCGGGACGGTGAGGTCCATGACGACGGCGTCGAAGGGGTTACCCTCGGTGTGCGCCGTCCGGAAATGCCGCACGGCCGCGGCGCCGTCCTCGGCGATGGTCGGGTCAAGACCGAGGCGCCCGAGGAGGACGGCCGCCATGAGGCGGATCGGCTCCTCGTCATCCATGAACAGGACGCGGCCCCGCATGCCCCCGGCAAACGGCGCCTGGCTCACCCGGCGCGGGGCCTCCGCCGCCGGCGCAGCCGGCAGCCAGAGGTGGAAGGTCGTGCCGGCATCGAGCTCCGACTCGACCGTGATGTGGCCGCGGTGCTTCTTCACGATCGAGTACACGGTGGCGAGACCCAGGCCCATGCCCGCGCTCTTGGTCGTGAAGTACGGCTCGAAGATGCGCGGCAGGTGATCAGGGTGGATCCCCCGGCCCGAATCGGCGATGGAGAGCTTGAGGTAACGGCCCGCGGCGAGCGGCGGATGCTCGTCCTCGCCGAGGGCGACGTTGCCGAGGCTGATGCGGATGACGCCGCCCTGCGGCATGGCCTGCACGGCGTTGATGACCAGGTTCTGCACGACCTGCCCGATCTGCGCCTTGTCGACGTCGGCAGTGGGCAGGCCCTCGGGGATCGCGAACTCGCAGCGGGCCGACGAGCCGTGCAGCGCGAACTCGGCCGCCTCGCGCACGAGCTCGGGCAGCTGCACGTTGGTGCGGACGGGCTCGCCGCCCTTGGCAAAGGTCAGGAGCTGCTGGGTCAGGTCGCGGGCGCGCGCGGCGCCGCGCTCGGCCTCGAGGAGCCAGCGCTTGCCGCCGCTCTGCTTCACCTGCTCGTCGAGCAGCGCGAGCGTGAGGTTGCCCATGATGATCGCCAGGATGTTGTTGAAATCATGGGCGATGCCGCCGGCGAGGATGCCGATGGACTCGAGATTGGAGGCGCGACGGAGATCCGACTCGAGGCGCACATGGTCCGTGACGTCGCGCATGACCAGCACGGCGCCGAGGTCGCGGCCCGGCAGGTCGCGCAGCGGCGCGCAGCAGCCCTCGAGCTGGCGGCGGGTGCCGTCGGCGCGGACGATGACGGTGTCGGGCGGAAGATCGACGACGCGGCCGTCGGCCCGCGCGGCCGCATCCGGCCGGGCGACACCGGCGTCCGTCCGGGCGTGCCGGAGGACGCAGACCTCGTCGAGCCGGCGGCCCACGGCGGTCGCGGCGGTGCAGCCGGCGATGGCGCAGGCGGACTCGTTGATGTAGCGCACGACGCCGCCGTCGTCGCAGGTGACGACACCCTCGGCCATCGCCCGCAGGGTGACACTCATGCGCTCGCGTTCGGCATCGAGCGCCTGCTGCGCCGTGTGGGCCGCCGTCAGGTCCACCAGCGCGAGCTGGGCCCGGTGGAACTGCGGCTGGCCGTCGACCACCGGGATCCAGCGGTAGGCGTGGACGCGGCGCAGGGAACCGTCGATCGCCTTGAGGACGATCTCGCGATCGAGGTGGTACCGGCCCGCCCAGATACCGAGCGCGGCCTCCTCGCGGAAGGCGAGGACCTCCGGCGTGATGAGGGACGGCAGGCGGCTGATGACCTCGGCCAGGTTGCCGGCGCCGACCATGCGGAGGGCCGCGGCATTGGCGCCGGCGATGCGCACGTTCAGGACGTGCGCCGCCTTTTCCTCCGGGTGATCGCGCAGGTGCGCGGCGAGGTCGGTCACCCCGCGGGCGCGGAGCCCCGCCATCCACTGCGTGACCGCCGTGTCGTCCGACTCGAGGATGGCGATCGGGGTGTGCTCGAAAAGCATGCGGTAGCGCAATTCGCTGCTCCGCAGCTCCTGCTCGGCCAGCTTGCGCTCGGTGATGTCGGTGACGAACCCCTGGTAATACAGCGGCCGACCCTCGGGATCGCGGACGACGCGGACGTTTTCCTCGATCCAGGCGGTCCCGTCGGGGCGGCGGATCTCCGACTCGTAGTTCGGGAGGTGGTCGCGGGCGGCAAGCGCGGCGAAGAAGTGCTGGCGCCGCTCGGGCAAGACGTAGATCCGGGCCAGGGCCTCCGGCGGCTGGGCCAGCAATTCGGCCGGCGAGGCGAACCCGAGGATGCGCGCCAGCGCGGGATTGGCGCTGCGCAGCCGGCCCGTGGGCAGCGTCTCGTAGACACCCTCGACGGCGCCCTCAAAGAGGTGCCGGTAGCGTTCCTCGGTCTCGCGCTGCGCGGTGAGGTCGGTGAAGACGAGGAGCACCTGACTGAGGTTGCGGCGGCCGTCCTGATGCGGGACGGTCCATTGCAGGATGCCGCGGTGGACCTGGTCGGCATGCGTGCGAAAGCTGGCGTCGACCGTCAGCGCGTCCCGCCCCTCCCACAGGGCGAGGAGTTGCGCCTCGAACCCGCGCGGGGCGGCATGGCGCGTGTGTTCCGCCATGCGCGTCCGGTAGTCGGCGAGGTCGGCGGCGCCCATGAGCGCGAGCGCCCGGCGGTTCACGGCCGTGGGCCGGACGCATTGGAAAAGCTCGACGGTGAGGCCGGGCCGGGCCGCAAGGTGGCCCCGGAGATCGGTCACGCCCTGGGCGCGCAGTTCATCCAGGCGGCGCGCGACCGCGGTGAAATCCTCCTCGATCAGGGCCACGGTCGCTTCCTCGAAGAGGCGCCGGAACCGTTCCTCGGAGTGCCGCTGCGCGCGGCGGTCGCTGCGGAAATGACGGCAGACAAACCAGGCGCCCCACCCGCCCACCGCCATCAAACCGCCATAGACCATCGCCTGGATCGCCGGCGGCCAGTCGCCAGGCAGGATGTGGGCAAGAAGTTGGAGGCAGGGCGGCATGGCTTCGACCAGACATATCAATGTTTTCCCCTCCCAAGTGTCGAGGGGACATTCGGGCTTGGCCCGCTGCGAGGGACCCCGGCCTCGATCCCGAAACTTTTTACAGGAGGCAACAGTGATAACAGAGATCCAAACTTTTGGGCACCTCCGTTTCCTCCGTTGCCTCCTGTAAAGCGGTTCAGCCTTAACGCTCGTGCCCAAGGGAAAAAGCCGTTTGCCTGAGGTCCGCCATGCCCGCGTCCATCCGCCCCGCAACGCCCGCCGATCTCCCGCTGGTTCTCGCGTTCATCCGCGAACTCGCGGCGTATGAGAAGCTGTCCGACCAGGTTGCCGCCACGGAGGACACGCTGCGCGTCACGCTGTTTGGCGCCAAGCCCGCGGCCGAGTGCGTGCTGGCCTTCGCCGCCGATGGCACGCCGGCGGGATTCGCGGTGTTCTTCCCAACCTATTCGACCTTCTTGGCCCGGCCCGGCCTCTGGCTGGAAGACCTGTTTGTCCGGCCCGAGCACCGCGGCCAAGGCATCGGCAAAGCCCTCCTGCTCCATGTCGCCGGCCTGGCCCACGCCCGCGGCTGCGGCCGCATGGAGTGGTCGGTCCTCGACTGGAACCAGCCCGCGATCGATTTCTACGAGAGCCTGGGCGCCCGGCGCCTGCGGGAATGGCAGATCTGCCGGTTGACCGCCGACGCCCTGGCTCGTTTTGCCTGAAATCGCGTGCATCCCAAACCCGCCGCGGCGCGTAGATCCCTTCGATAACCTCCATGCCTGCCTCCACCTTCCGCTCCCGCCTCGCCCTTCTGCTCGGTCTGCTGGCCGCCGGCCCGCTCGCCGCCCAACCCGCCTCGGCCACCTTCCGGCCGGCGCTCCTCGAGTCCTACGCCATCGGCTTCGGCGCCACCGCGGCGAGCGACCTCGAGCGCGGCGGCACGGTCGGCAGCGTGGAAGTGGCCCGCTACGACTTCAGTTTCACCGGCCGCACGGCCCTCAGCGAGGCGACGATGCTGCTGCATGGGCTGGCCTGGTCCAGCAACCGCCTCGACCTGACCGGTCCGGTCCTGCTGCCCGACCGCCTCGACGAGCTCACGCTGTCGCTCGGCCTGCAGCACCGCGCCTCGCCGACATGGACCCTCGGTGCCTATCTCCGGCCCGGATTCTACGGTGACTCGCTCGATGCGGAATCGGACAGCTTCAACGCCCCGCTCCTCGCCACCGCGATGTACCATGTGAGCCGCGAGCTGACGTGGATCCTGGGCTTTTCCGCCAACGCGGCCTCGGACAACCCGTTCATCCCGATCGCGGGCGTGCGCTGGCAGTTCGCGCCTGACTGGACGCTGAACGTCGGCTTCCCCCGGGCGGGCTTCACGTGGAAGGCGAGCGAGACCGTTTCCTGGCACCTGGGCGCAACCGTGCAGGGCGGCGACTATTACGTTTCCGAGGGGTTCGGCTCCCCGGCGCCCGGCATGGGACGCCTCACCCGGACCTGGCTCGAGTACCGCGAGATCCGCGCGGGGGTCGGGGCCGAGGCCAAGGTGACGGAAAGCGTGACGCTCACGGCCGATGTTGGCGTGGCCGTGGACCAGCGCTTCGATTACTTCGACCGGGGTTACGAGCTCAAGGGCGAGACGCCGTTCTTCTTCCGCCTCGCGGTGCAGGGACGGTTTTGAACCGGGCCATCTTTGCGCTTTCATGCGGGCGCCGCTTCCGTAGCATGCCCGTACCGCATGAGCTCGCCGTCCGCCGATTCGCCCGAGGTGAACCCGCCCAATGAGGCGATCGCCCACCTGATCAGCGCGCTGGACCTCGACGACACCTGCCAGGTGATCCAGACTTATCTCCGCGAGTTCGACCGCGAGTTGCGGCGCATCGCGACGGCCGATCGCGTGACGCAGCAGCGGATCGCCCACAGCCTCAAGAGCAGCTCCGCGCAGATGGGCGCCCTCGCCCTTTCGCAGCGGATGGCCGCCATCGAGAAGCGCCTGCCCGCCGGCGGGGTCGAGGTCAGTCCGGCCGAGGCGGCCGAGATTCTTGCCGATTTCGAGACCTCCGCCGCGCCGCTGCGGGCCTTCGCCGCGAAACACGCGACGGGCTGACGCGGCTCAGTTCGGCACGATCCCGGCCTGCACGCAGTAGCGCACGAGGCTGGCGACTTCGCGCACGCCGAGCTTGTCCATGATGTTGGCGCGGTGCTTCTCCACCGTGCGCACGCTCAGGTTGAGGCGGCTCGCGACCTCCTTGGAGGAGAGGCCTTCCGAGACCAGGCGCGCGACTTCGATCTCGCGGGGGGAAAGATTCTTGATCGCCGCGAGGGCCGGACCGCCCGGCGTGACGCCCGGCGCGGCCGGCGCCGCCACCGTGCCGGCCTTGGGCTGGAGGTGGGCCGCAAAGAACATGCCGCCCCGCATCACCGCATCGACGGCCTGCAGCACATAGTTCAGCGGCTCGGTCTTGTCGACGAAGCCATTCACGCCCTCGGCAATGAGCTTCGCCGGCAGCTCCGCATCCGGCCGGCCGGTCAGCACCAAGATGCGCGTGCTCGGATGCTTGCGCCGCACCTGCTTGATGATCTCGAGCCCGTGGACGCCCGGCAGGAACAGGTCGACAACCAGAAGGTCCGGCTTTTCGCGCAGGCAGTAATCCAAGCCCTCCTTGCCGTCGCCGAACTCACCCGCGAGGACCAAACCCTTCACCCGGCTCAGTGCCAGACTGAGCATCTGCCGGAAGACGGTCTCGTCCTCGATGATGACGGTTTTGACAGGCACGGGGTCGGAGTTTTGGGCTGACGTTGTCCGCATTCAAGACCTATTCCGACCTATGACGGTGCGGATAAACAGACGTAGCTCCCGAAAGTCCTCGGGGAGAAAGACGCCGCGGTGCGCGGCCAGCGTCGCTGATTCGCCGTGCCACGCCGTCGCCAGCAATCGCTCGTGCTGCGTGGGCGTCAGGGTCAACCAATAGGGACAGTCCACGCAATGCGACCCGCTGATGCGCTCGCGCACCCGTGCGAGCTCCTGCCGCCGACACGAACCGTCCGGCGAAAGCTCGCGGTAGGAATCCCGGCACGTTTTGAAATCGCCCTGGAAGCAGGCCTTCACCAATTGGCGCGCCGGCGCGGCCAGCGCCTCGCGGTCGGCGGGGGCGAGGCCTGCGAAAAGCTGCTCGATCAGCGGCGCGACGACGCCGGCCGGCATCTCGCCGGGTTCGCCTTTTTCTCCCGGTGGCAACGGCGGCGGCACGCCGCGGGCGACAACCAGCGCCCACAGCCGCTCAACCAGCAGCGCCTGCGCCGCGGCCGGCACCGCGTGGCCGGACTGCCGCAGCGCCCGTTCCAGCACGGGGCGAACAAGATCCGCAAACTTCAAGGCGGAGTCGGCCATGCCGCGAGAGCCCAGCGGAAAACAAGCATGTGTCAATGGGTAGCGTCCGGCCTCCGGACGGACGGAGCGATTCCCGCCAGCGGTCGACCAACCGCCCGTCCGGAGGCCGGGCGCTACCCAAGACATCACCCTTCGCGGGCCCCCAAACTCCCGGCTTCCGTCCGGCCAAAAACGCGTTTCTCTCCCCCCATGCGCCGCAACGTTGCCATTCTCGTGTTCGATGAGGTCGAGGTGCTCGACTTCGCCGGGCCGTTCGAGGTGTTTGGCGTGAGCGACGAGCTGAACGGCGAGCGGGTGTTCAACGTCTTCACTGTCGCCGAGACGCCGGGGACGGTGCGGACGCGCCACGGCCTGAAGCTTTCGCCGACCCACACGCTGGAGAGCTGCCCCACCCCGCACGTGCTGGTGATCCCCGGTGGCTTCGGCACCCGCGCACTGCTCCGCCGGCCGGCGCTGCTCGAGTGGGTCAGGAATCGCGCAGCCTCGGCCGAGATCGTGATGAGCGTCTGCACCGGCGCCCTGGTGCTCGCCCAGTGCGGGCTGCTCGACGGGCTGCGCGTCACCACGCACCACGAACTGCTGGGCATGCTCGCGGAGCTCGCCCCGCGGGCGACCGTCGATCCCTCCGCCCGCTTCCACGACAACGGCCGCATCCTCACCGCCGCCGGGATTTCCGCGGGCATCGATTGCTCGCTCCACGTCGTCCGCCGCCTCCTCGGCCCCGAGGCCGCGCGCGCCACCGTCGCCTACATGGAATACCGGGAGGCCGGCTCGCCCTGACCAATGGACCACGCGGCGCCCGCTTCCCGCTCCGCCCTGTGGCTGGGCTTCGCGACGATCTACCTCGTCTGGGGCAGCACCTACCTCGCCATCCGCGTCGCGGTCGAGACCCTGCCGCCCTTCCTGATGGCGGGGGCGCGCTTCCTCGTCGCCGGCTCGATTCTTTACGCGTGGCTGTGGTTCACCAAGCGCATCCGGCCGACCCCGCGGCAGTGGTTCGACAACGCCATCGTCGGCGCCCTCCTCCTGCTCGGCGGCAACGGCCTCGTGTCCTGGGCCGAGGAGTCCGTGCCCTCCGGCATCGCCACGCTGCTGATTTCGGTCGGGCCGCTCTTCATCGTGCTCGGCGACTGGCTCGTGCTGGTCGTCGGCCGCGACCACACCCGCGGCGCGCGGCCCACGTTGCCCACGTTGGCGGGCATCGCTCTCGGCGTCGTCGGCCTCGTGCTGCTCGTCGCCCCGTCGCTGTCCGCTGAGGCCGCGGTGCCGCTCGACCCCTGGCGCGTCGGCGGCATCCTGTTCGCCTGCGTCACGTGGTCCGCCGGCTCGATCTACACGCGCTACGCCCGCACGCCGGCCGAGCCGCTGACGGCCGCCGCC
>CAZGJB010000050.1:0-15588 GCA_964526145.1 uncultured Opitutaceae bacterium
TCACGTCGGCCGGCCGGAGGCTGATGGCGATCTCCCCTCCCCGCTTGGCCGGGAAGGCGTGCTTGAGGCAGTTGGACACCAGTTCATTGACGATCAGGCCGCAGGGGATGGCCTGGTCGATCGAGACCGGGCACCAGGTCAGCTCCAGGCGCAGCCGCACGTTGGGCTTGCCCTCGTTCTGGGCGCGGAAGGCCTGCCCGGCCACGCGTTCAAGGTAAACCGCGAGGTCCACCTGCTCGAGGTTGCCCGAGCGGTACAGGGTCTCGTGCAGCAGGGCCATCGATCGGATGCGGCCCTGCATCTCGCGCAGCACGCCCACGGTGCCGGACTCGGGATTGCGCGCGACCTCGAGGCGCAGCAGGCTCGTGATCACCTGCAGGTTGTTCTTCACCCGGTGGTGCACCTCCTTGAGGAGCGCCTCCTTCTCGCGCAGCGAGGTGCGCAGGAGCACCTCGGTCTGTTTCCGCTCGGTGATGTCCTGGCCCTGTACGATCGTGGCCACCGGCATCCGGCCGTCGGCGGAGAGCAGCGTGGCCGAGTTCCAGAGCACGAGCCGCACCGAGCCGTCCACATGCTGGATCGGCATCTCCACCCCCTGCCAGGGTTCGCCGGCCAGCGTGGGCCGGAGCAGGGCCATGAGCTCGCCGACCCTCTCCGGCGGGAACAGGACCGGCAGGTCGTGCCCGATGACATCCGCGGCGCGCCGGCCGGTCAGTTGCTCGAACGCGCGGTTGAAACGCGTGATCCGGAACAGGGGATCCCAGACGACGATCGGCGCGCTGGCGGAGTTGAAGAGGTTGTCGAGGAATTCGCTGGATTCGCGCAGGCGCTCCTCGGCGAGCTTGCGCTCGTGGATGTCGACGTGCGTGCCGACGACGCGCGTCAGTTTCCCGTTGGCGTCGAAACTGGCGCGGCCGCGGGACTGGATCCACTTGTAGCTGCCGTCCTTGCAGCGGAAGCGGTGCTCCGCCTCGTAGAACGGCTTGCGCCCGGCCAGGTGCTCGGCGATGGCCGCGCGGCCGATCTCGACATCGTCCGGATGGATCATGGCCACCCAGTCCTTCATGCTCTGCGGGATGTCGTCGGGCTGGTAGCCCAGGATCTCCTTGCTGCGGTCCGAGTAGAACGCTGTGCCGGTGACGAAATTGTTCTCCCAGATGCCGGCCGCGCTGCCCTGCACCGCACTGCGCCACCGTTCCTCGTTCTCGCGCACCGCCTGGTCGGCCGCCCGCAGGTCCTCGACAAGGCTCAGGAGGGCCTGCCGCGAGCGCGTGGCCTCGGTCAAGAGCCGCGCGCTTTCCGCCTGGGCCTCGGCCATCCGCCGCTCGGCCACCCGCCGTTCGGTGATGTCGTGGATGATGACGTAGGCCAGTTCCCGGCCTTCGACCGTCATGGGGCCGCTGAACATCTCGACCTCCCGCAGTGTCCCGTCGGCGCGCCGATGCGGCTCCGCCAAGTGACTGCCGGCCGTCCAGGGTCGTGCCGCCACCGTCTTCCGCAGCGCCGGCACCAGTTCCTCCAGCTTGCGGCCCTGCAACTCGGCCCGGGTCCAACCGTAAAAGCCCACCGCGGCCGGGTTGGCATCGACGATGATGCTGGTCGCCGGATCGAGGACCAGAATGGCCGTGTGCTCATTCTCGAAGAGGCTGCGGTACCGTTGCTCGCTGGCGCGCACCGCCACCTCCGCCTGCTTGCGCTCGGTGATGTCGGTGGAGATGCCGCAGACGCCGACGACCTGTCGGTCCGGGCCTTCCGCGTAAATCGGGGTCTTGATCTCGAGGTAGTACCGCCGGCGGCCGTCGCGCAGCTGCACCTCGACCTCCTCGGTACTCTCGCTCCCCTCCTCCATCACCCGCCGGTCGATCGCCTGGAGGCGCGCGACGGTTTCCGGACTGAAAAAAGGCGTGTCGTCCTGGCCGTGCAGTTCCGCCCGCGTGACGCCGAAGAGATCGAGCGTGGTCCGGTTGGCGTAGGTGTAGCGGCACTGCCGATCCTTCATGTAGATGCAGGAGTTCGTCAGCCGGTCGAGCGCCAGACCGATGCGGTTGAGCTCCGCCTGGGCCCGGGCCACGGCTTGCTCCGACTCCCGGCGTTCGGTCACGTCGACGAAGCTTGAGAGCAGCCGGGACGAGCCGTCCTCGCGCCAGATCTCGAAGAAGCCCAGCGCCTCCCGCCTCTCGCCCGTCGGCCTGCGCCAATGGATCGGCAGGCCGTGGGCATTGCGCCCGGCCTCGATCGCCGAGAGGATCTGCTGCCGCCCCTCCACCCCGGACCACAGTTCGAGTTCCTCCGACGATCTCCCCACCAGCTCGGAGCGGGGCCGGCCCGCCGCCTCGATGAAGGCCTCATTCACATCGATGATCCGCCCGGTCGTGAGATCGGAGATCACGCACGGCAGCGGGTTCGACTGGAAGAAGCCGGCGAACCGCGCCTCGCTGGCCTGGAGGGCGATGGTCGTGCGGTCCTTGCGCAGGCGGCTCGAGAGCAGGAGCCCGAGGGCCATCGTCGCGAGCGGATAGATGACGATCACGGGGGCGCCGACGCCGATCAGGATATCGAGGCCGGTGCGCCAGCCCAGCAGCTGCAGGATCAGCAGCATCACGACGTGCACGACGAGGCCCAGGCCGTAAAGCTGGCGCCACGTGAGGTCGGCCAGCCGTTCGCGATGGAAGCGCCGCCAGAGCAGGCCGAGGGCCGCCGACGCGAGGATCACGCCGGTCCCCGCCAGGGCGGCCGAGCCGCCGAGATGCAGGCGGTAGGCCGCCGTGAGCAGCACCGCGATGAGCGTGGGGACAAGACCGAAGTACAACCCGCACACCGCCAGCAGCACCGAGCGGGTATCGAAGACGATGTCCGACTCCAGCCGGAAGGGCGCCAGCATGATCCCGATGCCCATCACGCCCAGCAGCAGGCCGATGCCGAGGCGGTTGAGGAGGTCGCGCTGGAGGCTGAGCCGGTTCGCGGCGACGTCGAAGACGAGGGCCAGCGCGAGCAGCAGCGCCGCGTTGTGGACCAGGGCGATGAAGGCGGAGTCAACCATGCGGGGAAGGGGCGTTGGGGCCCGGGGCGGCGCTGGGATAGCGCGGGGGCTGGCCGGCGCGGGTCAGCAGCGCATTGACCTCGCGCTTGAGTTCCATGATCCGATCCTCGCGGCCGAGCGTGGCCTGGTGCCAGCGCCGCAATTCCTCGAGCTGCTGCTGGAGCCGGGCCTCGGCTTCCTTGCGGGCGGCGATATCGATGAGGATGGTCAAAATTACCCGCCGGTTCGTCGCCGGGTCGATGTAGAACCGGCTGGTCAACTCCACCCATTGCACCCGGCCGTCCGGATGCAGGTAGCGCTTTTCCACCGAGTAATGGCCAATCTCACCCCGGGCGAACCGCTTGGCCATGGCCATCTGCCGCTCCCGATCCTCCGGATGCGTGATACGCTTGAAGATCCCAAGTTCGCGGGAATCAGCTTCGGACACGCCCGTGAGCCGGACGTGCTCGTCGTTGACGATGACACTCCCGTCGTCGGCCATCGTCAGCGAGATGCCCACCGGCGCATGCTTGAAGATCGTGCGGAACCGCTCCTCGCTGCTGCGCAAGGCCAGCTCCGCCTCGCGCCGCCGGTCATCCTTCGTCAGGCTCTCCAGACCGAAGGTCACATCCATCGCCGCCTCCTCGAGCAGGGCGATCTCCTCCCGGCCGAAAAAGTCCGTCTCGGTCGCATACACGGTGAGGACGCCGACCGCCTCCCCCGCCTGACGGACCGGGAGCGCGATCGAGCTGCGCAGGCCGCTGTGGAGGGCGCGTTCCCGCCACCGCGCCATGCACGGATCCTCGGCGATGTCCGCGCACACGACCGTCCGGCC
Source organism: uncultured Opitutaceae bacterium (assembly GCA_964526145.1). Lineage (GTDB taxonomy): Bacteria > Verrucomicrobiota > Verrucomicrobiia > Opitutales > Opitutaceae > UBA2377. Next base: position 3,855 of record CAZGJB010000050.1, read on the forward strand.
CTCGCGGACCGCCGTTCCCGTCGGCCCCCGCCCCTCCGGTCGATCATCGGCCGTGATGCGCAGGCGGCTCACATAATCCGTGTCGTCGCCATACCGGGCCACCGCGCGGATGTCGCGGGTGCCGGGATCCAGCCAGCCGATCCAAGCCATCCTGAAGTGCCCGTACTCGACCAGGACGCGGCAGATCTCCGTGAGCAGGCTCGTGCGGTCCTGCGCATGCACGATGGCCTGGTTGACCTGGCTCAGCGCGGCATAGAGGTGATTGAAGCGCTCGATCTGGCGCACAAAGGCCTCGCGTTCCGAGGTGTCGCGCACGAGCGCGAGCAGAAGCCGCTCCTGCCGAAGGTCGAAGCGCCCGACGCGCACCTCGATCGGGAACACCGTGCCGTCCCGCCGCTTGTGGGTGCCCTGGAAGGTCCGGATCGTGTCGGGTGTGATCTGGGCCCAAGCCGCACGGGCGACGGCCGGATCAACCTTCTGTTCGAGATCGAAGACGTTCATGCCCATCAACTCCTCGCGGCTGTAGCCCAGGCTGGCGCAGGCCTGCCGGTTCACGTCGAGGATCCGGCCATCGCCGTCGTGCACGAACAGCGCATCCGCCGCCTGTTCCACGTAGGCGCGGAACTTTTCCTCGCTGGCCCGCAGCGCCGCCTCGGCCGCGCGTCGGTCGGAGATATCGCGGTAGATGCCGAGGCCAAACCGGCGGCCACCGATCTCCACCGCGCGTCCGCTCACCTCGACGGGAAACTCGGTGCCGTCCTTCCGCCGATGAATCGTCTCAAAATTGCCGCCGTGCGTCTGCAGCAACGCGTCGAGCTGTTGAGCCAGGTCACCGGCCGCCGCTTCGGCCCTCAGCCCACCGGCCGACAGCGCCCGCAATTCCTCCAGCGTGTACCCGTAGGCCGTGAGCGCGCGTTCATTGGCCTCCACGATGCGCCCCTGTTCGTCCAGGAGCAGAATGATGTCATTGGCATAGCGCATCACGGTCGCCAGCCGCTCGCTGAGCGCCAGGCGCTCGTGTTCCAGCGCCAGCGAATGCTGCAGGTAGGCGGTATGCCGCTGCCGCCAGGCGAACGCCGCCGCCAGGCCGAGGGTCAGCACCAGGCAGAAGACCATCAGGCCCGACTGGCGCGCCTCCTTGCGGATCGGGGCATAGACTTCCGCCTGATTGATGTTCGCAATGAGCCACCAGGGCGAATCGGCGATCCGGTTGGCGACCGTGAGGACGGGCTGGCCGCGGTAGTTCCGACCTTCATGGATGCCGGTCTCGCCCCGCACCGCCATCGCCGCCGGCAGCAGCGTCTCGTCGACGGAACGGCGCACGCTCAGCGGCGGCGCCTTCAGGTGGCGCAGCTCGGTCAGGTAGGTCACCTCCTGGCCGTCCCGGCGCACGAGAAAGACCTCCGCGGTCTCGCTGGGCACCGGCCAGCTTTGCAGCAACGGATAAAGCGCCTGGTCGGGATCCATCACCAAGACCAGCACCGCCATCAATCCGCCCGCGCCGCCGGACGTCGGCGGATGCAGGACCGGCACGACCACGCTGAGGTGAACATGGTCGCCACTTTCGTCCTGGTGGAGATCCGTCAGGGTCACCTGGGTCGGCAGCCCCCCGACGCCCGCGCCGAGTGCGAGCTCGTGACGCCAGCCGGCACCTTCGCCCGCGGATTCCGGCGGCAGTCTCAGGCGGAGCGTGCCCGCCGGATCAAACAACAGGACCTGCTCGTAGCGATCGCCGGCCTTGATCGGCTCCAGCCAGCCCAGCACCCGTTCGCGCGTCCCGGCAGTATCGGGCTGCGCGAGGAAGGCGGCGATGTCCTCGGCCACGGCTGCCGTGCGGTGGAGAAACCGGCCCTCGCTGAGGCGCTCCCGCCGCCATTGGTCGATCTGCGTCGTCTTCAGGTCCGCCACGGACCGCAGTTCCCGCCGGACCGTCTCGCGCGCGGCGGCCTGTTCACTGCGCACATAGTAGAAGCCGAAAAGCAGAATCAGAACCGCGACGATGGCGGCCAGGGCGACGAGCACCCGGTTACCCCGCTGGCCAAGCCCGGCCGCGGCCGGAATCCCCGCTTCGAGCCGGAGCCAATGCTGGATCGTCACGATGAGCGGTCCCGCCAGCAGCCCGCTCAGGCTGAGCGCGATGAAGGCCAGCGCCGTGAGCAGCGCCATGGGCACGGTTTCGCCGCTGTAGCTGATCGGCGTGCCCGCGGCATAGCCGGCGGCCACCAGACTGCCGATCACCAGGACCGCGGCATTGGCCGGCAACGCACCGAGCCGCCCGGCGCCCGGTGCGAACACCAGCAGCAACAGGGCGACGGCCGACAGGAGGAAGCTCGTCGCCGTCAACGGCGCCATGCGCCCGAGCGGGATCACGCCCACCTGGCCGGCGGCGGGATTGAACCAGGCCTCCCATGGCAGAGTCAGGTTGGTCGCGGCCTGGGCGAGCGTCAGGATCGCCACGAACACCACCAACCCGCTCGCCCCGGCCGCCCACATCCGGACGAGGCGGTGCTGCGGCCAGGCCAGCCAGGAGCCCTGCGCCGCTGCCAGCAACACGAACAGCAGCGCCGTGATCGGCGCCATCGGCACATACTGGACGCCAAACGTGGCCAGTTGCCAGGCCCCGAACTGCCACGTGCCGAGCGCATACAAGCCGGTCAGCGCGGCGAGGAACGCGGCCAGCAGGGCGAACTTTTGGGCGCGGCGCATGGGGATTGGGGGTGGAAGAACCGGCGCGGAAGAAGTCCTGCGGCCTGCGAAAAACCTGCGGGACAACCCGGGTTTTCACAACCGTATCTGCTGTGCATTACTTGGCATAATACCAGCGCCGGTTTCGCTCGGTGTCGAGTTCGGCGTGCTCCCGGCCGCCGTATTCCGGCTGATCGCCCGCTTTAGGCCCGCTGCTGTTTGGCAGTTCCCCGTTGCGTCCGGCGTCCGGCCGTCGATTGCTTTGCGTCCGTTCCGGTTACCCGATCCGCATGAAATCCGTGCACGACCTCGCCTCCCTGCCCTGGACCCTCACTGGTTACGCGCCCGACACGTGGCGCGACCTCGCCGGCACCGTGCTCGGCGCGCCGAGCCTGCCCGAGGTGGCGCCGATGCCGGCGCGCATTCCGGCCTCCGTGCAGCAGATCCTGCGCGAGCAGGGCGTGATCCCCGACTGGAACCGCGGCCTCGCCAGCCGCGACGCCGAGTGGGTCGAACACCGCAACTGGGTCTTCAGCACCACGATTCCCGGCGCCTGGCTCGCCGCCGGCCCCGTCCGCCGCCTCCGCTGCGCCGGTCTCGACGCCGCCGGCTGGGTCTGCTGCCAAGGCCGCCTCATCGCTCGCTTCGAGAACGGTTTCACCGAACACACCTTCGACCTCGGCGCCCTGCCGCCTGCCGAGTCGTACGCGCTGCAGATCGTGTTCGACCTGCCCCCGCGCTGGCTCGGGCAGTTCAATCACACCTCGCAGCTCAAGGACTGGAAGGCGCGCTTCAACTACACCTGGGACTGGCAGCCGCGCCTCGTGCAGATCGGCATCTGGGACCGCGTCACGCTCGAGGTCGGCGACGGCCGCGCGCTCGCCGCGATGCGCTGCGCGCCGTCCGCCGACGGATTCACGCTCCACGGCGAGGCCCCCGGCGACGTCGCCGTGCGCCTGCACGACGGTGAACGCTGCCTGCTCGCGGCCACCGTCACCCCCGCCCAGCTCGCCGCCGGCGCCACGTTCGACCGACTGCCGATCGAGCCGTGGTGGCCCAACCGCTGCGGCGCCCAGAAGACCTACCGCCTCACGGTCCAGCGGCTGGCCGATGCGGATGATGCGTGGACCTGCAGTATCGGCTTCAAGGACGTGCGCTGGACCGCCAACGCCGACGCACCGGCCGGCGCCGATCCGTGGATCTGCAACATCAACGGGCGCGCGGTCTTTTTGCAGGGCGTGAATTGGACGCCGATCCGGCCGAACTACGCCGACGTCACCGCCGACGAGTACGAGGCGCGCATCCGCACGTACGCCGCACTGGGCTGCAACGTGCTCCGCGTCTGGGGCGGGGCGTTCCTGGAGAAGGAGATCTTCTACGACCTGTGCGACCGTCACGGCCTGCTCGTCTGGCAGGAGTTTCCGTTCTCGTCGTCGGGCCTCGATAACTGGCCGCCGGAGGACCCGATGGTCATCGCGGGCGCGCAGCCGATCGTGCGCTCGTACATCGCGCGCCGCCAGCACCACGCGTGCCTGCTCTGCTGGTGCGGCGGCAACGAGCTGCAGGGCGCGCCCGACGGCGGGAAGATCGGCATCGGCCTGCCGGTCACGACCGCGCATCCGCTGATCGCCATGATGGCGGCCGAAGCGGCCGCGATGGACCCGCACCGCCGCTTCCTGCCGACGTCGGCGTCCGGTCCGCGGTTCAACGCCGACGAGAAGGAGTTCGGCCAAGGCGTGCACTGGGACATCCACGGCCCGTGGTGGCCGGCGGCGCAGTCCTACTGGGACGGCGACGACTCGCTGTTCCGCTCCGAAGTCGGTGCGGCCGGGGCAAGTCCGCTCGCCGTGCTGGAGGAATTCTACGACGCGGGCACCTTGCTGCCGCTCGACGAGAGCAACCCGGTGTGGCGTCGCTTCGGTTTCTGGATCCAGGCGAAGGAGTTCGCCGCGGTGCACGACGGCCGCGCGCCCCGCGACCTCGCGGAGTGGGTGGCGTGGAGCCAGCGCGTCCAGGCCGAGGCCCTCGCCCGCGCCGCCCGCGCCTGCAAGCGCCGCTTCCCGCGCTGCGGTGGCTTCATCGTCTGGATGGGCCACGACCCCTTCCCCTGCCCCGCCAACACCGCCATCCTCGACTACCACGGCCGTCCGAAACCGGCAGCGGAAGCACTGAAAAAAATCTTCCTCAGCGAGCCGGAAAAACTCTGAAGCAGGCCGTGGTCAAACGGTCTTGGCGGCCGGGTTGAAATCCGCGGTCGGGGCCACGGCTTCGCGGGCGCGCGGGGGCCAGAGGTAGCGGCCGAGTTCGACCTCGGGGCCGCGGTCGGCGTTGATCGCCGCGGGGTCGGCGTCGGGGAACAGCACCTGCCATTGGCGCATCTGCTGGTCGAGGGCGTTCCGCAGCGTCTCGCCGGCGGCGGGTCCCTCGCCTCGGGCCGGGGTCGCGGGCGTCCAGGCGAAGTCGGCACCGGCATACGCCGTGATCAGGCGACCGGCGATGTCGTTGGTGCCCCAGAGGCACAGGGTGACCCCGAGGACATTCGGATGCGACGCCGCCTCGGCGCACCAGACGCGCGTGGCCTCGTAGTCGCCATGGACGCGGATCCAGCTCGCGCCCGCCCCGAGCATGACCAGCGGCTTGCCGGCGCCGCCGTAGCGTTTCACCTGCTCGACGATGGCCGGGATGTTCTGCTCGTGGTAACCCCACGGCTGCACGACGATCCGGTCGCGCAACTCCGCGGGGACCGGGCGCCCGCCGTGGTCGGCCCAGATGTGCAGCGTGAGTTTCCTTCCATGCCGCGCCCCGACCCGCATGAGAATCTCGTGCAGCCGACCAACCATGTTTTCGGGCGTGTGACCGCGCTGCTCCTCGCCGGGCAACACCGCCCAGAGTGCCTCGTCGAGACCGAGATGCACCGCCGCCGTGTCCTCAAGGCAGGGCACGATCTCGTCGTAGAGCTTCTCGAGCAGGTCGTACGTCGCCTCGCCGATGCCGAACGACGAGCCGCCGTACTGCCCGGACGTCCCCCGCAAGTGGGGATAATGATAGACGATGCTGTGCACGTGGCCCCACGACTCGATCTCGGGCAGGATCGCCACGTGGTGGCTGCGGGCGTAGGTGACGAGTTCACGCAGCGCCGCGGCGTCGAGCGCGTGCGGGTTCTCCGTACCGATCGGCAACCCGGCGCAGCGGAAACCGCAGAGCTCGTCGTCGTTCAGGTGGAGATGAAGGGTGTTGAGCTTGAGGTGTGCGAGGATGCGCACGAGCCGCTTGAGCAGCGGCAGCGAAAACGGCGCGCGGCCGAGATCCGCCATGAAGGAGCGGACGGCATAGCGGGGCTCGTCGGCGATGCGCAGGGCCGGCACGACCCGGGGCGCGACGGCTTCGTCAAAGCGCCGGAAACTACCGGCATGAAAGGCATGGGCGAGGAGCTGGTACGCGGTCTGCGCCCCGTAGAATCGTCCCGCCGGCGTGCGCGCGGCGATGACCAAGCCGGCAGCGTCGGAGGTCAGCGCATAGCCCTCGGCGTGAGCGACGGCGGGATCGTGACGAAAGACGATGCGGTAGGCGGCCCCGCCATCGAAGTCCGTGGCGACGCCTGGCAGCCGCGCGCAGAGCTTGCGCATAGTTTCGGCGGTGCGCGACTCGGCGGGATGGTCGGGATCGATCCCGTGGATCGAGATCGCGGCGGGAAACGGCACCGGGTCACCCGTGATCTCGAGGGTCTGCGGGTAGGGGCAAAGCGGCAGCGAGGCCATGGGATCGTGATAACAGGCGGGCGCGGGATTCCAATCGTTCTCAGCGGGGTTTGGGCTCTCGCGGAGGCGCGGAGGACGCGGAGATGGGAAAACCACTAATGCACACTAATGCCCACGGAAATGATCTGAATTCCGATCCATTCCCTGAACATTAGTGTGCATTAGTGGTTACCCTTTCACACCCGTCGCCGCGACACCCTCGACGAACCGTTTCTGCGCGGCGACGAAGAGCAGCACGACCGGCAGCACCATCACCGTGGCGAGCGCCATCACGAGGTGCCAGGGGACCTGGCCTGCACTGCCGCCGGTCAGCTGCTCGGCGCGGGCGATGAAGTGCAGGAGCCCGACGGGCAGCGTGTAGGCCGACTCGCTGTGGAGGTACACGAGCGGATTGAAGAGGTCGTTCCAGCTCCAGAGGAATGTGAACAACACCACCGTGAGCACCGCCGGCAGGCTCATCGGCACGACGAGGGACCACAGGATCGTCCACTCCGAGGCGCCGTCGATGCGCGCGGCCTCGATCAGGCTGCGCGGCAATGTGCGGAAAAATTGCCGCAGCAAAAAGATGCCGAAGACATTGCCGCCGAACCACGCCGGCAGCACGAGCGGCAGGTAGGTGTTGACCCAGCCGAGCGCGGCGAAGGCCTTGAAGAGCGGAATGACCGTGACCTGGGCCGGCAGCATGAGACTCGAGAGCAGCAGGCCAAAAATGAGCTCCCGGTGCCGCACCTCGTAGAACGCAAACGCATAGGCCGCCGGGCAGCAGGTGAGGACCGTGCCGGCGATGACCATGAGGGCGACGAAGGCGGAGTTGAGGAAGAACCGATAGTAGGCGAATCCCTCCCACACGGTCTGGTAGTTGCCCCATTGCAGATCCGCCGGCAGGAGCGCCGGCGGCTGGCGCAGGATCTCCGGGAAGGTCTTGAGGCTCGTGAGCAGCATCCACGCGAGCGGCAGCACCATGACGAGCGCACCGAGGGCGAGCACGATGGTCACGGTCCAGTCGAGGCGGCGGGTGCGCAGGTGTTCCATGGTCAGTCCCCGTAGTGCACCCAGCGGCGGCTGAGGCGGAAGTTGAGCCAGGTGATCACGACGATCACGGCGAAGAGCATCCACGCCATCGCGCTGGCCAGACCCATGTGAAAATACGTGAAGGCCTGCTGGTAGAGATTGAGCCCGTAGAACAGCGTCGCCCGCGCCGGCCCGCCGGGGATCAGGCCCTGCGCCGCGCCGAAGGCATAGGCGAGGTCGAAGACCTTGAGCGCGCCGATGACGCCCATGACGAGGTTGAAGAACAGGACCGGCGAGATGAGCGGCAGGGTGACGTGGCGGAAGCGGCCCCAGGCATCGGCGCCATCGATGTGCGCCGCCTCGTAGAGCTCGCGCGGCACGTTCTGCAGGCCGCCGAGGAAGACCACCATCGGGTAGCCAAAGCCCCAGAGGCTGATGAGCACGATGACCGGCAGCGCCCACGCCGGCGACGTGGTCCACGCCGGGCCCGTGACACCCGCGAGCGCGAGCAGGCGGTTGAGCAGGCCGCCGTCGGCCTGGAAGATGTAGACGAACACCGCGACGCTCGCCGCCTGCGGAAGAATCGACGGCAGGAAAAAGATCGCGCGCCACAATCCGCGCGCCCGCACCGGCTGGTTGAGGAGCAGCGCGACGCCGAGGGCCGATGCGACCGCGAGCGGCACCTGCACCGCGGTGAACACGAGCGTCACCTGCACCGACGGCCAGAAGGCCGGGTCGTGCAGCAACAGGTAGGCGAAGTTGCGCAGGCCGATGAACTGCGGCGGCGCCACGACATCGTAGTTGCAGAACGCCAGCCACAGCGAGTGCAGCATCGGACCCGCGCTGAAGAGCAGGAACCCGGCGACCGCGGGACCCGCGAAGAGCCAGAACCAGAAGGCTTGGGCGCGGCGGTCGTTCATGCTTCGGGTTGATGGAAGGTTGCGAGGAACGCGTTCACCCCGTCGGTGGCGCGGCGCGCGGCCTGCTCGGGGGTCAGTTCGCCCTGCACCATGCGATCGATCTCCGGCTGCACGATCTGCAGCATGATCTCGATGTAGTAGGGATGCCGCGGGATCGGCTGCGCAAACTGGATCTGGTCGTAGGCCGCCGCAACATTGCGCGGACGGTCCCCGGACTGACGCTCGCCGATCTGCACCGCCGCCACCGAGCGCCGCGGCGAGATGCTGCCGTGCCGCATGACCTCGAGCGCCGCCTCCGGGCGCGTCAGGAACTTGAGCAGGAGCCACGCCTCCTCGGCATAGGGCGTGTGGCGGTTGATCCCGTAGCCGGCGATCGCGAGCTCGCCGCCGCTGCGGGTCGCCGGTCCGACGGGCAACAGCTGGATGTCCCAGTCGAGGTCCGGCATCTGGTTGTAGTTGGGCCAGAAATTCACGTGGCCCACCATCAGCATGGCGAGACGGCTGTTGACGAAGCCGTTGAGCGGCTCGAAGCCGGCCGGGGCGCTGAAGCGATGGCGCAGCGCCTTGTCCTGGAAAAAATGCAGGCCGGCGATCGCCGCCGGGGAATCAAGCGTGCAGCGCCGGCCATCGGGCGTGAACACCGTTCCGCCCGCCTGCCGGACATAGGTCAGCCACTCGCCCCACCACCCCTCCATCCGGCCGCAGCCCCACACGCCGGGATCGTCGGTCGTGGCCGGACGCGTCAGCGCCACCCCGGCGCGCACGAGATCGTCCCAGGTCCAGTCGGCCGTCGGTTCCGCCACGCCCGCCGCACGGAAGAGGCTGCGGTTGTAGTAGAGCAGCGCCACGTTGGCGTGCTCCGGCAACACATAGTAGCGCCCCTCGTGCCGCATGGCCGCACGGATCTCCGGGTAGAAATCGTCGAGCCCGATCTCCGCCGCGTCGCGCTCCACCAGCGGCGTGAGGTCGCGCATGAAGGGCAGGAGATAGCTCATCCACACGTCGCCCGAGTAGAACAGGTCCGGCGCCTGCCCGGCCGCGGCGAGCGTCTTGAACTTCATGTGGTACTCGGTCATCGGCACGAGGATCAGGCGCACCTCGATGTCGGGATGCAGGCGCTGGAATTCCGCGACCTGCCTTTCGTGATGGTCGCGCAGCGGCGAAACGAAGTGCACCCAGGTGATCAGCTTGCGACCCGGGACGGGCGGCGGTTCCTGGCTGCGGGCCGACCACCAAAAGCCGACGGCCGCCAGCGCGAGCACGGCCGGCCAGAGCAGAAGGGCACGAAGGCGGGGGAACATGGGGGCAGGCCGCAGCGGCCGGCCCCGCGATTTAGGCGGAGGGCGTGCAACCTTGGCAATCTCGCAGGCTGCTCAGATTTTGCGCAATGCTGGCAGGCTCGCCGCGGCGACGGCCTGGCCGTGGCGCTTGTCCTGCTCGTCGGGCGTCCGCAGGCGAACCGTTTCGGCGAGAGCGGGAAACTCCGTCCGCAGCACCTCGGCCGCCCGGGCAAGGATGACCTCGCCGCCCTCACCCGAGGTGACGCGGCCGAGGATGAGCAGGTTCCGGATCGCGTAGAAATCGGCGTAGTGCGCGATCGCGTAGCCGAAACACACGCCGATCGTGTCGAAGATCGCGCGGGCCCGCTGGTCCCCGGCGTGCAACGCCTCCTGCACCGCGACGAGCTGCTCCGGCAGCGGTTGCGTCGCCGGGAAGCCGAAGCCGGCCGGGCCGGCGAGGCGGCCCACCGCCTGCTGCGAAAAATACTGCACGCCGCAGCCGTGGTCGCCCGACCACTCGTCGCGCGGCGCGCCGGGCCGGTAGTCCACCGGGGCGAAGGCCAGCTCGTTGAGCCAGGGAGTGATGTTGCCCGCCGGCGTGACGTAGCCGCCCGCCGTGCTGGTGCCGAGCGAGATGCCGAGGACCGCGTTGTCGTTCATGGACATCGAGCCCGCCAGCGCCGTGACCTCGCCATCGTTGGCCACCTCGAAGGGCACCCCGCCCCAGCGCTGCTGGAGCGTGAAGAACATGCGGCGGATGTGCTTTTCGAACAGATCCGCCGGCACGCCGCGGAAGAGCGAGGCGACGCGCACCTCGTTGTTCACATACACGCCGGCCGCGCTGCCGCCGATGGCGTCGACGCGCGGCAGGTGGGCCGCGGCGCGCTGCAGCGAGTCGTGCACGCCCTCGAGGTGGTAGGCCGGATCCTTCTGGAAGTACGGGTCCCAGCGGATCTCCTCCGAGAACACGACCTTGCCGTCGATGACGGCGGCGGCCTTGCGGTCACTGCCGCCGAGGTCGAAGCCGATGCGGCAACCCTCGAGGTGCCGGCCCATCGCGAGCGACGAGTCGTCGTCGGTCGGCAGCGCGTCGAGCCGCGCAGCCTCGATGCGGAAAGGCGCACCCTGCACCTTCTCGCCCATGAACAGGTGATCGAAGGCGCGTTCGCCCTGCGGATGATAGATTTGCGCGAGCGCCGCGGCGATCTCGTCCGCCCCGGCCACGAGCACGCGGCAGCCGCCTTTCTGCCAGAGGAGGAACTTCAGGAGCCGCTCGACGTAGCGCAGGGTGTGCGCCGCGCCGGGATGCCCGGCGGACAGCACGCGGTCCCGGTGCACCGACGCCTTCCCGTCCGCGCGGACCAGCGCCAGGGCCAACGGCCGCGCGCCGGGATCGCGCGCGACGAGCTCGCGATAGGCCCGGTTCCAAAGAACGGCGGGGACGAATTCCGGATCGAGGGTCGGACGGATCTTGGGAGCGACAGCGAGACTCATGGGACGAAAATCTTAACCACGGAGCAGTTCATCGACCAAGCGCCCGCAGTACCACTGCATGCGCGGGAGGTGGAAGGGGCCCTTCCAAGTGTTGCCCTTGAGGCGGGTGGATATGCGGCCATCGCGGTGGGCGTAGCCGAACCACTCGCCGTGGACGGGGTCGGCGAAGACGCGATGTGACCATTCGTGCACCAGCGCGTGCCAGGCGGCGTACTTGGCCTCGCCCGTAAGCTGGAAAGCGAGCAGCGTCGCAATCTCAGCCTCGTTGTGCGGCCACCAGAACTTCATCTCCGCCCAGTACTCCTGCACCGGCTTCCCGTGCAGGTCCACGAAGTAGAGGATGCCGCCGTGCTCCGGATCCCAGCCGCGGTTCCACATGCAGTCGAGGATGCCAAGGCCGAGCTTGAGCAGCCGCGCGTCGCGCTGGCGCAGCTTGGCCTCATGGAGGATGAACCACGCGCACTCGATGGCGTGGCCCGGGTTGAGCGTGCGGCCGTCAAAATGGTCGAGGATCGCGCCGCCCGCGCCGGTGATTTCCATGAGGGCGCCGAGGTCGGGCTTGTAGAAGTCGCGCTCGATCGCGGCG
>CAZGJB010000051.1:0-9756 GCA_964526145.1 uncultured Opitutaceae bacterium
AAGCTGCCGTTCCGGGAACAGCTGGCCGTGCTGCGCGGCGCGAAATCTTTCGTCCTCTTCATCGTCTTCGGCGCGATCTGGTCCTTCGCGGCCAACTGTTTCGGCCCGTTCTATCACGTCTTCATGTTCGAGGAGCTCGGGTTCTCGGCTTTCGACGTGGGCATCCTCTCCACGCTCTCGGCCCTCGGCGGCGCGTTGTCGCTGCCGGCGTGGGGCGCCCTGCTCGACCGCTTTGGCAACAAGCCGGTCATGGCCTTTTCGCTCATCCTCTGGCAGGGCATGAATTTCGCCTGGTGCTTCGTCGGCCCGGAAAACCGCCACTGGCTCTACCCGCTCTGGGTCTGGGGCGGCATGACCAGCGCCGGGTTCGTGCTCGGGCAATTCACCTTTTTGCTCAAGCTGATCCCGCTCGAGGCGAAGAACCTCGCCATCGGCGCCAACCTCGCGATCACGTCGCTCTTCGCCGCCATCGCCCCGATCATCGGCGGCGCCGTCCTCGGTTGGGCCCTGGCGCGCGGCGACAACCCGCTCACGGTCTACCACGTCTGCTTCATCATCCAACCGGTCCTCGCCCTCGTGGGCAGCGTCCTCCTGCTCCGCATCCACGAGCAGCAGGCCAGCACGCTCACCATGGTGTTCGGCGCGATGCGCAACGTCCGCACGCTCTCCGGCGTGCTCGGCCTCGACTTCTTCATCAACTACGTGTTCTACCGACCCGGCAAACGATGAGCGCGGTCCCGCACCTCTTCACCCTCACCGGCAATCTGCTCGCGGAGCGCACGCTCGAATTCGCCGACTGGCAGGTCGGCCGCACCCAGCGGGCCGGGCGGGAGGTGTTCCACACCCGCGGCAAGGGCGTGAACGTCTCGAATATGCTGACCCGCCTCGGCGCACCCACCACCGCCCTGATCTTCGCCGGCGGTGCTCCGGGCGCCGAGAGCGAAGCCTGGCTGCGCCAGCGGGGCATCGCCTACCAGGTCTTTACGATCCGGGCGCCTTCGCGCACGGGCACCGTGATCTGGAGCGACCGCCAGCCGGAGACGACTTTCCTGGGTCCCGACGTGCCCCCGGACGCCGCTGCGATTGCGGCGTGTGCCGCATGGCTCAATGCGCAGGCCGATGGCCAGGTGCTGGCCCTGTGCGGCAGTTTTCCAGGCTGGAGCGACGCTTCATTCGACCCGCTTCGCACCGCACTCGAGCGCTGGGCGCACCGCGGCGTGCTCGTCGCCGACGCCTACGGACCGCCGCTCGGCTGGCTGGCGCAGTTGCCCCTCGCCCTGGTGAAGATCAACCGGCAGGAGTTCGATGCCTTCCGACCGGGCACAGGCGACACGGCCGCGCGGTTGCAGCAGGTCGTTGCGAATTTGCCGGTGAAGGCCTGGATCGTCACCGACGGTCCCGGGTCGCTCTGGCTCGCGCTTCCGGGCGAGGCGCCGCGGGAGTTTCGCCCCCCGGTTCTCCGCGAGGTATCGCCCACGGGCTCGGGCGATGTCTTTCTGGCGGCCTTGCTGCAAGGGCACTGGCACCTCGGCCTCGACTTGCCGGAGGCGATCGCGCACGCCCTGCCGTATGCCGCGGCGAACGCGGCGCACCCGGGCGTGGCGGATTTTGAGCTGCCGCTGCCAAAGCAATAACCGCGAAGGCCGCGAGGAATCGCGAAGGTTCGGATTTTATCCCGCAAACGTGGACAACCCGCGAACCACGGGTATCCTTTGCGGTCACTGACCGGCCATGAACCGCACCATCCTCATCATCGCTGGCCTTCTGCTCCTCGCCGGGGGCTTTTTTGGTTACCGCGCCTATGTGAATCACAAGGAGGAGTCCGCCCTCGCCGCCCAGGTGCTGGCGCGGGAGCAGGCCGAGCGCAATCGCCTGGCGGAGTTGGAACGCCGCGCCAACGCTGAGGCCGAGGCCCATCGTCTCGCGGAAGAACAAGCGCGTCTCGCTGCCGCCGAATCGGCCCGCCGTCTCGAGGCACTCCAGGCCGCCGAGGCCCGCGCCGCCGCGGAGCGTGCCGCCGCTGAGGCCACGCTCGCTCGGATGCAGGCCGAGGCTGACCGGCTCCGCGCCGAAAAGGAAGCCGCCCAGGGCGAGGCCCGTCGCCTGGCCGAGCTGCGCGAACAGGAAGCCGCCGCCGCGCACGCGGCCCGGTTGGCCGCATTGGAGAAACTCCGCGCCCTCGAACGGGAGGTGCAGGATCGCGCCGCCCGGGAGGCCGCCCGCCTCGAGGCCCTGCGTCGGCAGGCGGAATTGGAAGCCCTTGCCTACCAGAAGGCCCGCCCGTCCGATCGCATCGTTTACCCGCCCGACTACAAGGCCCGGGACCACCACAACCTCCGGGCCACCCTCGAATGGGAGGCTTACCGCCAGGCAGGTGCTACCGTTCCGCCACTTCCGGAGCCGGAAACGAAGCAAACCGAGAAATAAATCCTTGCTTTCGCCGACGCAAAACCGCTTTCTCTGCGGTTTTATTTATGAAAGCCACCATCAAAACCCAAGGCCAACAGTTCACTGTGACCGAAGGTGACATCCTCATCGTCAACCGGTATCCGAACACGGAAGCCGGTGCCACCGTGGAGATTAAGGACGTGCTCACGGCCGGCGAAGGAACCAATTTCAAGATCGGCACCCCGACCCTCCCCGGCGCCGTTGTTTCGGCCAAGGTGCTCGAGAACAAGCGCGGCGACAAGGTCATCGTCTTCAAGAAGAAGAAGCGCAAGGGCATGGAGCGCAAGCGCGGCCACCGCCAGGAATTGTCCGTCATCAAGATTGAGTCCATCAAAGCCTAAGGAGAACCAACGTCATGGCGCATAAAAAAGGTCAGGGAACATCCAGCAACGGACGCGAGAGCAAGTCGAAGCGTCTCGGCGTGAAGCTCTTTGGCGGCCAGTCCGTCATCGCCGGCAACATCATCGTCCGCCAGCGCGGCACCAAGCTGCACGCCGGCAAGAACGTCGGCACCGGCCGCGATTGGACGCTGTTCGCCCTCAAGGACGGCAAGCTCGAGTTCGACAAGGCCCACCGCCGCGTCTCCGTCGTCTGAGCGACCCGCACATTTTTTAGCTTTCAAACGCAGCCCAAACCGGGCTGCGTTTTTTTGTCGGTCCATTGGACCGACAACCCTCCGTAGGCCCGGCGAAGGAGGGTTTAACGCCCGCGCCTGCGCTTTCCCCTCCCCATGTCCGACCGCCTCACCGACCTCCGCCGTCAGCGCGCCGCCATTCAGCAGCATCTTGAATGGCTGGATCGCGAGATCGCCGCCGCGCAGCCCGGTTCGGGAGCGGCCTCGGTCGCTGCGAAACCCGCGCCCGTTCCCGCTGCGCCGCCTGCCACCCCGGCTGCGCCCGCCCCCGACTCCGTCCTTTCCGACCTGGGCCAGCCCGATCCCGTCAATGCCGCCCGGCAGGCGAAAAAAGGCTGTCTGCTCTATCTCGCCGTCGCGCTCGTGATTTTCTCCGCGGTGATCCTTGCCATTTTCTACTTCGCCTACGGCGATCGCCCTTGGCTGTTCATGGAGCGCAGCGAGGCCGCCGCGGGCACCCAGCCGTGATGCGGTAGCGGCGCAGCCAGATTCCGCCGCTGCGGAACCGCACCCAAACTTTCCCGCGAACCGATTGCCCAAGTCGTGGTCTAGCGCCGCGAACTTGAACACCGTCTCTCCGTTCACACCGGCCGATCCTGCTCCGTCCTGGGATGACGTGGCCGCCATCTATCGGCGCGTCTGCCTTTTGCGTTGCAGCGGTCGGAGCGCCGAAGCCGCGAAGCTCGAGTCCGGCGATCTCGCGCTCGCCCTGCGGCAGATTGCGGCTCCGACGGGCGAGACCGCCGCCTTCGTCACCTACCGCGACGGGATTTTCGAGCTTGAGACCGAGCGCGTGCGCCACGCCCAAGCCGTGGCCGAGCTGCTCGCGCCGCTTTTGCTCGAACGCCTGGGCCGTGCGCCCGACACCGCACGATCGCACCGCCCGCCTCCGACGCCATCCGTCGTCCGCGGTCCGGTCGATATCGCCGCCATGATTGACACCATGCTCGCGCAGCAACCCGAGCTCACCGGCCGCTGAGCCACCACCCGCATTTTCCAGCATCCCCTCGTCCCAACCCTCCACACCACATCCATGACCGCCTCAACCCTCGAGAAAGCACCCGCCTCCGCCACCTCCGTCCCCAGCGCCGCCGTGCCGGCCAACGTCCGCCCGCCCTCCGCGCCCCGCACCGCGCAGAAGACCGTCCTGGTCGGCCTCGATCTCGGGACCAACAAATCCTGCGTGCTCGCCGGTCCGGCCGGCAGCGGCGACATCACGGTCAGCAAGGTGATCCCAACCTGCCTCGGCTACGTGAAGGAGGGCATCGTCGACGGCATCATCGCCGGCAATGCGTCCATCCTTTACGGCGAAGACGCCCTGCAGAACCGCCTGCACGTCAATATGGTCACGCCGCTCGCCGAGGGCGTCATCGCCCATCCGGGCGCCGCGCGCGACTTCCTGCTGCATATCCGCACGCTGGCGGATCCTTCCGGCCAGGCGGATATCCGCGCGGTCATCGGCATCCCGGCCAATGCCGAGGAGGCGGCCCGCGAGGAGATTCGCCGCAATGCCACGGGTATCTTCAGCCGGGTGCTGCTCATCCCGGAGCCCTTCCTTGCGGCTCTGGGCTTTCGCGACGCTTCACGCGTCGGCCAGCCCGGCTATATCGATCCCGTCGTCAACTCGCTGTTCATCGACATCGGCGGCGGCACGACGGACCTGTGCCTCGTCCAAGGATATTTCCCCGGACGCGATGACCAGATCTGCATCCCGTTTGCGGGCGACGCCATCGACCAGGCCATGGAGAGCGAACTGGCGCGCACGTATCCCAACAACGGCCTGACGCGCCACACGATCCGCGAGATCAAGGAGGCGCACGCGTATGTCGGACCCTCCCGCCGCCCCCTGGACGTGAAGGTCGTCATCGGCGGCAAGGCCCATGTGCTCGAGCTTGCCGACGTGATTGGCAACGCCTGCAACACCTTGATCGACCGGCTCTACCCGGCGCTCACGAGCCTGATCGCGCGCGCGTCGTCGGACTCCGTGGTCACGCTCCTGCAGAACATCATCGTCACCGGCGGTGGCTCGCAGATCAAGGGCATCGACACGGTCCTGCAGAAGCGGCTGGCCGACGACGGCTACGAGTCGCCGAAGGTCCGGCTCGCCGGCCAGGACTTCAAGCGCTACGTCGCCATCGGCGCCCTCAAGGCCGCCCGCGCCGCGCGCGAGAACCAGTGGCAGACGCTGCTCAACTGATCGCCGGGTAGCTGCCCATCCACTTCACCATCGGGCAGAACTTCCGGAGCTCGGCGAGGGCTTCCTTCATGTTGGCGTCATCGTAGTGACCAGTGACGTCGATGAAGAAATAGTAGTCCCACGGACGCTTCTTGCTTGGGCGCGACTCGACCTTCGACAGATTGATGCCGCGTTCGGCCAGCGGCATGAGCATGCGCAGCAGCGACCCGGAATGCGCCGCGGCCTCGTCGCCGAGGGAGACCAGAAAACTCGTGATGTCCTTGCCGTTGCCCACGGGGCCGGAGGGCTGGCGGCCGAGGACGAAGAAGCGCGTGGTGTTGTCCGCCTTGTCCTGGATGTTTTTCACCAGCACTGGCACGCCGTAGTGCTGGGCGGCCAGCTCGCCCGCCACGGCGGCGGCGCCGGGCTCGTCCTGGGCGATCTGCACCGCGCGTGACGTGCTCGAGGCCTCGACCAGCTGCGCGTGCGGCAGGTGCCGCTGCAGCCAGTGGCGACATTGCGCCAGGGCCTGATCCTTGGAGTAGACTTTGGTGATCTGCTCCAGTGGGAACTTCGAGATCAGCGCGTGCGTGATCTCGATGTAGATCTGGGCGACGATCTTGAGGTCGCTCTCGACGAAGCTGTCCAGCGTCTCGCGCACCGAGCCCTCGGTTGAATTCTCGATCGGGATGACGGCGTAGTCGGTCTCACCCTTTTCCACCGCGGTGAAGATGTCGCTGATCGTCGCCATCGCATGGTAATCCACGCTGGCGCCGAATTTCTTCATCGCGGCGGCGTGGGTGTTGCTCGCCTCGGGGCCGAGGTAGGCGATGAGCAGGGGTTTCTCCAGCGCGATGGCCGCCGACATGATCTCGCGGTAGATCGCCTTCAGCGCCTCCTGCTTGATGGGGCCCTGGTTCTGGGCTGTGACTTTGCGCAGGACGGCGTCCTCGCGTTCGGCGACATAGATCTGGCCGCCCTGGCCGCGCTTGACTTTGCCGATTTCCGACGCGAGCGCGAGGCGCTCGTTCAGCAGGCTGACCAACTGGCGGTCGATCGCGTCGATCTTTTCGCGGATGGGGCCGAGGTCCATGTCAGGAAGTCTTTTCGTCCGGGGCGGGTACCGGTTCCGGGGCGGCGGCCGGCGCGGTGGTGTGCTCCACCGAAACCGACTCGAGATTCGGCGTGGCGCCCTCGCCTTCCTCCAGCGGAAGTCCCATCTCGGCATCGGCGGGCGGTTTCGCGGAGTTGTTCGCGGCCGCCTGCAGCCAATCGTCGATCTGGCGGTTCGAGAGGACGTCGGATGCCGGCAGCTCGTCGAGCGATTTGATGCCGACGAATTCGAGGAAATGATCGGTCGTGCCGTATTGAATCGGGCGACCCGGCAGGTCGGCGCGGCCGACGATGTAGATGAGCTCGCGTTCGAGCAGCTTGTTGATGCCGGCCTCGGCCGAGACGCCGCGGATGGTCTCGATCTCGCCGCGCGTCACCGGCTGACGGTAGGCGACGATCGCGAGGGTCTCCAGCGAGGACTGGCTGAGTTTCACCGGCGGCGGGTCGTCGCGGAGAATGCGCACCCAGCGGGCGTACTGCGGATGCGTCACCAGGCGGAAACCGTTGGCACCTTCGATCAGCAGCAGGCCCTCGCTGGCCGCCTTGAGTTCGTTCGAGATGGCATCCATCGCCTCGCGGATCTCCGTCGCGGTGACGAGCGACGGCACGTCCTGATAGAGTTCGGGATCGCCGGGCGCCTCATCGATGATCTCGGCGACTTCCTCCGCGACGGTGACGGGGGCCGCGCCCTCGGCGGGAACCGGTTCACCCGAGGCAGCAACCGCCTCCGGCGCCGCGGGCAGATCCGCCTGCTCGTGAAAACGCGTGAACGCCGCTTGGATGTCGTTGATGGAGAGCGGCTGGCTGGAGGAGAAGAGCAGCGCCTTGAGCACTTTTTTCAGATTGAAGGCCATGCGGGATGAGTCGACCGAATGAAGGTGGCGCCGCAGGCCTAAGCAACCATGAAAAGAGGCAGAGGAGAGTCTTGCCCGGCCCCGTGGCGTATGGTTCGCTCCGCGCCGACCATGTGTGCCGCATCCTCCTCCAATCCGCTCCGCCCTCATTCTTCCGTGGTGCTCGACGGCCCCAGCCGCGCCGGCGCCCGCTCGATGCTCCGCCCCGTCGGCTTCGAGGAAGCTGATTTCAGCAAACCGGTCGTCGGCATCGCCTCGACGTGGAGCATGGTCACGCCGTGCAACATGCACATCGACCAGCTCGCCCGCGACGCCGAGGCCGGCGCCAACGCTGCCGGCGGCAAGGCCGTGATCTTCGGCACCATCACCGTTTCCGACGGCATCAGCATGGGTACGCCCGGCATGCGCTACTCGCTCGTGTCGCGCGAGGTCATCGCCGACTCCATCGAGACCGTTGCCGGCGCCGAGGGCTTCGACGCCCTAGTGACCATTGGCGGCTGCGACAAGAACATGCCGGCCTGCATCATGGCGATGGCCCGCCTCAATCGTCCATCCGTCTTCGTTTACGGCGGCACCATCCTCCCCGGCATCCATCCCGAGACGAAGCACGAGTGCGACATCGTCTCGGTCTATGAGGCGATCGGCAAACACGCCGCCAACAAGATCGACGACGCCGGTCTGCGCGCGATCGAGGCCTGCTCGGTCCCCGGCCCCGGCTCCTGCGGCGGCATGTACACCGCCAACACCATGGCCTCCGCCATCGAGGCCCTCGGCCTGAGCCTGCCCAACAGCTCCAACCAGATCGCGATCAGCAAGGAGAAGAAGGAGGATTGCCGCCGTGCCGGCGAGGCCGCCATCGCCCTCCTGAAGGCCGGGATCCGCCCGCGCGACATCATCACCCGCAAGGCCTTCGAGAACGCCATCACCGTCGTGATCGCCCTCGGCGGCTCGACCAACGCCGTGCTGCACCTCCTGGCCATCGCCCACGAGTCCGGCGTCCGCCTCTCGATCGACGACTTCACCCGCATCGGCAAGCGCGTCCCCGTCCTCGGCGACCTCAAGCCCTCGGGCAAGTACTCCATGTCCCACCTCACCCGCATCGGCGGCTTGCCCCCGCTGATGAAGATGCTGCTCGATGCCGGCCTGCTCCACGGCGACTGCATTACGGTGACCGGCAAGTCCATCGCCGAGAACCTCCGCGATGTCGCCCCCTACGCGGCCGACCAGGACGTGATCCGCCCGCTCTCCAACCCCATCAAGGCCGACAGCCACCTCCGCATCCTCTACGGCAACCTCGCGCCCGAGGGCGCCGTGGCCAAGATTTCCGGCAAGGAAGGCCTCGTCTTCTCCGGCAAGGCCATCGTGTTCGAGGGCGAGGAGAAGGCCCTCGGCGCCATCCTCGCCGGCAAGGTCAAGCCCGGCCACGTCATCGTCATTCGCAATGAGGGCCCCGTCGGCGGCCCGGGCATGCGCGAGATGCTCTCCCCGACCAGCGCGGTGATGGGCCGCGGCCTCGGCAAGGAAGTCGCCCTCATCACTGACGGCCGCTTCTCCGGCGGCAGCCACGGCTTTGTCGTCGGCCACATCACCCCGGAAGCCGCCATCGGCGGCCCCATCGCGATCGTCCGCAACGGCGATCCGATCACCATCGACGCCAAGGCCAACACGTTGACCCTCGGCATCCCGGCCAAGGAAATCAAGGCCCGCCTCAAGGCCCGCAAGCCGCGGAAGCCGACCGAGACCCGTGGCGTCCTCGCCAAATACGCCAAGCTCGTCTCCACGGCCTCCGAAGGCGCGGTGACGGACAAGAAGCTGTGATTCCGCCCCCATGACCTGGAACCGTTTCAAGACCCACTGCTATCACTACCCGTCGCTCGGCGTCGCCCTCGACATCTCGCGCATTCCGTTTCCAGACGACTTCCTCGCCGGCATCGAGCCGCGGATGAAGCAGGCGTTCGCCGACATGGCGGCGCTCGAGAAAGGCGCCATCGCCAATCCCGATGAGCAGCGCATGGTCGGCCACTATTGGCTGCGCTCCCCGCAGCTCGCGCCGACGCCCGAGCTCACGACCGAGATCACGGCGACACTCGACGCTATCAAGGAGTTCGCCGCCAAGGTGCACAAAGCCGAGATCGCTGGTCCCGCGGGCAAGTTCCGCGAGTTGCTGGTCATCGGCATCGGCGGCTCCGCCCTCGGCCCGCAGCTGGCCACGCACGCGCTCGGACGCCTCCGCGGTCGCGACAAGCTGAACGTGCGCTTCTTCGACAACACCGATCCCGACGGCATGGACTACGTCCTCAAGGAGATCGGCACGAAGCTGAAGCAGACCCTCGTCCTCGTCATTTCCAAGTCCGGCGGCACCGCCGAGACGCGCAACGGCATGCTCGAGGCCGCCGCCGCCTTCAAGGCCGCCGGGCTCGATCCCGCGAAGCACTTCGTGGCCGTCACCGGCGCGGGCTCCAAGCTCGACCAGCTCGCGCAAAAGGAAGGCTGGATCGCCCGCTTCCCCATGTGGGACTGGGTCGGCGGCC
>CAZGJB010000051.1:9766-15331 GCA_964526145.1 uncultured Opitutaceae bacterium
GTCGGAACTCTGCGCCGTCGGACTCCTGCCCGCCGCGCTGCAAGGCATCAAGATCGACCAGCTCCTCGCCGGCGCCGCCGCGATGGACAAGCTGACGCGCAAGCCCTCGCTCAAGGACAACCCCGCCGCCCTCCTCGCCGCCATGTGGTACTTCGCCACCGACGGCCGCGGCGCAAAGGACATGGTCATGCTGCCTTACAAGGACCGCCTCCTTCTCTTCTCCCGTTATCTGCAGCAGCTCGTGATGGAGTCGCTCGGCAAGGAGCTCGACCTGCAGGGCAAGGTCGTCAATCAGGGCATCTCCGTTTACGGCAACAAGGGCTCGACCGACCAGCACGCGTACGTCCAGCAGCTGCGCGAGGGCGTGAACAACTTCTTCGTCACCTTCATCGAGGTCCTCAAGGACCGTGCCGGCGACTCGCTCGAGGTCGAACCTGGCGTGACGAGCGGCGATTATCTGCAGGGCTTTTTCCTCGGGACCCGCGCCGCCCTCACCGAAAAGGACCGCGCCTCGGTCACGCTCACGATTCCCGATGTCTCGCCGAAATCCCTCGGCATGCTCATCGCCCTCTACGAGCGCGTGGTCGGCCTCTATGCGTCCCTGATCGGCATCAACGCCTACCACCAGCCGGGCGTCGAGGCCGGCAAGAAGGCCGCCGTTGGCGTCATCGCCCTCAAACTCAAGCTCGCCGCCGCGCTGAAGGCTGCGCCCGGCCAGGCGTTTACGGCCGAGCAGCTCGCCACCCGGGTTGGCGGCGACCCCGAGCTCGCCTTCAAGATCCTCGAGCACCTCGCCGCCAACGGCGCGGTCAAGAAGACCGCGAAGCAACCCTGGTTCGAATCCACCTATACCCAGGCATAGCCAACGGTGTTTCCGGAACCAAACCCGCCCGGCCGTTTCCTACCGCCTTGCCTAAACTGCCTTCCGGTGTCTTAACCGAATCAACTTCATGAAACACGCCAAGACCGCCCTCCTCGGCTCCCTGCTGCTTCTGCTCGGCCTCGCCTTCACGGGCTGCACGACGCGGAAGGGCGATTCGTCCATTCCGTGGAGTCGCCCCGCCGACTGGGAAGGCCAGATCCCGGGGCTTTCGAACCCCAACATGGGACGCTGATCCCACTCCTCCCTCCCTCGCGAAAATCCGGCTTCGGCCGGATTTTTTTTGTTGGGCGCACGGACAGCTCGCGCAGAGTGTTCGTGCCCATGTCGGACAACGCCTCGCTCACGCCGCAACCCGGCCACCTTTATGTCGTGGCCACCCCGATCGGCAACCTGGCCGACCTGACCGAGCGGGCCCGCGCCATCCTCGGGACGATCGATCTCGTGGCCTGCGAGGACACCCGCACCACCGGCGCAATGCTCACCCGCCTCGGCCTTCGCCGGGAACTCACGGCTTATCATGAGCACAACGAGACCGAGGCCGCCGAGCGCCTCGCCGATCTCCTCGCGGCCGGCAAGTCCATCGCGCTCGTCAGCGACGCCGGCACGCCGGCCTTGAGCGACCCCGGCTTCCGCCTTGTCCGCGCCTGCCGCCGCCGCAATCTCCCGGTCGTGCCGGTGCCCGGCCCCAGTGCCCTGACCGCCGTTCTGAGCGCGAGTGGTTTGCCCACCAATGGCTTTCTCTACGTGGGCTTCCTGCCACCCAAGTCCGCTGCGCGCATCAGCTTCTTCGACCAGCACCGCGGTTTCGCCTACACGCTGGCGCTTTACGAAAGCTGCCATCGCATCGACAAGGCGGTCGACGAGATCGTCGCCACGCTCGGAACCGATCGCGTCATCTGCGTGGCCAAGGAGGTGACGAAGCTGCACGAGGCCTTCTTCGTCGGCCCGGCGGGTACCGTGCGCGATCGCTTGGCCAAGGCCAGTCTCAAGGGCGAGTTTGTGCTCCTCATCGCGCCCGCCGATTTCGTCCTCTGACATGCCCTCGCCCGCCGTCGCCGTCATCGATATCGGCAGCAACACCATCAAGGTGCTGGTGGCGCGCCGGGCGCCTGACGGTTCGCTCCTGACCGAGCACTTTCGCTCGCTCGACGCCCGGATCAGCACCGGGATCAGCCGCGCCCGGCCCGAGCTCGGACGCGAGGGCATGGACCGCGGCCTTGCCGCCATCCGGGAACTCCTCGCCGGCGTGTCGCCTTTTCAGCCGGCCAAGGTGCTGCTCGTCGCCACGAGTGCCGTGCGCGATGCCACCAACGGCGCGGGGTTCCGCGCTGAGGTCAAGGCCGCCACCGGTCACGAGATCCGTCTGCTCACGGGCGACGAGGAAGCACACTACATCGGCTCGGGCCTGACCTGCGATCCCGACCTCCGCGACCTGCAGGATTTCTACGTATTCGACCTCGGCGGCGGCAGTCTCGAATGCCTCGCCTATCGCGGACGCCGCGTGCAGCAGGCCCAGAGTCTGCAGCTGGGCTGTGTGCGTTTGACGGAGCGTTTGTTCGGTGACGCCACCTCAGCTCTTCCGGCTGACGCTGCCGCACGCGTCGCGGCAGAATGCGATCAGACTTTGGACGCGGTCGGATTCCGCTTCGATCTGCCGGCTGGCGCCGCCGCGGTCGGCACCGGCGGCACGCTGACCGTGGCCAGGGCGATCGCGGCGCAACGCACCGGCGGCTCCGGGTTGGGTACCTCGATTTTGCCCGTGACGGAGCTCGAGCAACAGTTCTCCACCCTTTCGCGGCAATCAGTCGCCGAGCGCCGCACCTGCCCGGGCCTGCCAGACGCTCGCGCGGACGTCTACCCCACGGCCTTGGCCACTTACCTGGCAATCGCGCGCCGGGGCGGCTTCACGGCCTTTCGTCACTCGCTCTACAACCTGCGGTACGGTCTCGCGCAGGAACTGCTGGGTCCTACCCAATCTCCGTGATCCGGACGACCTTCGTCTCCGCCGACAGCGGGACACTGACCCGCGCGACGTAGTCCTCCTTCGCCGGCAGGCCGTCCTGCGTGTAGGAATTGTGCGGCACAAGCGGATAATCCAGCAGCGCACCGGCCGGCAGGTCCCAGTCCAGGCCGCGCCACGTCAAACGGCGCTGCGGGCGCGGACCACCCTGATGATGAATCAACACGGTCGGGTCGATCTGCTCATCGCCGTGCTCGCTCTGCAGCGTGTCGCCGGAGCGCAGCGCCAGCATCAGGCCGAACTCGTAGGTCACTGCCGGCTCCGCCTTGGCCAGGTGGGCGGTGATCTCACAACCGGTCCCGGTCAGATTCACTCCGACCACAACCTCATCGCCGCCAAAACTATACGCGACCTCGGCCGACGTTTCCGTGGCCTGGAGGCAACGGGCGCTGACCGGGATGTAGGCCCGCCCGGCATTGGTGCGGCGCACGGTCGAGAATCGGGGCATGAACTTGCTGTTGCCCGTGCCGACGAGGTATCCGGCCCGTCGATGCCAGATCTCGAGGAAGTTCTGCGAATCGAGCACGAAACGGCTGGAGTGCTCCGGCACCAACTGCCACGAGAGCGCGGCCTGCCAGTCGCCCGCGCGCAGGCAGGCGGCGGGGAGGGTCCGCGGCGAGGTGATCTCAAATCCCGAGCGCGTCGCCAGGTCCGTCGCAAAGGCAAGCGCCGCAAACGAGCCGTAGAAGGCGAAGCCCTGCGCCGCGTTGTCGCGCACGCCTTTCTTGACCAACTGGGCCCGTCCGGCCGGCAACCGCTGTGCGATGAGGCGTCGGCCTTCGGGTGTCCGCAGGAAACTCGGCGGCAGGAACATGAACGGCGACGGGTAATACCGCATCCGCACATCGAGCGCCACCGAAGCAGAGCCGTCGGGGAAACTCAGGTGCTCGAGGAAACCCGCGAAGCGTCCCAAGCTCGCCAGTGCCGCCGCATCGCCCGAGGCTTCGGCGTAGAGGGACACCGCCTCAGCCGTGACCAAGGCGTAACCTACGACGATGCCCTGCCCCTCGGGCCAATAGCCATCGGCCGTCTGGAACGGCAGCACACAGCGGGCGAAGAAATCGCGCGCGAAATCCACCCACTCCGGTCGCCGGAAGTGTCGGCCGGCGGCATCGAACAGCAGGCCGTGCCAGACATCGTGGTTGCCCGGGAACTCTGCCGGCGTCTGGCGGAATTTCTCGACGTACCGCGTATGCAAGGCGGCCGTCGCGCCCTCCACGGCACGGGCCAGCTTCTCGCGGAACTCCGGTGTGCCGAGGCCGTGTCGCTCCATCACTCCGAGCGAACCCAGCAGGTAGTAATTGAGCCACTCCCCGATGTGCCGACCCCAATCGCGGCCGCGCGAGAAATGCGGGGTGTGGAACTCGGCGTCGGTGATCGACAGGACGTACTCGATGTTCCGCAGGGCGTAGGCCGCAAATTGCGTGCGCTCATCCGGCGTCGCCCCGGGCACCTCGCCGGTGGCCAGCAGGAGCAGCGCATGGTGGCTGAACTGGTTGTAGTACGATGCGCCGCGCGCCGTCGGCCAGTCGATGAGGTCCAGGTCCATGCTCCCCGACTTGCCGTAATGCGGGGCCAGCAGGCGCGCGTAGTCGAGGAGGTAGCCGGCGATCTGCGGGCGCAGGGTCGCAAGGTCGGGCGCGGAGTTGAACGAGGTCGGGGTGGATGGGGCGCTCATGGCAAGGCTGGGAAACAGGCGGAGGGCGGGCAGACCGGCGGCCAGGATGGCAGACCGCCGGAGGAAAGTGCGGCGCGAGGCAGCTTCGTCAGGTTTCCCGGACATGGGACGCCGCCTGACGGCGCGCAGGAGGACGCGGACGCTTGGCGACGCCCTTGGCCGCCGCCCGCAGGACGGTCATCATCTTGAGCATGTCGGCCGGCAGCGGCGCCTCGAGTTCGAGCACCTTCCCGGAAATCGGATGGGTGCAGACGAGGTGGGCCGCATGCAGCATGACGCGGGGCGGCTGCTGCTTGAGTCGGGCATCCGGCTTCCAGCCGTAGACCTCGTCGCCGAGAAGGATGTGGCCCAGCGACTTCAGGTGAACGCGGATCTGGTGCGTGCGCCCCGTGTGGATCCGGCATCGGATCAGGGCGGCTACGGTGCCGAACTTCTCGACGACCTCCCAGTCGGTGTGCGCGTCGCGGCCACCGGATTCGGCCTCGACCACGGCCATCTTGTGCCGGTGCTGTTGATTGCGGCCGATCGCCTTGCGAATCGAACCGCTGAGGAGGGCTGGCGCGCCGGTGACGAGGGCGAGGTATTCCTTCTGCGTCGTGCGGCTGGAAAACTGCTCGGCCAACCCGCGATGGGCGCGGTCGTTCTTGGCCACGACCATCACGCCCGAGGTCTCGCGGTCGAGCCGATGCACGATGCCGGGGCGCTCCACCCCGCCGATGCCACTCAGGCTGCCCTTGCAGTGCGCGAGCAGGGCGTGCACGAGCGTGTCCTCGCCGGTGCCGGCACCGGGATGGACGATCATGCCGGCGGCCTTGTTGATCGCGAGGAGGTACTTGTCCTCGTAGAGGACGTCCAGGGGGATATCCACCGCCTTAAGCTCGGCCGGCTTGGTATCCGGCATCGCAAAGTCCAGTTCGTCACCGCTGTTGACGGCCTGGTCGCGCTTGATCGCGCGGCCCCGCAGTGTGACGAGTCCGGCATCGA
>CAZGJB010000052.1:0-10573 GCA_964526145.1 uncultured Opitutaceae bacterium
GACCTCGCCGAGCGAGACCATCCCGAGCGCATCGCGGATGCGCGCCTCGGCCTCGGCGGCGGGGACCCGCTGCATGCGCAGGCCGAAGCGGACATTCTCGCGCACCGTCAGATGCGGAAACAGGGCGTAGCTCTGGAAGACCTGGTTGACGTTGCGCCGGTACGGCGGCTGGCAGGTGACGTCGGCGCCGTCGAGGAGGATGGCGCCGGCATCGGGAAACTCGAAACCGGCGAGGAGGCGCAGGAGCGTCGTCTTGCCGCAGCCGGAGGGGCCGAGGAGGGTCAGGAACTCGCCGGCGCGCACGGAGAGGCTGACGTCGTCGACGGCGGTGAAATCCCCGAAGCGCTTGGTCACGCCGCGGACCTCGATCATGGCGGGTCGGTCGGGACTCATTCGTGGACCCGCGCCCCGCGGCGCTGCAGCAGCAGATAGGTGACGGCGAACATGGCCATGAAGGCGACGCCGAGGGCCGCGCCGAAGGGCCAATCGCGGGCCTGCATGAACTGGTTCTGGATCACGTTGCCGATCATGGGCACCTTGGCCCCGCCCATCAAGTCGGTGATCGCGAACATGCCGATGGCGGGCACGAACACGAGCAGCGTTCCGGCGGCGATGCCGGGCATGGTGAGCGGGATGATGACGCTGGCGAAGGCGCGCAGCGGTCCAGCCCCGAGGTCGTAGGCCGCCTCGACCAGAGAGTGGTCGAGCTTTTCGGCGCTGCTGTAGATGGGCAGAATCATGAATGGCAGGTAGGCGTACACGAGACCGATGACCACGGCAGCGGGCGTGTACATCAGCGACAACGGCGAGGTCGTGAGCTGCATCGCCTGCAGCAGGCCGTTGAGCAGGCCCTCCTGCTTGAGGATCGTGATCCAGGCGTAGGTGCGGATGAGGAAGCTGGTCCAGAACGGCACCATGACCAGGAGCAGGAGCTGGTTGCGGCGCGCCTCGGGGGCCCGCGCGATGTAGTACGCCATCGGGTAGCCGATGACCACGCAGATGAGCGTGGTGAGGCCGGCGTAGCCGATGGAGCGGACAAAGATGCGCAGGTAGACCGGGTCGAAAACGCGCGCGTAGTTGTCGAGGGTGAAGCTGAAGACCACCCCACCCACCTCGTCGCGCTCGCAGAAGCTGTAGACGAAGAGGATGACGGTGGGGACGACGACGAAGAGCGCGAGCCAGGCCACCATCGGCGCGAGCAGCGCCCAGGCCCGCCAGCCGGGCTGGCGACGGTCGTGGCCCGTCGTGGCGGGATGGGTGCTCTGCGCGTCGGGCGCGTTCACTGCGCGCTCTTCAGGTCGGTGACGAGCTGGTCGATGTCGGCGGCCAGCCGGCCGATGTCGCGGAAGGTCTCGAGCTTCCCCTCCTTCGGGTAGCTGGCGGGGTTCGCCAGCTCGTCGGGGCTCAGCAGCTTGCGCGCGGCGAGGTTCGGGTTGGTGTACGGGAACTTGGCCGAGATGAGCTTCGAGACCTCCGGGCGGAGGATGTAATTGATGAGCGCATGCGCCTCGGCCTGGTTCTTCGCGTCGGCCGGGATCGCGAGCACGTCGACGAACTGGTGCGCGCCCTCGGCGGGGAGGACGTACTGGAACTTGCGGTCCTCGTTCCAGAGGATCGCCGCCTCGCCGCTCCAGACGATGCCGAGGTCGACGTCGCCGTTGAGCAGCGCGGTCTTGGGGCTGTCGGAGTCGAAGACCTTCACGAGCTTGACCCACTCGGCCACGACGGGGCGGGCCTTCTCCAGGGTCGCCGGGCTGATGTCGTTGGCGGAGTGCCCCAGCGAATAGAGCGCCCACGTGACGAGCTCGCGGTTGTCGTTGAGGACGACGAGGCGGTCCTTGTGCTGCGGTGCGAAGAAGTCCTTGTAGCCGCGGATGGGGGTCTTGACCTTCTCGGTGTTGACGACGATGCCGACGGTGCCGGTCATGTAGGGCACGGTGTACTTGCCGGCCGGGTCATGCGGGAGCTTCATCAGCGCCGGGTCGACGTGGCCGAGGTTGGTGAGCTTGGCGAGGTCGAGCGGCGCCAGCATCTTGCGGCGGATCATGACCTCGGCGGTGTAGTCGGAGGGCTGCACGAGGTCGTACGCCGAGCCGCCGGCGACGAGCTTGGAGAGCAGCTCCTCGTTGGAGGCGTAGGTCTCGAAGTTGACCTTGATGCCGGTCTCCGCGGTGAAGCCGTCGAGGACTTCCTGCGGGATGTATTCGGACCAGCCGAAGAGGTTGAGTTCACCCTTGGCCAGCAGGCCGGCGGAGCCGATCAGGGCGGACAAGGCGACGAGGACAGTTTTGAGCAGGTTCATGGTGGGAGGGGATCAGCGTGGGTTCAGTTTTTTCAGGTAGGCGGAGAAAAGCACGAAGGCCACGGTCGCCAGGATGAAGACCGCGGACAGCGCGTTGAGCATCGGGTTAAGCCCAACGCGTGCCAACCCGTACACCTGAATCGGCAAGGTGGTGGAGGCGGCGCTGCGGATGAAATAGGTCACGATCAGCTCGTCCATCGACAGGGTGAAGGCCATGAGCGCACCGGCCACGATGGCGGGCCGCAGGCTGGGGATGATGACGAACCAGAAGGCCTTGAATGGCGTCGCCCCGAGATCGAGCGCCGCCTCCTCGAGGGCGGGATCGAGGCCCTGGAGCCGCGCCTGGACGGCGACCAGCACGAACGGGAAGCAGAACGTGACGTGGCCGATGATGACGCTCGTGAAACCGAGGCGCACCCCCGCCGTGGCGAAGAGGATGAGCAGGCTGATGCCCATCAGGATCTCCGGCATGACCATCGGGATGGCCACGAGCGTCTGGATGCTGCGGGCGAACCGGTAACGGTAGCGATGGAGCAGCCAGGCGCCGGCGGTGCCGAGGACGACCGACAGGGCGGTGCTGACCCCGGCGATGACGAGGCTGTTCTTGGCCGCCTTGATCAACGGTCCGTTGGCCCAGAGGCGGGCGTACCAGTCGAGGGTGAAGCCCTCCCAGATGATGTTCAGCCGCGACGAATTGAACGAATAGACGACGAGGACCGCGATGGGCAGGTAGAGAAACCCCAATCCCAGCAGGGTCCAAACGCCCAGCGCCCGGTTGAGCACGGTGATGCCGGAGGGCAGAAAGGGACGCGACGCGGTCGGAGACGACGAAGCCAAGATGACATCGTTTCAGTGGATTGAACCGGGCAAGGCAAGCGGTTTGGCAACCGCGCTCCCGGGATTATTTTCCGCCGCCGAGGAGCTTGTTGAGCAGGTCGCCGGCGCCGGACTTCTCCACGGCAAGGGCGGTGAGCGTGCGGTTGATCTCGCTGGTGTCGGGTGCGCGCAGCGTGCCGCCGATGCGCAGCGGGAGGTTGCAGCCGGTGTAACCAAGGACGTCGGGCTCGCCCTCGAGCGTGCCGAGATATTTCAGGAGGTGCGCCGCCCGTCCGCGGGCCCGCAGCTTGAACTCCATGGCGAGCGCCCCATCGAGGATCGACGCGCCCGGCTCGACCGCGGCCCGGCCGTCGCCGGAAAGGCGCAACTCGGGCGAGATGAGGGTGAATTCCTCGAGCCGCGCAGTGCGGGCGTCGTCGCGCGTGACCTTCACGCTCAGCTGGTCGTAGGGAATCGCCGCCAGGAGCCGCGAAACCTCCGAGACCGCCTGCGCGCGGTTGGCGATGTCGGCATATTCCTTCTTGCCGGTGACGGATCCCAGCAGGCTGCCGACCGCGGCCACGCCGGCGGCGATGCGGCTGGTGGACTCGGCCTTGCTCGCCACGTTGACAGGCAGGCCATGGAAGACACCGGCCTTGCTGGTGAGCTGGACGGCACCCTGCGCCGCCCCGAGGACCTCGGGCAGGGTCGCCGCGCGACCGGTCATGTGGCTGTTGAGGTCAAAACGGCCGTCAACCGTGGCCGCCTGGTCCGACCCGAGCGAGGCGAACAGAGTCCGGGGATTGAAGTCGCGCACGTTGAGGTCGCCGTCGAGCACGTACGGCTGGTGGGAGGCGGGGTCGAAGGCGAGGCCGCCGGTCACTTTGGCCGTCCCCTCCTGCCCCAGCCCCAGCTGGATCTCCGGGACCTTCAGCGAGCCGGGTTCGAGCCGCACGGTACCCGTGACGTTGCTCACCTCGAACTGGTCGAGGAAATGGAGCCGCTGCAGCGCCAGCTCGATCCGGCCACCGAAGCCGGCCCAGAACGGCCGGGGTTCGGTGCCGCCGTCCGCCGGCGTCGAGGCCGCCTCGGACGTCGCAGCGGTGATCGCGGCCAGCACTTGGACGTCCTCGAGGAAAACCTCGCGACTCGTGACCCGGGCCTCGATCTGGTGACTGTCGCCCTGGGCCTGCAATGATCCGGCGACGGTCAGATCGGACTGGCGCGAGCGGGCCGGTTGGCTGATGACGAGCGGGAGATTGAACTCGGTCCGGCCATCGGCCGCGGTATCGGCGCGAAGGTCGGCGGAGATGGTCGGCAGGCTTTCGCCCGTCGACACGGCCAACTCGTCAAAACGCAGGTTGGCCTGCAACGCCTGACTGGTGCCCAGGCTGACCGTGAAGTCACCCTGCCCGCGGCCACCTGTCAGGTTGGCCGTGCCCTCCAGGATCGGTTGCTGCAGCAGGGCCGGAAGCAGCGCGCTCCAGCGACCGGTGGCCTTGATGGGCTGGTCCGCGCCGGCGCGCCGCCCGGCCTTGGCCGTGAGCGTGAGCCAAGGCGTTGCGCCCCGGCCGAACCGCAGGGCGGTCAGGTCCACCTGCCAGCCAAGGGGCGAATACGCCGCGCTGGCCTCGGCTTCGACATCGAGGTGGGCGAGCAACGGCCGCTGGTTGTCGGACAACGCCAGCCCATCGAGGCGCAGCGGCGTACGCGTGCGCACGACCAGGCCGCCGCCGGCGGCACCGGCGGTGAGTTCGCCGCGGATCGCCCCGCCCGTGAGCACGTAGGGCTGCGCAAAGGGCGCCAGCCAGCGCACCGGCAGGTCCTGGAGGTGAATCACCACCAGATCAGCAGCCGGGTCCGCCACCTTGAGCTCACCCGTGCGCGGCTTGAACTCGAAGGCCTGCTGCGACTGGACGGCGAGGACGGCCTCCGGGCGGCTGACATTGAGAAGGAGACGGTCGACGCGCACGGCGCCTTGGTGAAGCGTGAGATCGAACTCGCTGAAGAGACCGACGACGCCGATGGCGTCGAGTTCGGGGCGGAAGATGCCGAGGCGGCTGGCCGAGGACTGGAGCCGGCCCGCGGCGTGGACGACGTCGAAGGCGGTGTCCGACTCGAACATGCCCGCACCCACGGCCTCGAAGGCCGGCAGCGGCCGACCGAGGGCGAAGGGCGCGAGGTCGGTGTCGCGCACGTCGAGCTTCCACACGCCGCCGAAGCGGGCGCTTTCGGCCGGGTAATTGGCCTGCAGGTCGACGAGGCGCTTGCCGAGCGACTGGACGTTGAGGGTGTAATTCTCGCCGCCCGGCACGCGCGCCGCGATGACCTCGGCGGTGAGCTGCACATCCGACGACAACGCGGATCCGGCCGCCCGGGCGTCGAAGCGGGCGCCGAGCCGGGTGAAGGTCCGGGGCGTGTCCATGGTCGCCTCGAGGCGGCCATTGACCTCGAGCGAGCGAACCGGCGAGTCCGCCCCGGCGAGGGCGAAGCGGGCGGCAAAGGTGAAGGCGCCTTCCCGGCCTCCGGCGAGGCCTCCACCCTGCACGGTGACCTGGGCGCGCGTGGCGGGCTGGCCCGGCGGGCCGGGCAAAATGACTTCGCCGGCGAGGTCGACGCCGTCGACCACGAGATCGGCGGGGAGCCGGAGGTCGGTGAAGATGCCCCGGAAGACCAGGGCAACCGCCGCGGCTGCGGCTTCGGGCGTTGCCGGCGCGGTCGCGGCCGGCGAAACCGCGCCGTTGGCCGCCGTGAGGTCGAGGGTCCAACCGCGGGCAACCAGGCTCCGGATCGCCAGGCGATCGCGGCCGACCGCGTCGATGACCGCGAGGTCAGCCGTGGCCGCCGGGAGATGGAGGACGGTGCCGCCGGACTGGAAGCGCACGCCCTCCACCCGCACCTGATGCAGGCCTGCGGCCAGACGACCGAGGGTGACCTGATAGCCGGGCTCGCCGGACAGCACACGGCGCGCGGCCCAAGTTTGGACGGCCGGCGTGAACGCCAGGAGCGTGGCAACCAGCAGCAGGCCGGCCAAAGTGGCTAGGCCGATCAGGAAGAAGCGGAGGGGCCTATTCATGCGCGCTGGGCAATGACACCGTGGGGCGGCAGGAGTTGCGACGAATGCGCCTGCTGGCGGCGCGCCCGCGCCAACGGACTAAAGCAGCGGGTCGGGGTCGCCGAGGGCCTTGCGCATGGCGGCGAGCGCGACGTTGTGGTTGTAGAAGGCGACGAGCTGGTTCAGCCGGGCGTCGGTGAGCGCGACCTGGCTGGTCAGGACGTCGAGCTGGGTGGCCGTGCCCGCACCGTAGCGGACATTGGCGAGGCGCAGGGCCTCGGTGGCCTGCTCGACGACCTTGCCGGAGGCCTCGACGAGTTCCCAGGCCTCGGTGAGGGCGGAATGGGCGCGGCGGACCTCGACGTCGATGGCGAGCGTGGCCTCGTCGAGCGCGAGCTTGGTCTGGACCAGACGGGACTTGGCCTGGGCGACGCGGCCGGCGGTGGCGCGGCCGTCAAAGAGATCCCACGAAGCCTGCAGGCCGGCGGTCCAGCCGTCGCGCCGGTCGCTCCAGCCGCTGGAGGGGCCGCCGCGGACCCAGTCGTAGCGCCCGAAGGCGGCGACCTGCGGGACGTAGTTGGAGCGCGAGACGATGACCTGCTGCTCGCCGGCGTCCTCGAGTCGGGCGAGACGCTGGAGCTCGGGCCGCTGGGTACGGGCGCGTTCCAGGGCGTCGCGGAGATCGTAGGCGGGCTGCGGGCCGGCCTCGAGCGTGCCCACGAACTGCGGGACCTTGGTGACGGCGGGGCCGCGGGCGTTGGCGAAGCCGAGCACCTGGCGCATCTCCTCGATCGCCACGCGGTAGGCATTGCGGGCGGTGATGAGCGCCGGGCGCCCGTTGGCGAGGGCGACCTCGGCACGGAGGACCTCGAAGTTGGAGGTGGCGCCGGCCTCGAAACGATTGCGCGCGTCCTTGAGCTGCTCCTCGAGCAACTTGACGTTCTCCTCCTGGACGCCGATGCGCTGCTGCGCGAGCAGCACCGAGTAGAAGCGCTGGCGGACCAGCAGGAGCTGCTCGTTGATCACGCCCTGGAGCTCGAGGGCGGCGGCCTCGCGGGCGAGCTGCGAGCCCTTGACCCCGGCGGTGACGCCGCCGCCGGCGAAGACCACCTGGGTGGCCTGCACCGAGAAACCCCAGTCGCGGGTCTGCGCGGGCATGGACGCCGAGACGTCCTTGGCGTTGCGGGTGTAGTCCGCGCTGGCGCTGAGGTTGGGGATCTGCGCCGAGCGGACCTCGAGGATGATGCCCTCCTGCTCCCGGATGCGCTCCTGCGCCTGGCGGATGGCGTAGTTGTTATCGAGCGCGAAGGAGAGCGCATAGGTCAGGCTGAGCTCCTCCGGCACCGCGAAGTCGGGATCAGGCTGGCCGTCGCGCTGGAAGGGCGGCGTCTGGGCCGCCAGCGGGAGGCTGGCAGCCAGTATCAGGGCGACGAGCAGGGTGGTTGGGACGGATTTCATAGGACGAACGGGACAATCATTTGGCGACCGGGGCCGGGACCGGCACGGGAGCGGTTGCAACCGCGCGGTCTTCGGCCTGGCGTTCCTTGGCAATCAGCATGTACAGGGCCGGGACCACGAAAAGCGTAAACGCTGTGCCGATGGTCATGCCGCCGACGAGGGTGAGGCCGATGGAATTGCGCGCGGCGGCGCCGGCGCCCGTGACGAGGGTCAGCGGGAAGTGGCCGGCGACGGTCGCCGCGGTGGTCATGAGGATGGGCCGCAGGCGCGTCAGGGCGGCGTCGTGCACGGCCTCGTACTTCGAGGCGCCGGCCAGCTGCCGCTGGTTGGCGAACTCGACGATGAGGATGCCGTTCTTGGCGATCAGGCCGACAAGCGTGACCAGACCCACCTGCGAGTAGATGTTGAACGTGGTCGTCCAGCCGTCCGTGAAGAACGGCACGTTCGGGGCCGGCATCTTCAGGAACATGAAGACCGAGGCGCCAAAGATCGCCAGCGGCACAGAGCCGAGGAGGATGACCATGGGATCGCGGAAGCTGTTGAACTGCGCCGCGAGCACGAGGAAGATGAGGACCGTGGCGAGACCCATCGTGGTCCAGAACTTGGCGTTGCCGCCCTCAGTGCGCAGCTGGCGCGACTCGCCGGTGTAGTCGATGACGTAGCCCTTGGGCAGGATCTTGGCGGCCTCGTCCTCGAGCAGGCGCAGGGCCTGGTCGAGCGGCAGGCCGGCGACGCCGGAGATCTTGACCGCGTTGAGCTGCTGGAAGCGGTTGAGGGACCGCGGCACGACCTTGGTCTGGATGGTGGCGAACGTGCTCAGCGGCACGAGCTGGCCGCCCGGGCCGGTGACATAGATGTCGGTGAGCTGGTCCGGGTTGAGCCGGTCCACGCGCTTGACCTGCGGGATGACCTTGTAGCTGCGGCCGGCGATGCTGAAGCGGTTGACGTAGTTGCCGCCGAGGGCGGAGGCCACGTCGGCGCCGACCTGCTGGAGGTTGAGACCCATGTTCGCGACCTTCTCGCGGTCGATGATGAGCTCGGCCTCGGGCTGGTCGATCTTCACGTCGATGATCGGCGGGAAGTAGAACTTGCCGCTCTTCATCGCCGCTTCCTGGATCTGGTGGGCGAACTTGAGGATCTGCTCCGTGTCGGCCGTCGAGGCGATGACGAACTCGACTGGGAAGTCGCCGCCGCCGGGGAGCGCCGGGGGCGTGACCGGGAACATCTGGATGCCGGGGATCGCGGCCAGCTTGGCCTGCGCCTCGGGCATGATCTCGAAGACCGTTCGCTCGCGCTTTTCCCAGGGCTGGAGCACGAGGCCGCCGAAGCCCTGGTTGGCGAAGGTGATCTGGAACATGAAGTTCTTCTCCGGGATGGTCTGCAGCGCCTCGTTGGCGGCGGCGGTGAACTTCGCGGTCTGGTCGAGCGTCGCGTTGGCGGAGGCGTCGACGATGCCGAAGATGATGCCCTGGTCCTCGGTGGGGGCGAGTTCGCCGGACGACTGGGTGATCATCGCGTAGCCGAGCACGCCGAGCGTGATCCACACCGCGTACACGTAGCGGCGGTTGGCCAGCGCGATGTCGAGGAGGCGGCCATAGAAGGCCTTCAGCTTCTCGAAGTGCCGGTTGATCATGCCCGCGAAGCCGTGCTCCTCGTCGGAGGCGCGCAGGAGGCGCGACGACATCATCGGGGAGAGCGTCAGGGCGACGATGCCGGAGATCGTGACCGCGCCGGCGAGGGTGAAGGCGAACTCGCGGAAGAGCGAGCCGGTGAGGCCGCCCTGCAGGCCGATCGGGGCGTACACCGCCGCGAGCGTGATGGTCATCGCGATGATCGGACCAACGAGCTCGCGGGCGCCGAGGATGGCGGCATCCATCGGCGACTCGCCGTTGCGGAGGTGGCGCTCGACGTTCTCGACGACGACGATGGCGTCGTCGACGACGAGACCGACCGAGAGCACGATCGCGAGCAGCGTCAGCAGGTTGATCGTGAACCCGAAGAGCTGCATCAGGAAGATCGCGCCGATGAGCGAGAGCGGGATGGCGATCACCGGGACCAGCACGGAGCGGAAGGTGCCCAGGAAGAGGAAGATGATGATCACCACGATGATCAGCGTGTCGACCAGGGTGTGGACGACCTCGTTGATGGCGTTGTTGATGTAGTCCGTGGCGTCATAGGCGATGATCGCCTCCACGCCGCTGGGCAGCTCCTTCTGGATCGCCTCCATCTCGACGCGGACGGCCTTGATGACATCGATCGAGTTGGCATTCGGCAGTGCCCAGATGCCCATGAACACGGCGGTCTGGCCCGAGAAGCGCACGTCGGCGCTGTAGTCCTCGGCCCCGAGGACGACGTCGGCGATGTCGCCGAGACGCACGACGCTGTCGTTCTGTTCACGGATGACGAGCTGCTTGAACTCCTCCACCGAGCGCAGGTCGGTGTTAGCCGTGAGGTTCACCTGCACGAGCGAGCCCTTGGTGCTGCCGACGGCGGCGAGGTAGTTGTTCGCTGCGAGGGCGGTGCGCACCTGGACGGGGCTGATGTTGAGCGCCGCCATGCGCTCGGGCTTGAGCCAGGCGCGCATGGCGAAGGTGCGGGCGCCGAGGATGTCGGCGCGCTGAACGCCCGTCACGGCGGAGAGCCGGGGCTGGATGGCGCGGACGAGGTAGTCCGTGATCTCGTTCTGCTCGAGGACGTCCGAGTTGAAGCTCAGGTACGCGGAGGCGAACCGGCTGTCGGCCGACTCGATGTTGATGACCGGCACCTCGGCCTCGGGCGGGAGTTCGCCGCGGACCTGGTCGACCTTGGACCCGATCTCGGCCAGGGCCTTCGTGGCGTCATAGTTGAGCTTGAGCCGGGCGGTGATCGTCGAGACGCCCTGGCTGCTCTGCGACTGGATGTAGTCGATGCCGTCGGCCGCCGCGATGGCGCGCTCGAGGGGC
>CAZGJB010000052.1:10583-15219 GCA_964526145.1 uncultured Opitutaceae bacterium
CGTGGTGATGAAGCCGCGGACGAGCTCGGCGCTGGCGCCGACGTACACCGTGGTGACGGTGACGGAGGCGTTTTCGCTGCGGGGATACTGGCGCACGTTGAGCGTGCGCATGGCCTGGAAGCCGGCGATGATGATCACGAGGTTGACCACGATCGCCAGCACCGGGCGGCGGATGAACATGTCGGTGAATTTCATGGGTGGGGGTCGCTTGCCGGCCTACGCCACGCGGGGACGCGCGGCCGGGAAACGGGCGTTGGTGTGGTGGCGGCCCTCAGGAATCGTTCGGCTTGGGATCGAGCTTGAACTCGGGCGACAGCGCGTTGTCGATGGCGACGGCCGCGCCGTTGCGCAGCTTGAAGACGCCGGTGGTCACGACGGTCTCGCCGGCCTTGAGGCCCGACTTGACGGCCACGAAGTCGCCGCGGGTGACACCCAGGCGGACGAACTGCTGGCGCACGACCTTGCCGCCGCCCTCCTTGGCGTCCTCGACGACGAACACGGAGTCGCCGTAGGGCGCATAGAGCACCGCCGTGGCCGGGATGGCGAGGATGGAATCGTTCATCGGCAGCACCACGGCCACGCTGGCGAACATGCCCGGCCGCAGGACGGCGGAGGAATTCGCGAGTGTGGCCTGGACGCGGACGTTGCGGGTGGCGGCGTCGACATCGGGGTTGATCGCGGTGATCTTGCCCTCGAAGGTCTGCCCCGGGGCCGCGTCGCTGGTCACCCGCACCGTGAGGTCGAGGTTGAGGCGGGCGAGCTCCTGCTGCGGCAGGGTGAAGTTGATGAAGATGGGATCGAGCGTCTGCAGGGAGACGATGGCCTCACCCTCCTTGAGCGTCTGGCCGAGGTTGACGAGCCGGATGCCCAGGCGGCCGGAAAACGGTGCACGGATCGTCTTCTTCGCGATGGTGGCCCGCACATTGTCGGCCTGGGCCTGCGCCTGCTTGAACTGGGCGTCGGCCGCGTCGAGCTCGGACTGGGCGATCGTGGCCTTGCCGATGAGCTCCTGGGCGCGCGCGAGATTGACCTTGGCCAGCGCCATGCTCGCCTCGGCGGAACGGAGCATCGCCTCCTCGATGGAGGTGTCCTGCTGGAGCAGCAGGTCGCCAGCCTGGACGGTGGCGCCGGGCTCGAAGTGGATGGCGACGACCTTGCCGGGAGACTCGGCCGCCACGGTCACACCCTGCACGGCGGTGACCGAACCCACGGCCTTCAGGGTGGGTTCCCAGCGATCCTCGGTCACCGCGATGGTGGTGACGACTTCAGGGGGCATCGTGGCATTCGCCCCGGAGGCAATAAGGGCAGCGATCTGCATGCCCTTGATTCCGCCAAGCAGGCCGACGATCAGGAGAAGCCCGCCGGCAGTGATGATGATTTTCTTGAACATGGTGTGGTGGTTAGAAGCGGTGTGAGGTGAAAAAGTTTCAAAGTTATGTCGGCCGGGAGGCGGCAGCCAAGGTCGAGGCCTGTTGCTGTACCTTGACGAGCAAGCGCACGAAAGTCTTACGCTCGGCTTCCGAAAGGACGCCCATGATGGCTGAGGTGATCCGGAAATGGGTCGGGAGATAGCGGCGCAGGAATTCCTCGGCCTTGGGCGTCAGCTGCACGGTCATCATCCGGCGGGCGGCCGGGTCGGGTTCGCGCTTGACGAAGCCATCGCGCTCGAGGGTGTCGATCAGGCCGGTCATCGTGGCCCGGGTGACCCCGCAGGCGTCGGCCAGGCACGCCGGGGTGCGCGGGCCGCAATCGCCCGCCGCCGGCCCGGCGGCACACCGGGCGCGGTCGCCGCGCCAGAGCAGCATCAGCACGCTGAACCGCCCGGCTGAGATCCCGTGGGCGGCCATGTTCCGCGCATTCAGGCCATAGGCCTCGTCGCTCGTGCGCAGAAGCTGCAGGAACGCCTCCGCCGCCGACGGGTCGAGGTCGGGAAACTCGCGCGCCGCTTCGAGCAGGCACTCGTAGCGTGGGAGGTCCTTGAGGAGCAGATAGGGCATGGAATGGTCCGGCATGATAACTATCAGGAAGCTGATAGTTAGGATGCTAACTACTAAGGCAAGCCCAGTCTGCAGAAAATCCCGAAAAAACTCAGGTCAGCGTCCGCGCCGCGGCCACGACGGCCGCCGTCGTCACGCCCAGCTCCTGATAGACCTGGGGTGCGGGAGCGCTGAGGCCGAAGCGGTCGATGCCGACGACCTTGCCGTCGAGGCCCGTGTACTTGGTCCAGAGGCCGGTGACGCCGGCCTCGACCGCCACGCGGGCGCGGCAGGCGGACGGCAGGACGCTTTCGCGGTACTCGGCGGACTGGCGGTCGAAGCGGGAGAAGGACGGCAGGGAGACGACCCGGACGCCGGCGCCCAGTTCCTTGGCCGCGGCGACGGCGAGCTGCAGTTCGCTGCCGGCGGCGAGGAGGATGTGGGTGAGCGGAGCGGTTTCCTTGACGGCGATGTAGCCGCCGCGGAGGACACCCTGGCGCCGCTGCTCGACCGGGATGTCGTTGAGCATCGGCACCGCCTGGCGCGTGAGGGCCAGCAGCGTGGGGCCGTCGGTGCGCTCGAGGGCGGCGGCGAAGGCGCCGGCGGTCTCCTCGGGATCGGCGGGACGGATGACATCGAGGTTCGGGATCAGGCGCAGGCCGGAGACGGTCTCGACCGGCTGGTGGGTCGGGCCGTCCTCCCCCACTCCGATGGAATCGTGCGTGTAGATATAGACGACCGGCAGCTTCGCGAGGGCCGCGATGCGCATGGACGGACGCGAGTAGTCGGCGAAGACGAGGAAGGTCGCGATGGACGGGCGGAAGAGGCCGTCGTAGGCGAGGCCGTTGGCGATGGCGGCCATGCCGTGCTCGCGGATGCCGAAGCGGACATTGCGGCCGGTGCGGCTGGCGGCGTCGAAATCCTTGTCGGCGGCGATGTAGTTGAGCGTCGAGCCGTAGAGGTCGGCGCTGCCGCCGATGAGGAGCGGCAGCGCGGCGGCCACCGGCTGGAGCGCGTCGCGGCCCGCGGCGCGGGTGGCGAGCTTGGCGTCGGCGGGGAACGCCGGGATCTTCGCGAGCAGGTCGGCGGCGACGGGGGCCTGGCTGGCGCTGTCGAGGAGCGCGGCCTGGGCCGGATTGGCCTCGCGCCAGGCCTTGTAGGTCTTGTGCCACTTGTTGCAGGCGCGGATGAGGCGGGCCTTGTGGTTGGCGAAGTAGGCGCGGACGTCGTCGCTGACGAAAAAGTGCTGGTCGGCGGGCAGGCCGAGCCCGGCGCGCGCGGTGGCGGAGAACTTGGCGCCGCCCTCACCGTGGCCCTTGGCGGTGCCGGCGACCTCGGGGATGCCGCGGGCGATCTCGGTCTTGGCGATGATGAGCTGCGGTTTGCCGCTCTTGGTCTTCTTGGCCTTGTTGAAGGCCTTGAGCACGGCGGCGAGGTCGTGGCCGTCGATCGTCTGCACATCCCAGCCGACGGCCTTGAAGCGGGCGGCGGTGTTCTCGCTCTGGGTGCGGTCCGCCATGGCGTCGAGGGTGACGTCGTTGGCGTCGTAGATGAGGATCAGGTTGTCGAGCTTCTGGTGCCCGGCGAAGGCGACGGCCTCCATGGCGACGCCCTCCTGCATGCAGCCGTCGCCGGCGAGGCAGACGACGTGGTAGTCGAAGATCGCGTGCTCCGCGGTGTTGAAGCGCGCGGCGGCCATCTGGCCGGCGACGGCCATGCCGACGGCGTTGCCGATGCCCTGGCCCAGCGGGCCGGTGGTGCATTCGACGCCGGGGGTCTCGCCGAACTCGGGGTGACCCGGGGTGCTGCTGTGCAGCACGCGGAACTTCATCACCTCGTCGAGCGAGA
Source organism: uncultured Opitutaceae bacterium (assembly GCA_964526145.1). Taxonomy (GTDB): domain Bacteria; phylum Verrucomicrobiota; class Verrucomicrobiia; order Opitutales; family Opitutaceae; genus UBA2377. The sequence continues at coordinate 14,408 of CAZGJB010000052.1, forward strand.
CGGCGTAGCCGCTGAGGTGGAGCCACGAATAGAGGAACATGCTGCCGTGGCCGGCGGAGAGGATGAAGCGGTCGCGGTTGAGCCAGCGCGGGCGCTCGGGATTGTGGACGAGGGCGTGGCCGAAGAGGACGGCGCCGATCTCGGCGGCGCCGAGCGGGAGGCCGAGATGACCGGAGGAGCAGGCGTGGACGGCGTCGATCGCGAGCCCGCGGGCCTGATTGGCGGCCTTGGTCAGGAGGTGGGTTTGCAGGGTCATGGGAATCTTGCCCCCGACCTTACGAGGCGCCCGACCGCGGGGAAGCAGATTCTGGCGACAAAAAAACGCGAACCCCGGAGGGTTCGCGTCGAAAGGAATAACTCGCGGTGCGATCAGCTGGCCGGAGTCGCGGCCTTGTGGGTGAGGCGCTTTTCCTTGATGGCCATGGCGGCCTTGCCGGTGCGGCTGCGCAGGTAGTAGAGGCGGGCCTTCATGGGCTCGGACTCGCGGTCGACCTCGATCTTCTCGATCATGGGCGAGTTCACGGGGAACACGCGCTCGACGCCCTCGCCGTAGCTGATGCGGCGGACGGTGAAGGTCTCATGGATGCCATGCCCCTTGATGGCGATGACGATGCCGGCGAAAATCTGGATGCGCTCTTTGTCGCCCTCGCGGACCTTGGTGTGCACCTTCACGCCGTCGCCGACGCGGAACGCCGGGGTGTCTTTCTTGACCTGCGCGGAGGTGATTTCTTTGATGATCGGGTTCATGGCTTTGCAGTTATTTGAGTAAATCGGGTCGGACCTGACGGGTTTTTTCCACCTGACGCGCGTGC